>CAZIBD010000060.1:0-18566 GCA_964536935.1 uncultured bacterium | reverse complement strand
CCGCTCAGCCTGTACACCGAGATGTACTGGCAGATCGACCTGAACAACCTGTTCCACTTCCTGCGGCTGCGCATGGACTGGCACGCCCAGTACGAGATCCGTGCCTACGGCGACGCCATGGCGACGATGGTCCGCGCCGTCTGCCCGCTCGCCTACGAGGCCTTCGAGGAGCACGTGCTGGGTGCGCGCACCTTCTCCGCCAGCGAGCTGCAGGTGCTGCTCCAGGCGATCGACGAGAGCGCTCTCACCGAGGCGCTCGACGCCAGCGGGCTGCGCAAGACGCGCAGGCGCGAGTTCCTCGACAAGCTCGCGCCAGCGGACTCGCCCCCGCAGGCGCAGACCGCCGCCGGCTCCGAGTCTCCTCGGAGTGCCCGTGCAGATGCCGCAGACGCTGCGCCGCAGGAGCACCCGGACGGTTCCGACGCCGGCGCGTTGGAGGCCGCCGAGCACGACGCCTGAGGTCCCGCACGTGCGCTATCGACTGATCGCCGTGGGCCGGCTCAAGAGAGGGTTCTACGCCACCGCCTGCCGTCACTACGTGGAGCGCCTCGCGCCGCTCGGTCGGATCGAGGTCGTCGAGGTCAAGGAGGGGCGGGCGCCGGGCAGCGACGCGGCACGGGAAGCCGAGAGCGCCGCCCTGCTCGCCGCGGCCCGAGGCAGGACCGTGGCCCTCGACGAACGGGGCCGGACCTTCAGCACACGCGCGCTGGCCGCCTACGTGAGCGAGCTCGAGCTCCGAGGCACCAGCCAGCTCAGCCTCCTCGTCGGCGGCGCCGAGGGCCACGCCCCCTGGCTAACGGGGCGCGTCGACGAGAGCTGGAGCCTTTCCCCCTTCACGCTTCCGCACGAGCTCGCACGCCTGGTGCTGCTGGAGCAGCTCTACCGGGTGGAGACGCTCCGCGCCGGGCACCCCTACCATCGGGGCTGAGCCGCCAGCCGGCCGGGGATGTTCGGGGCCTGGTTCTCAAGCTCTCCGCCGCGAACGGTGGATCACGCCTCGGGCCGCACCGTCCCCTCGCCGGCCGCGCCCGACCCGCCGTCGACCGTGCCCTCCACCATCGCGTAGAGCGTGAACAGGTCGGTGGCGAGCGCCTCGACCGACTCGAACGGGGTCGGCTCCGGTCCCTCGATCAGCACCAGCATGTGGCGGCTGCCGACCACCAGCACCGGGCTGACGCCACGGCGCACCAGCATCCTCTGCAAGACGAGCTGGACCGGTTTGGTCAACCAGGTTCGCGCCGCCGCCTCGTCGCGGGCGAAGACGCTCACGTCCTCGTCGAAGTCGGGGAGCTCGGTGAAGCTGAGCCGCCGGCTGCCGGTGCGCCCGGCCTCGATCGACTCCAGGACCGGGTTGCGACGAGCCTGCGCTCGCAGCGACGCAACGGCCAGCGGCGCGGCGGCGCGCAGGAGGATCCCCGTCGCCAGCGTGGTCACGGTTCCCGTCGGGCCCGAACGCGCACGCTCGTGGTCGAACACGAAGAGGGTGGGCTGCCGGGGTCGCCTCAGGCCGTACAGCGGAGCCAGCGGCCGGTCGCCGAGATCGAGCCATTCGCGCAGGCGCGCTTCGTGCGCGTGCGCGTCCTCCAGCTCGAGCCGCCGCGCAAAGTCGCGCCACTGCTCGCGGCGCGAGGGCGTCCGTCGGCGAGAGCGGAACAGCATGGTGCCATTCAACCACGGCCTTCGCCGACGGCGGCGCCGGCGTCTCAGATGTTGAAGCCGAACATGCGCATCTGCTTCTTGCCGTCCTCGGTCATCTTCTGCGGCGACCAGGGGGGCGACCAGACGAAGTCGACCTTGACCCGGCTCACCCCGTCGACCTTCATGACGGCGAGCTCGGCGTCGGACTGGATGAGGTCCTGGACAGGGCACCCCATGCTCGTCAGCGTCATGTCGATGTCGACGTGCCCCTCGTCGTCGATATCCAGGTTGTAGACCAGACCGAGGTCCACGACGTTCACGGGGATCTCCGGATCGCGCACCACCTTCAGCGCTTCCAGGATCTCCTCCTTCATCCGCTCCCGATCGAGCCCGCTCATGGATGACAAGCTAGCAGACGCCGCCGAAGGAGCACGTAGCACTCACGGCTCTCCACCCTCCGGGCCGCCGGGCCGCACCAGCCGCGCCAGCGCGTCTTCGGCCTGGGCGACGTCCGCAGCCAGCTCGTTGCGAACGCGCGCCACACGATCGAGCACCGCGTCGCTCCGCTCCTTGTCGCGGGCCTCCATCGACGCCAGCGTGTCGCGCACAGAGCCCTCGAGCACCTCGAAGCGCTCGGCCATCCGGTTCTCCAACGTCACCGAAGCCGTGCCGATGCGCGAGTCCACGCTCTCCTTGAGGGCGCTCAGCTGGCCCTTGAGCTCGGCGAACGCGGCATCGAACCGCCCCTCGAAGCGGTCGGCCGCCTCGCGCTCCCGGGCACCGAGCTTGGAACGGACGGCCTGCAGCTGGCGATCGAGCTGCGTGACCTGCCTGAGCTGCCCGGCCCGATCGAGCAGCGCGGCCAGGAAGAAGAGCACGGCCAGGGCCACCGAGGCGAGCAACAGCACGAGGCCGAGCGGCCCCTGCCAGGTCGCTACCAGGAAGTCGATGGGCACCGGCTGCACGAGCGCCCCCCAGTTGAGGGCCGCGACGATCGCCGCGAGGAGCACCACGACCGTCAGGAGAATGCCACGGAATCGCATCGTGGCCTGACTCTAGCAGCCGGTCCAGGCCTGGAATGGGGCGGACGCCACGAGTCCTGCCGCGCGGCTCACCACTCTGCGAAGCGATCGCGGTGAACCACCAGGGCGAGCCCCAGGGCCATCAGCGTGGAGATCATGCTGGTGCCGCCGTACGACACCAGAGGCAGCGTGATGCCCGTGACCGGCGCGAGCCCGAGGGTGACCCCGATGTTCACCAGCACCTGGAAGCTGATGAGCACCATCACCCCCATGATGACCAGCTTGTCGCGGTCCTTGGGGCACTCGTTGGCCATGGCCACGAGCCGCCAGAACAGCACGCCGTACAGTAGCAGCAGCGTCACCGACGCCACGAAGCCGCCCTCCTCGGCCAGCACCGGGAAGATGAAGTCGGTCTGTCGGAAGGGGATGAACCCGAGCTGGGCCTGGGTGCCCTTCTTGTATCCCTTGCCGAAGAGGCCCCCCGACCCCACCGCGATGGTCGACTGGATGACCTGGTAGCCGCTCCCCTGGGGGTCGGCCGACGGGTTGACGAACGACACGAGCCGGGCGCGCTGGTAGGCGTCGAGGTGCGGCAGCACCACCGTGGGCACGGCCACGCCGAGCAGCACCACGGCCACGGCGAGGTGGCGCCAGGGCACTCCCCGCACCAGCATCATCCCGGCGCCGATGGCGGCGATGACGAGCGCGGTGCCGAGGTCCGGCTCGACCACCACCAGCGCCAGCGGCGGCACCAGGAGCAGGATCGGCCTGGCATAGCTCAGCGGCCCCCGCAGCGGCCGCTCGTGCATGACCGCCGCCAGCACCAGGATCAGCGTCAGCTTGGAGAACTCGGACGGCTGGAACCCGGGCAGCGGTCCAATGTAGAGCCACGATTTGGCGCCGTTGACCGTGGTGCCCATGGCCGACACCATCAGCAGCAGGAACAGGCTCAGCAGGTAGAGGTACGGGGCGAGGCGGGAGATGCGCCGCCAGCCGAGCCGCACGACGACCCACGCCAACGCCAGCCCCACCCCCAGGAAGATCCCCTGGCGGAGCAGCTCATGCGGCGGGGCCGCGCTGCTCAGGGTCGCCATACCGGCCGCCAGGAGCAACACCACCACCGCGGGCAGACTGAGGTCGACGCGCGCCACCGCGTTCTCTCCCCTTCCCGGTCGAGGGCCCACCCCCTCGCGCTCCACAGCGTACCAACCCGGCCTCGTGCCGCGGTGGGGGGCGCCGTCACGGTCTGCCGCGGTTCCTGTTCATCCAGGTCGACGATCTCGTAAAGATGACGGTGGCCCTGGCGCTGCGCGTCGAACCGGCGAACGGGCCCTTGGGGCGACCGTCAGGGGCCGCGCCCCGGTCTGCGGCGCAACCAGGCGGGCGCGCGCGGCCACCTCGGAATGGGAAACCCGCTCCACATCAGCCATTCGACCACCAGCGCCAGCAGCGCGAGCGTCAGCAGGACGAGCCCCAGCGAGCTGACGGGCGCTTCGCCGAGCGCGCCGGGCGCCTGGCTCCCGCTTCGGGCTGCCCGACCCGCCTGCTTCGCAGTGACGGGTCCGGGCAGCCGCGACTCGGCCTCGCTGTCGAGGCTGGCCAGTGCCACGCGGCCGCCCGGCTCCTGGTAGACCCCGGGCCGGAGTGCGTACGCCGTCGCGGCGCCGTCGAGGGTGGTGCCGGGAGGGAGCGACGCTCCGAGCGTGAGCGTGGCGTCGCCCCGCACCCGCCGGACGTAGTTGGCGATCAGGGCGGGAAAGGCCGCCCGCAGCACGAGATCGGTCTGGGTCGGGTTGAACGCCGCCTGAAGCACCCGTACGCCCCCGCTGTCGCGGTAGCGGAGCACCGGCTCGAGCTCGCCCGTGGTGGCCAGCACCTGCCAGCCGTTCCCAACCTGCCACGGCACGCGCTGCGGATCCAGCCCCACGACCACGTCCTGCAGATCGACGAAGCGCATCAGCCCCGACCCGCGATCGAACTGGCGGACCACCCGGTACTCGGGCTTGGACGCTGCGGGCGCGAACAGCAGGTAATTGCCCGGCGCGAGCCCTTCGGCGCTCGAGCGCGTGAGCACGCGCAGGTCCGACCCGACCTGGGCCGCGGCAGCGTTCACCCGTACCGTCACCCCCGGAACGGCCGCCAACGCCTTGACCACCGACGCGTTGCTCTGCTGCACCACCGCGCTCACCGGTCGCGCGCCCGCGTAGGCGACGTCGTCGAGGGTGAGCGCGTCGCCCGCCGGATCGCCGGGGGTCAACCCGGCCGGCAGCGTGATGGCGGCCCGGTAGATGCCACTCACCTGGTCCACCGGGAAGGTGATGCTGCCGGTACCGTCGGCCGGCACCAGCACCGTGCCGTGGGCGACGCTCTGACTGCCCCGGCTGAGCGTCACCTCCACCTGCACCGGCCGGCGGCTGTTGGAGACGACGCCGATGTACGCCTGCTGGATACCCAGGTCGAAGGCGCTGATGCCGACGTTGATCCCGTTGCCGGCCACATTGTGGTAGCCGACCGTGGCGCCACCCACCGGCGGCTGATCGGTGATGAGCTCCACCTGCGCGCCGCGCTCGATCGCCTCCGCCACACCAACCGCGCGCTGCAGATCGGCGCTCCGATCGCCTACCTCGATCTGTTGCAAGGCGCGCTTGATCGCGGCCCGGTCGCCCGTCAACGGCAGCACGACGCGAGCGTCCAGGCCCGCCCGCACCACCGCGATCCGCCCGGCGCCCGCCAGGAGGCGCTCCGCCTCCGCCCGTGCCTTGTCGATCCTCACGCCGTTGCCGTCACGAGCCGCCATGCTGGCCGACGCGTCGATCACGAGGATACGGTCGGGCGCCACCCCGCCACCGATCTGCGGCCGGGCCAGGGCGAACGCCGCCAGCGCGACGAACAGGAGCTGGGCAAGCAGCAGCCAGGTAGGCGCGATGCGCCTCCTGCGCTCCGCCGCCCTTCGGGCGCGCTGCCAGAGGAAGAGTGCGGAGACCTGCTGCCTGCGGCGACGTGACCGCACGTAGTGCAGCAGCACCACCACGGGCAGGGCGGCCAGCGCCCAGAGGAACTCGGGGGCCGCGAAGCTCAGCTCCGCCACGCTCCGTCGACGGGGGCGGCCGGCTCGACCACGAAGACCGTGTCCATGCCCGGCCAGTGTAGCGCCGCGGGAACGCCGCGCGATGGCGCGGCGGGGTGCCGGCTCCGCTCAGCGGTCGTCGTCGAGACGGTGCTGCCGCCAGGCGCGCGCCAACGCCTCGGTCTCGCGGACGAACGCGGTCTTGCCGTCGGTGTAGGCAGCGCGATCGTCGCGGTGGAGCTCGGCCAGCTCGCGCTTGAGCCGGCCGTAGCGGGCGGCGCGCTCGGGGTGGCAGATCAGGTAGTCGCGGAAGTCGAGGTGCCGGTTCACCGCCGGGTCGCCGACCTCGAACGCGTGCACGTGCACCATGCCCTCCCCCGCGTGACGGGCCTCGAGGTAGCGGCGTCCCGGCAAGCCGTTCTCGCCGAGCCAGCGGTAACCGCGCGCCTCGACATCCCGGCGCCGCCCATCGATTTCGTCGAGCGCGCGGGCCACGAGGAGCACGTCGAGAACGGGCTTGGCTTCGAGGTCCGGGACCGCGGTGCTGCCGATGTGGTGCACCCCCAGCGTTACCCCGACGAAGACCTGCAGCAGCCGTGCCGCCTCCGACGCGAAGCGACGCGACCAGGCGGGATCGTGGGGCAGCATGAGGACAGGGTCGGCGGTCATGCCGGAGTCTACCGGGGCCCCGACCGCGAAGGGAGCGTCATGGACGAGCACGTCATCCGCACACGTCTCGAGGCTTTGGTGCTCGGGGAAGGAGCGCACGTCGGCCTCGAGCGCGCGCTCGAGGGTCTACCGGTGGAGCTCCGGGGCAAGCGCCCACCCGGCCTGGTCCACAGCGTGTGGCAGCTGCTCGAGCACATCCGGCTCGCGCAGGAGGACCTCCTCCAGTACGCACTCGACCCCGACTGGACCTCGCCCCCGTGGCCCGAGGGCTACTGGCCCCCCGAGCCGGCACCGGCCTCGTCTCAGGCGTGGGAGCGCAGCCTGGAGGCCGTCCGCGCCGAACGCGACCGGGCCCTGGAGCTCCTCCGCGACACCGGGCGCGACCTGACCGCTCCCCTCCCGCACGCACGCCAGCACGACCTGCTGCGGCAGCTCATGCTGCTGGCGGACCACAACGCCTACCATTGCGCGCAGATCGTCGACGCCCGGCGAGCGCTGGGCGCCTGGCCTCCCGGCTGAGGCACGGGAGGCGTCGTGCGCCGGCGGCTCGGGGTTGCCGGCCCCTTCAGACCTGGAAGACCCCTACCTTGAGCGGGGCCAGCTCGCTGTCGAGCGCGCACGCTTCCAGCGCGCGCACCAGGCGGGCGCGCAGCTCCAAAGGCATCACGACCTCGTCGACCCACAAGCGGGCGGCGCCGTAGCGGATGTCGAGCGCGCGGTCGTACCCTTCCCGGATACGCTCGTAGAGTTCGGCGAGCGTGGCGTCGTCCGGTTTGGCGCCGGAGCGCTCGAGCTGTGCTGCCTGGATGTCGAGGATGGTCCTGGCCGCCTGCTGGCCCCCCATCACGGCGTAGCGGGCGCTCGGCAGCGCGAACTGGAATCGCGGGGCGTAGGCCTTGCCGCTCATGGCGTAGTGGCCGGCCCCGTAGGAACCGCCCACGATGACGCTGATGCGCGGGACGACGCTGTTGCTGACCGCGTTGACGAGCTTGGCACCACGTCGGATGATGCCGTCCTGCTCGCTATCAATGCCCACCATGAAACCGTTGACGTCGTGCAGGAACAGGATGGGAATGCCGGCTTGATTGCAGTTCAGCACGAAGCGGGCCGCCTTGTCGGCCGCCTCGGCGTAGATCACGCCACCCACCTCGAGGCGCCCGCGGTTCTTGACCACACGTTTCTGGTTCGCCACGATCCCCACCGGGAAGCCGCCCAGCCGGGCCGTCCCGCACACCAGGGTGCGGCCGTAGCGCTCCTTGTACTCGTCGAAGTGGGAGCCGTCGACGAGACGGGCGATGACCTCCCGCATCTCGTACGGCTGGGTCCCGCCGTCGAGGGGGACCAGGCCCTCGAGGTCCTCGACCTTGTGCGCCGGCTCCACGCTCTCGCGCCGGTCACGGGCCCAGGGGGCGCGCGGCTGCGGAGCGTACCCCGCCGCGAGGCGCCGTAGACGCTCCAGCGCATGGGCATCGTCCGGTTCAAGGAAATCGACCGTTCCAGACACCTCGGCGTGCATCGTCGCGCCGCCGAGCTCCTCACTCGATACCGTCTGGCCGATGGCCGCCTTCACCAGCGCCGGGCCCGCCAGGTAGAGGCCGGACCCCTCGGTCATCACCAGCGTGTCGCACATGACGGGCAGATAGGCGCCGCCCGCCACGCAGTTGCCCATGATCGCCGCCATCTGCGGGATGCCCATCGCGCTCATGCGGGCGTTCAGGTAGAAGACCCGTCCGAAGTCGTCCTGGTCGGGGAAGATCTCGTCCTGCATGGGCAGGTACACGCCGGCCGAGTCGACCAGGTAGACGGTGGGCAAGCGATTCTCGAGCGCGATGGTCTGGGCCCGGATCACCTTCTTCGCCGTGATCGGGAAGAACGCGCCGGCCTTGACGGTGGCGTCGTTCGCAATGACCATCCAGTCGCGGCCCGCGATCCGCCCGAGGCCCGTGATGACGCCGCCGGCAGGGGCTCCGCCCTCGTCGGCGTACATCTCCCAGCCCGCGAACGTCATCAGCTCGTCGAACGAGGTCTGGGCGTCGAGCAGCCGGCCCACGCGCTCGCGCGCGGTCATCCTGCCCTTGTCGTGTTGCCGCTTGCGCGCCCGGCGACCGCCCCCCTGCGCGACCTCGTTCCGCTGCTCGGCGAGCCGGTCGCCCTCCTCCTTCCACGCCTTGCGATTGGCGCGATACGGGGAACGGCGGCGGTCGTCCAGCGTCACCGCCGTCGCGATGCGGTGGGCCGTGCGCTCGTTGGCCACGTCAGCGTGCGTGCGTGGCCAGGACCACCAGCAGCCCGCCTCCGGCGTTCTCGAGGTGATGCCGCGTGCCCGCGGCGACGCTGACGAGCTTCCCGGTCCCCACCCGGTCGCTGCCGCCCTGGTGGCGTAGCAGCACTTCGCCCTCGAGCACCTGGTACAGGCAGCTGGACTCGAAGCTGTGGTCCTCATCGCGCTGCCCCGCCTCGAAGCACAGCAGCGTGGCGCTGAGATCCCCCTCCGCGACGAGCTCACGGCTCTGCACGGTCTCGAGCGAGAAACGGCGAGCTTCAGCGATCGACACGATGTTCACGGTGCACCTCTCTCCTTCGGTTCCGGCTTCCGGCCCGCACCTCCGGCAGCGCCGGAGTTGCGCCCTGGTCGACGACCATTGTGCGATCTGTGGATAACCAATGCAAACTGTGGAAAAGTCGGGGCTCTTGACAGGGCCATGGCAGATCTGGTAGGCGGAGGGTTCCGAGGCTCATTGCAAGAAATACCGTCCTGGACAGATATTCCGACTCTCGACGCGATACCCGTCGGCTCCCCGTCAGCGTTCGCGCGCTTCTCCACAAGCCTGTGGACAACGCCCGCCGGCTGTGGAAAACCCCGGCGGCTCACGCCTCGCGCACGGCACGAACGAAGGCCTGGACACGTTCGCCATCCTTGATGCCGGGGCTCGACTCGACGCCCGACGCCACGTCGACCGCGTACGGCTCGAGCGCCCGCACACCTTCGCCCACCGTCTCCGGAGTCAGCCCGCCGGCCAGCACCAGCCGCGGGTGACCCCGCCAGGCCGATGCGTCGGCCCAGTCGAAGCGCTCGCCCGACCCCGGTGCCGGGGCGTCCAGCAGGAAGGCGTCGGCCGGGTAGTCCTCCAGCGCTGCGGGCGTGACGCCCGGCCCGAATGCCACGGCCCGGACCACCATCACCTCGCCGCGCAGGGCGGCGGCGTAGGATGCGGGCTCGTCGCCATGGAGCTGCACCGCGCCGAGCTTGAGGCGGTCCACGGCCGCGCGGACACGGTCCAGGGGGGCATCCACGAACACGCCGACGCGCGTGACGAACGGCCCCAGGGACTGCACGATGGCGGCAGCGTCCGACACGCTCACCCGCCGCTTCGAGCGCTCCGCGAAGATCAGCCCGATCGCATCGGCACCCGCCCTCTCCGCCATCCGCGCGTCCTCGGCGCGCGTGATGCCGCAGATCTTGACGCGAACGCGCCCGTTCATGCCTGCATTATCGCCGTCCGTCGCGATCACCTCGGTTCGTACCCCGGCACGATCTCGACCGTCACTCCGAGCGACGTGGCCAGCAGATCGGAGCGCGCCGCCGCTTCGCGCACCTCGATCTCGGCATCCCCTTCGGACAGCGCCTCGACCTGGAGGTAGCCGTCGCCGACGTGGCACCGCACCGCGCGCACGCGCTGCGCCTTGCTGCGCTCGAGGTACTCGGCCAACCTCAGCATGCCAGCCATCTTGCCGAGTCGGTCGAGATCGCCCGGCTTCAGCACGGCGCCGTACCCCTGGTCGCCGGGCGAGCCGCGGCGGTGGTAGCGGACCAGCAACGCGATGAGGACCTGCTCGCGATGGCTGAATCCCGGCAGGGCCCGGCCCATCACGAGGTACATGCCGTGCTTGTGGTGCGCGTAGTAGTCCACGGCCATGCCGATGTCGTGCACGAGCGCCGCCGCGGACAGCAGCGAACGCTCCCGTGCGCCCAGGCCGTGCAGCTTCGCGAGCTGGTCGAAGAGCTGCAGCGACAGCATCCGAACGTGCTCGTTGTGGGCAGGGTTGTCGTAGTACTCCCGCATCAGGTTGAGCGCGCTGAACTCCCGCACGTCGGGAGCAAGGTGTCCGTCGTCCGGGAAGAGGTAGGGATAGAACAGCCCCTCACGAAGTCCTTGCCCGCTGATGAGCACGTCGTCGGCATCGAGGGCGGCCAGCGTCTCGGCGATGACCGTGCCTCCGGCCACGATGATGTCGGCCCGGTCGCTGTTCAGCCCCTTCACGCTGCGGCGCTCCTCGACCGGGAGCACGGCGAGCTCGGCGATCAGGTCCTCCAGCGCCTGGCGTTCGAGCCGGTAGCCGTGCAGCAGGTCCGGACGGTAGCCGGAGCGGGATTGGACGATGTTGGCGAGGTTGCGCAGCGTCCCCCCCATGCCGACGACCGGCAGCCGCTCGGGGATCCTTTCCAGGCGCGGCTCCAGCGCCTCCCGCACGTGCTTGCGCAGGGCCTTGAGCTCGCGGCCCTTGGGCGGGTCGCCGTGCAGGAAGGCCTCGGTCGTGCGCACGGCGCCGAGCGGGAGGGCACCGCCTTCCAGGAACCTGCGGTCGTGCAGCACGCTGAGCTGCATGGATCCGCCGCCGAGGTCGAAGACCGCTGCATCGCGCACATCGAGGCTGTTGGCGACTGCCAGCGTGCCGTACTCCGCCTCCTGTTGCCCCGTCAGCACCTCGAGCTCGATGCCCGCCCTCTGCCGGGCCGCTTCGACGAACGCCTCGCCGTTGACCGCAGCTCGCACGGCACTCGTCGCGGTTGCGCGCACGTCGCCGATGCCGACCGCGTCGCAGTAGCTGCGGAAGGTCCGGAGCGCCTCCAGGCCTCGCTCGAACGGCTCGGCCCGCAGGATGCGCGACTCGCCCATGCCCTCGGACAGCCGAACCACCTCGCGCAACTCGTCCAGGCGCTGGTACCGGTAGCCGGCGCGGTAGAGCAACACCACCAGTCTCGCGGTGTTGCTCCCCAGATCGATGATGCCGACGCTGCGCACGAGCGCAGTATCGCACGGACGAGGACGGCGCCCCGGAGGGCTCAGACCACGTCTCGCAGGTGGGTGAGGGTGGGTGCACGCGCGTCGCCGAACACCAACACCGCATCGAAGCGGCTGAAGGCATCGGGCTCGCCGAGCCGCTCCACCAGGTAGCGCTGGGCGGTCCGCCGCAAGCGCGCCACCTTGCGGCGGTCGATGGTTTCGGCAGGATGCCCGTAGCGCGCGCTGCGCCGCTGACGTACCTCCACGAACACGACGGTGGCACCATCCCGGGCGATCAGGTCGATCTCGCCACCGCGGATCGCGTAGTTGGCCTCGAGAACGCGCCAACCGAGACCCTCCAGGTACCGGCGAGCCACGGCCTCCGCCCAGTGCCGGCCCCCTTGCGGCGCTTCGGTCAAGGAGCGCTCAGACCGGGGTGACCTGCACCCGCCGGGCGTCGGCCCACAGCCCCTCGATGTCGTAGAAGTCGCGCGCGTCCGGACTCATGATGTGCGCGACCACGCCGCCGTAGTCGATGAGCACCCAGCGGTCGCTCGGCCCTTCGACGCCTCGCGGCTTGTAGCCGTGCTCCTTGAGGCGCTCGCGCACGCCGTCCTCCAGCGCACGAAGCTGCAGGTGCGACTCGCCGGTCGCGACGACGAAGTAGTCGAGCGTGGCGGATACCTCGGTGAGGTCCAGCACCACGATGTCCTTGGCGCGCTTGTCGTCGAGCGCATCGACGATGAGCTGCACTTCCTCCGGTAGCTTGGTGCCCTCCTGCAACGTCCCTCCCTCGCTGACGAGCTCCGTCACCGAGCGCTCGCCGCCCGCGCCACGTCGACCCCGGTCGGCACCATGGCCGTGGCGTCGCTGCCGAGCACCAGCTCGAGGTCGACGTTCCTGCCCTGGTAGGGGTCGAGGTGGTCGACCTGCTGCTTGCTGGTATGGAGCAGCGTGGCGTAGTACTCGGCGTCCGTCCAGCCAGGCAGCGTCGCCACGAGCCGGCTCGGCGTCGGGTCGACGGTACCGCTTTCGTGCACCAGGATATCCTTTGCCGGCACACCCATCGCCTCCAGACGACCCTGGAACCAGTGGCCGAGCCCGGGCGTGCCGCTGCGGTTAGTGATCAACAAAGTGGCCTTGGGAGCCTGGCTGTAGGTGCGGGGCGTGCCGCCGAAGGTCTCGGCCAGGAAGTGATTGACGTCCTCCGGATCGACCTTCAGCACCGTGCCCACGCCCGGCACCTGGATCTCCTCCGTGGGAAGGGTGGCGGTCTCCTTCAAGCGCAAGCTCGCCACGCGCGACGCCAGCTGGCGCACCAGCGCCGGGCTCGCGTCGGTCTGCACGTCCTTGAAGAAGGTGTCGACCAGGCTGGGGACCTTGGTTACGGCGGCCACGTTCAGCGCCTTGACCTTCGCCATCAGGGCATAGGCCAGGCGCTTGACGTTGTCGAGGCGGTCGATGTCGCCTCGCGCGGTATGGCGGTAGCGAACGAAGTCGGCCGCCTGCTGCCCGTCCAGATGCTGGGGTCCGGCGGCGAGGTGGATGTGCAGGTGACCCACGTTGTCGTCGTAGTTCATGGCGTACGGCACATCCACGTTGACGCCGCCCACGGCGTCGACGAGGTGCTTGAAGATGTCGAGCTTGATGATGGCGTAGTAATCGACCGGAACTCCCAGGATGGCGGAGACCCGGCGTCGCAGCGCATCCGGGCCCTGGCGGGCGAAGATGCCATTGATGCGATACCCGAGATCCTTGAGCCAGATGTCGCGAGGCAGCGCGATCATCGTGATGTTGTCGCCCGTGATGTCTACGTAGAGGATGGTGTCGGTGTTGACGCCGGCGGTGTTGCGCGTACCCTTGTAGTTCCAACCGACGATCTTGCCACCCTTGCCGTAGATGGGATCGGCCACGGCCTTGGAGTAGAAGATGTCGCGACCCGCCACCACGAAGCTCACGTGGAACGTGTTGCCCTTGATTCCGAGGAGCTGGCGCTGCTCGCGGCTCAGCGGCGAACGGGGCACGTCGCGGGTGAGCCAGTAGCCCGCCAGCCCGGCCAGCGCCATCACCAGGCCGGCCAGCATCAGGACGCGTGCGTTACGTACGGTGAGCAATCTGCTCATAGACCCTCAGGGTGGCCGGGTGCACGCTCTTGCCCTTGGACCGCAGATACTGGACCTTCGACGCCACCGCCCTCTCGTAGGCAGCGCCCAGATCCCGCATGGCGAGGTCCCGGATGTCGTCGTTCACACCGCGGCCGGGCTCGCACACGTCGGCGATGTACACAGCGATGCCCACCCGGTTGTCGGGCACGACCCCGAACACGTGACCCTCGATCGCCTCCAGAACGGCGGCGTCTTCCACACCCCACGATTCGGCGATGACGCGAGCGGCACGGCCATGGACCGACAACGGATGTCGCTCCTCGAGCCCGTTCTCGGGCGGGGCGAGCCGCAACAGCTCTTCTGCCGGCAGGTCCCGGGCCGCGTCGTGGAGGACGGCTGCAAGGCAAGCGGCGTCGACGTCGGAGGCAGGGAAGCGGTTGGCCAGCGCGATCGACTCGGCGAGCCGCGCCACACGCTGGATGTGTTGGAAACGTTCGTCCGACACCATCTCTCGCACCCGTGTGCAGTACGGGGCGAGTCGAGGACGGCTGCAGAGGTCCTGGTCGGGAAGGGGATTGGGTTCGGCCATCGTTCCTCGGTTCGTCCGGCGGCCGGCCGCGGGCGCAGCCACGCTCCCAGCCGCCACCGGGCGGCACCGACCATTCAACCACACCAAGGTGAGAAGGCTCGGTCGGCCGGCCGACCCGCGCACCACGGCATCGGCGGGCCATCTCCCAAAGCTTGTGCCGCCCCTCACACCTCCGGACCGGACGTCTCTTCCTCCCGCTCGTCGGAGAAGTACTCGAACACGGCCTCGCCGATGTGGACGTCATCCCCATCGACCGCCCCCGCCCGGGCCAACATCCGGTCGATGCCGTAGGTCCGGAAGTAGCGTTGCAGGTACGACACGGCCTCGGCGTTGGAGGCGTCGAAGCGGTCGACCAGCGCCTCGATCTCGCTTCCGTGCACGACCCAGCCCTCCCCGCTCGGATGTCGCGCGACCTGCAGCGGGCGCACCTCCACGCGGCGCACGGGCGCTTCCCTGGCGATCGGCTCCGGCCGCTCCGGCAGCAGTGCGAACAGGGCGTCGACCAGCGGAGCGAGCTGAAGACCCTCGAGGGCCGATACGCTCACGACGGGGAGGCCGGCGGCGCTCAGGGACGCCTCCGCCTCGGCGACCTCTGCCGTGGATGCCAGGTCGATCTTGTTGAGGGCCAGCAAGGCGGGCCGCTCCAGCAGGCCGGGGTCGAAGCTCTGGAGCTCGCTGCGCAGCGACGCCAGCGTCGCCTCCGGCTCCGCTGCGATGTCCAGCACGTACACGAGCAGACGCGTGCGGGAGATGTGCCGTAGGAAGTCGAGGCCGAGGCCCCGCCCCAGGTGGGCGTCCTCGATGATCCCGGGGATGTCGGCGATGGTGAGCCGCTCGAGGTCACGTTCCACCACGCCCAGGTTGGGGCTCAAGGTGGTGAAGGGGTACGCCGCGACAGCCGGCCTGGCATTGGAAAGCGCAGCGAGCAGGCTCGACTTGCCGGCGTTCGGGTAGCCCACCAGGCCGACGTCGGCGATGGTGCGCAGCTCCAGCCGCAAGCGCCGCCGCTCGCCGGCCGTCCCGTACTCGGCGAACCTCGGTGCCTGCCGCTGCGCGCTCGCAAAGGAGGCGTTGCCGCGCCCGCCCTCGCCACCTCGGGCCACCCTGATCGTCTGACCTACGGTGACGAGGTCGGCTACCAGCTCCGAGCTGTCGAGATCGACCGCGCTGGTTCCGACGGGGACCTCGAGCACAAGGTCGTCGCCTCCGGAGCCGGTCCGGTTGCGCCCTTCGCCCTGTTGACCGGTCCCCGCCGTGTAGCGACGGTGCGGTACCAGGCGGTCCAGCGACGAAACGTCGTCCACGGCTCGAAGGTAGACGCTGCCACCGTCCCCGCCGTGTCCGCCATCGGGTCCGCCCTTGGGCATGTACTTCAGGCGCAGGAAGGAGAGGGCGCCGTCGCCACCCTTCCCTCCTTCCACCGTGATGTCGAGCACGTCTCGAAAAGGCATGCTTGGCTCCCACCCGGCACCGGGCCGACACCCCGCGAAACGGGGCGCGACCTCGCTGGCCGCGCCCACGTACCGTCGATGGGTTGTCCGGCGCCGACCGTCGCGCCGCTCAGTCGGCCGGAACGGCCTCGCTCGCTTGCGCTGCCTCCGCCTCGACGCTGATGAAGCGGCCCTTGCGCCCCTTGTCGGCGAAGCGCACGACGCCGTCCTTGAGCGCGAAGAGCGTCCAGTCGCTGCCGACGCCTACGTTCTGACCCGGCTTGAACTTGCTGCCACGCTGGCGGACGAGGATGTTGCCCGCCGCGACGACCTGCCCGTCGAACCGCTTGACCCCGAGACGCTTGGACTGGCTGTCCCGTCCGTTCTTGGAGCTGCCTACGCCTTTCTTGTGAGCCATGTCGCTCTACTCCTTCGGGTGCTCAGCCCTGGATCTTGGTGACCCGGACGTCGGTGAACGGCTGTCGATGACCGCGGTGACGGCGGTAGTTGTTCTTGGCCTTGAACTTGTAGATGTCGATCTTGGGCCCGCGGCCGTGTCCGATCACCTCGGCGGTGACGCTGGCCCCCTCCACGTGAGGCGTGCCGACCTTGACGTCGTCGCCGCCCAGAAGGAGCACGGGAAGCTCCACCGTCTCGCCGGCCTCGGCGGCCAGCTTCTCCACGCGCACCACGTCGCCCTCCGCGACCCGGTACTGCTTGCCGCCCGAACTCACGATTGCGAACATCATCGACCTCCCGCGACCCGTTCCCTGGCGGAACCGGCCGCCTGCCCTGTTGGTGCCGTCAACACGCGCCGGAGCCGCCCCTGCTTCGGACCGCCCGGCGTCGATCAGCGCTTCTGCTCGCGGCAGCTCGCCCGTCAAGGGCCTTCTGCCACCAGAACCGTCATTATAGGCGAGCGAGACCGGCCGCGCAAGCAGAGGCGGGGCGACCGCCCGCGGCGTGTCGAGCGCCCTCTCCTCGACGCGCCGCGCGGCGGCCGCCCCGCCAACGCTCGGAGCATCTAGTCCCCCGGAGCGCGCGTGGTCTCTCCGCGCTCCACGCCCGCCGTCGCGGGCACGATCTGCCGCGCTTCCTCCCTGCGCCGTTCGAACAGGTAGAAGGCCGCGGGGACCACGAAGAAGGTGAGCAGCGCCGAGACCACGATGCCGCCCAGCATCACGAGCGCGATGCCGTGGTTGAACTCCGACCCCGCCCCGCGCCCGAACAGCAGCGGGAAGCTGATCACGAGCACGGTCAGCGTCGTCATCACGATCGGCCGGAAGCGGAGCCGGGCGGACTCCACCATCGCCTCCTTGAAGGGCATCTTGCCGATGCGCTCGACCACGAACTCGAGGTAAAGAATGGCGTTCTTCGCCGACAACCCGATGAGCAACAGCATGCCCATGAGGCTGAAGATGTCGAGCGACTGCCCCTGCACCACCAGGAACCACACGGCCCCCGCGACCGCCAGCGGCACGGGCAGCAGGAGGTAGATGGGGTAGCGGAACGAGTTGAACTGAGCGCCCATCACCAGGTAGGCGAGGAGCAGGGCGAGCGCGAACACGCGCGGGCCTAGGGTGCCCAGCTGGCTGGACAGGCGCGCTCGGCCGAAGGTGTCCCCGGCCCCGATCGTCACCTTGCTGTCGAGCACGCCCGCCTTGGTGAGCTCCTGGGTGATCTGCTGCTGGAACTGGATGGGGCTGGGCGCCGTGGCGCTCGGCGTGAGGGTGAAGCCGGCGCTGTAGAGCCGGTTGCTGCGATGGATGCTGATGGGCGCCTGTTTCTGGACGATCGAGCCGAGCTGGCTCACCTGCAGGTTGGTCTTCAGGGTGGGCGAGTAGACCGGCAACGACAGCAGCGACTGCGCGTCCTTGAGGTAGCCGGGGTCGAGCTGCACGACGATGTTGTCGCTCTCGCCCCCGGTTTGCACGGTACCGGCGGTCGAGCCGCCGGTGTAGTTGCGCAGGACCTGCGCCACCGTGGAGGCGGTGATGCCGGTCCCCGCCAGCAGGTTCGGATTGGGGACGAAGTCGTACTCGGGCGACGCCTGCTGGTTGCCGGTGTCGACGCTGAGCACGCTGGGATCGTTGGCCAGGACGCTGGGGATCTCCTGCAGCCGCTGGGTGAGCAGCGCGTAGTCGGTCGAGAGCAGGTTGAAGCTCACGCCCGAGCCCTGACCGCGGAAGCCCCCACCGGTGCGGACGAACACGCGCGCGCCCGGGATGGTGGCGACCGCCTGCTGCAGCGAGCGCTGGTACTCAGCACCCAGCGCGAAGATGCTCGGCCGCTGGGTGACGGGGATGAGCTGCGCCTGCACGTTGATGTCGTTGCTGCTGACGCTGGTCTGCACCGTGCGGACCACCTTCTGCCCCATCAGGAAGTCCTCGACCTTGCCGGCCACCTGATTGGCCTGGGCCAGGGTGGTGCCCGATGGCAACCGCGCGCCCACCTCCATCAGCCCGGAGTCGGTCTGCGGCACGAAGTTGAGGGTGATGCGCGGACCGACCACGAACAGCGTGAGCGCAAGGAACGCCGCCGCGCCGACCAGGACCCAGGCGCTGTAGGGGAGCATGCGGGCGAGCAGCGCAGCGTAGCTGTCGCGCACCCACCGCAGGCCCGCCTCCGTCCAACCGTGGAGCGTGCCCGTCAGAGCCTCGAGCAGGGCGAACCCGACGCGAACCACGTAGGCCAGGACCATCAGCGCGATCGGGTACGCCAACAGCGCCACCATGTCGACGTGTGGGAGGAAGCGCCACATGGCGAACGCGGCGCCGGCCGCGACGATCAGGCCCCAGGCGCGGCGCCAGTTCCGCCAGCCCCAGCGCACCGCCGCCCCCACGTTCAGCAGCTGACGGCCGGCGTCACGCCAGGTCTGCGGCGGCGCGTCGCCGATGTAGGCCATGCGCACCGTGAGGAACAGCAACGCCTCGAGCCACGACAGGAACACCGCGGCGGCGAGACCGAGGCCGAACTGCCTGAGGAAGTTGCCGGCGAAGCCGCCCATGAAGCTCACCGGGATGAGCACCGCCAGCAGCGA
>CAZIBD010000059.1:0-19573 GCA_964536935.1 uncultured bacterium | reverse complement strand
GCCTCGATGCGGAGGCTCGCCTGCCGGGCGCTCCGGAATGCGGCGGCGAGCTGGCCGGTCGGCTGGACCACGGGCGGCAGCGTCTGCGAAGCCGGGCGGAGCACGCGGTGCCGGCCGAGCGTCCCACCGAAGGCGGCCACGACCACCAGGACCGCCGCGAGCAGCAACGTGAGGACCCGCACGGTCGGACCCCGCCGGCCGGCACCGGCAGGCGGCTGGCCGAACGCACCGGGCGGCGATCCCGCCTCCGCCAGGGGCTCCAACGCGTGCCAGCGGTCGCCGCCGGCCGCATCGAGCGGGCCGGGCGGTTGGCCGCCGCTCCGCCCGGCGGCGTTCCCCCCCGTGGCGGGCGCAGGCTCGCCACCGTCCTCGTGGTCCGAGCCCGGTGCCGGCTCCCCTGCGCCCCCGGGGACGCCGTCGTCTGGGTCCATGTCGCCATTATGTGCGGCCCCCGTCCCTGCCGCCGGCAGAACCTGCCACACGTGCCCCAGGCACCCGGCTCGCCGCGAAGCCCCGAAACGGGCGCGGCCGGAGCGGCGGTATCATGCTCCGCATGGATCAAGCACCCGACCGCCCGGGGTCGCGCCCCGGACACCCCGAACCCGTGGGTGAACGCGACTACGACGCCAAACTCGCGCGCATCGGCCGGGCCTTGAGTGGATGGCGGGGGCCCATCGTGCTCATGAGCCACGTGGATCCCGACGGCGACGCGTTCGGAAGCACCCTCGCGCTCAAACGCGCTCTGGAACGGCTAGGCAAGCGCGCCGTGCTCCCGATCGAGCCGCCGCGCTTCCTCGCATTCCTGGCCGAAGACGGTGAGTTGAGCGCTCCGCTCGATGCACTGCCTGCCGATTGCCTCCTGCTGGTCATGGATGCCGCCGACCGGGCGCGCGCCGTCGGCGCGCCGTTCGACGGCGCCGAGATGGTGATCAACATCGACCATCACGGCACCAACGACCGCTTCGGCGACCTCGCGCTGGTGGAGCCGACGAAGGCAGCCACCGCCCTCATCGTGAAGGACCTCCTCGACGCCATGGGCTTCCGGTGGACGGTCGACGTGGCCACGCCCTGCCTCACCGGGATGTTGACGGACACGGGCAACTTCCGGCACGCCAACACCGATCGCGCGGTGCTCGAGGCTGCAGGAGCCCTGATCGACGTCGGCGTCCCCTATACCGAGCTCACCGACCGCCTGCAGTGGCGCCACCCCGACTACTTCCGCATGCTGGCCGAGGTCATGGCCACCGTGGACTTCCACCTCGATGGCCGCCTGGTGACCGCCCGCCTGACGCGCGCCATGCGTGAGCGCATCGGCGAAAGCGACGACGACTCCGACGACTTCGTCGGGATCATCCGCTACGCCGAGGGATCGCAGGTCGCGGCGCTGCTCAAGGAGAGGGAGGAGGGCGTCAAGCTGAGCGTGCGCAGTCGCGACCGCATCTCGGCGCAGGCGATCTGCCTCGAGCTCGGCGGCGGCGGGCACCATGCCGCGGCAGGCGCCACCGTTCACGGAGACATGGACGAGGCGTTGCGGCAACTCGTGGCGGCCACCCGCCACGAGCTCGAGCGGCACGGCGGCTCCTTCGTCGACTGAGTTCCCGGCCGCCGCCCCACTACGGCCCGGCGGCGTACCGGGCCGCGATGGCCGCGGCGTCCTCCGCCAACCCGGGCAGGGCGTCGAGGGCGATCCCGGTGGTGCGCCCCTGAGCGGCGAGCCACGGCAGGACGCGCTCGCTCGGTAGGTTGCCCACCAAGGTGTCGCCGGCAAAGGGGCAACCGCCGATACCCGAGAGCGCACCCTCGAACCAGCGCACCCGCGCCGCCAGCCCGGCCGCGACCAGCGGCTCCCAGGCGTCGGCCCGGGCATGGAGGTGGAGCCCGAGCTCGTCGGGGCGCTCCACCTCCGCCAGCACGCGCCGGACCGTGTCCGCATCGGCCCTGCCGACGGTATCGGCCAGCGCGATGCGGGTGACGCCGGCATCGCGCAGGCGGCGCACCGCGGCGGCGGTGTCGGACGGGCTCCACGGATCGCCGTAGGGATTCCCGAACCCCATCGACAGGTACACGACCAGGCTCCGATGGGACCCGGCCGCGCCCACCGCCAGCGCCTCCACCAGCGCCCAGGACTCCGCGAGCGACCGCCCCACGTTGCGGCGCTGGAAGGTCTCGTTGACCGACAGTGGGAAACCCACACTGGTGACGCTCGGAACCGCCAGCGCGCGCTCGAGACCGCGCTCGTTGCCAACGATGCAGAGGAAGTCGGCGTCGGGCGGGCGGTCGAGGGCGGCGAGCACCTCCTCGGTGTCGGCCAGCTGCGGAACCGCGCGTGCCGAGACGAACGACCCCAGGTCGAGGTGCCGGAAGCCGGCGCGCAGGAGCGCAGCGAGATGCTCGCGCTTGCGCTCGACCGGGACGTGACCCTGCAACCCCTGCCAGGCGTCCCGCGGACATTCCACCCAGGTGAGCCAGGCGGCATCGTGCATGCCCGGAGTCTAGCGCGAGCGGGCGAGGCGGCCGGCGCGGCCGCAGGCAGATGCCGGGCGCCGCCGGCGACGGTCCGTGGGCCGCCCTATACTGGACGCCGTGCTGCGAACCCTGGAGCTGCGGGACTTCGCCATCGTCGACGAGCTTGCGCTGGAGCTGGAGCCGGGCTTCAACGCCCTCACGGGCGAGACCGGCGCAGGCAAGTCGATCCTCGTCGATGCGCTGTCCCTGCTGACGGGCGCTCGCGCCGATGCCGGCTTCATCCGCGCAGAACGTGACGCAGCGCTCGTCCAGGGGCTGTTCGAGAACGCCCCCTTCACCAGCGCTTCGCGGCGGCTGAGCCGCAACGGCCGACACAGCGCCCGTATCGACGGTGAGGTCGTCACCGTCGGCGAGCTCGAGGAGCGCAGTGCGGCCCTGGTCGCGATCTTCGGACAGCACGGCGCGACCGACCTCCTCCGGCCGCAAGCGCAACGGCGCCAGCTCGACCGCTTGCTCACCGACCAGGAGAAGGATGACCTGGAGCGCCACCGCGAACGCTTCCGCCACTACCGCGACGTCCTCCAGCGGCTCGCCGAGCTGCGCGAGGCCGCGCGCGATCGCGCGCGCCGCCTCGACATGCTCGCCTTCCAGATCGAGGAGATCGACGCCGCGAAGCTCGAACCGGACGAGACCGCGCACCTGGACGCCGAGGTGGAGCGTCTCCGGCACGCCGAGCGCATCGCGTTCTCCGCCGGCCACGCCTTCTCCGCGCTCACCGACGGCGAGGGGAACGCCGTCGAGCGCGCGGCCGCCGCGCTGCACGAGCTCCGCTCGGGCGGCCGCTTCGACGCCACCCTGTCCGCTCTGGCCGCCGACCTCGAGCAGGCCACGACGGCGCTCCAGGCCGTGGCTGGCGAGGTCGAGAGCTTCCTCGCCGAGTTCGAGGCCGATCCCGCCCGCCTCGACGCGGTGGAGGCACGGCTCGCCCGCATCGAGGGGCTCCGTCGCAAGTACGGGGCCACGGTAGCCGACGTGCTGGCGTTCCGCGAGCAGGCCGCGCGTGAGCGGGAGCGCCTCGAACACGCCGAATCCGACAGCCAGGCGCTCGAGCAGGAAGCGGAGGCGCTCAGCGGTGAGCTCGACGCCACGGCAGCCGCCCTCACCAGCGCGCGCAGGCGGGCCGGGGACGACCTGCGACGCAGGGTCGCGCCGCTGCTGGCAGACCTCGGGATGGACCAGGCGCGCTTCGAGGTGGAGCTCCTCGACGCTGGCGACCTCGGCGCCGAGGGCCGCGACCAGGTCCGATTCCTGTTCGTCGCGCACCCCGGTGAGCCGCTGGCGCCCCTCGCCGACGTGGCCTCCGGGGGCGAGCTGTCCCGGCTCATGCTGGCGCTCCACCTGGTGACCGGCAGCGACTCGCCGGTGCTGGCCTTCGACGAGATCGACGCCGGCATCGGGGGCCGCACCGCTCGCGCCGTCGGCGCGCTGCTCAAGCGCCTGTCGGAGCGCCACCAGGTGCTGGTGGTCACGCATCTTCCACAGGTGGCGGCCTTCGCCGACGCGCAGTACTCGGTATCCAAGGTTGAGGCCGGGCAGCGTACGGTCACCCGTGTCGCGCGCCTGGACCGGGAGGCGCGGCTGCAGGAGCTGGCCCGGATGCTCTCGGGCGGCGTCACCGAGGCCTCGCTCCGGCACGCCGAGGAGCTGCTCGAGCTGGCGGTTGGGACGACCCACGGCTGAACGAACGGATGGTGTCCAGGACGGCGCTTCCCGGAGCGTCAGCCGGGGCGCCCACGGGCTCCCGGGGAGTGCGCTAGACTGTCCCAAGGAGCGGACTTGGTGGACGCTGAAGGACGACGCGAAGGCACCGCCTGCCCCCAGTGCGGCAGCCGGGAGGCCATCACCTACTACTACGTGGAGGGTTTCAACGAGCTCGAGTGCCCTGCGTGCGGCTACCGATCCGACGCAGAGGAGTTGAGCGCGCTCCAACGTTACTCCGGTGACCTGCTCGAGTCTCCGGGCGCGGCGGAGGACCTGCCGCCCGTTCCCATGACCCCGATCGAGGCTTGATCGACATGAACGACGCGCGCCCGCACCCGCCGCAAGCTCGGCCGTGCGTGCGGGCGGAAGGCCTTGGTACTCGCACAACGTGGATCGGCTCGCAACCACGGCCCATTGGGCCGCGGCGTGTAGCTCTGTGGCGCGAGAGCGCCCGAAGGGAGAGGCTATGGACGTCAAGGTGGTTCTCAGCTCGGACGAGATCATCCGGGGCCTGAAGCACTATCGGCGCATCGCCAAGCAGGACCTACTTCGCTCGGCCGAGACCGACAACCCCGACGCCTTCCGCCGTCACGCCGAAGCCCGCCGTACCGTCTACGCCCATCTCGCCGAGATCGCTCAGACGCAGAGTCCCTCCGACGTCGTCCGCGAAGCGCTCCGCCGCTACCAGGAGCTGCCCTTCGTCACCGGTACCGACGACGGCACCTTCACCGAGATCAAGGGCGAGGAGAACGCCCTGGAGAACTTCTTCCTGATGATCGGGCTCGAGCCCAAGGTCCGCCGCGAGGTCCGCAGCCAACGCCCCCCTCTCAGCAACGCACCGCACTGAAGCAACGGCCGTGAGGCCCCGTCGGGCCGTTCGGGTTCGCCTGGACGGCCCGTGTTATGAAGGATCCGTGACGCTGGAGGATCTGGAGCGGCAGGCGGCGGACCGGGCCGAAGCCCTGCACGAGCTATCCCACAACCTGGTCTTCGGTGAGGGCGATCCCGACGCGCAGCTCATGCTCGTCGGCGAGGCCCCTGGCGAGGAGGAGGACCTGTCCGGACGGCCCTTCGTCGGCCGGGCGGGGCAGCTTCTCGACCAGGTGCTCGCCTCCGTCGAGCTGGATCGCCAGGCCATCTACATCACCAACATCGTCAAGTTCCGACCGCCGGGCAACCGCAACCCTCGTCCCGAGGAGATCGCGGCGAGCGAGCCGGTGTTGCTGGAACAGATCAAGCTGATCCGGCCGCAGATCATCGGCACGCTCGGCAACGTCCCGACCCAGTACTTCCTGGACACCAAGGACGGCATCACCCGTACCCACGGCCACTGGTTCGACTGGCACGGCATCCGGATCTTCCCCCTGTACCACCCTGCCTACCTGCTCCGGAACCCGTCTCGCGAGCGCGGCGGACCGAAGTGGCAGACCTGGCAGGACATGCAGGAGCTGGTACGGGTCCTCGAGACCCTGCCCGCGAAGGAGCCCACCCTCACCATCGACACGGCGCGGC
Organism: uncultured bacterium; assembly: GCA_964536935.1. GTDB lineage: Bacteria > Deinococcota > Deinococci > Deinococcales > Trueperaceae > JASBRS01. The sequence continues at coordinate 13,834 of CAZIBD010000059.1, read as the reverse complement.
AGGAGGGCCTGTTCTGAGCGGCGCCGATCCTCGCTTCATGGGGCTGGTCCATGCCTTGCGGTCCTCGGCCGAGGTCGCGCTGGGCGACGATGACGGGCCGCTGCGCGCCCGCGCGGACCGGGACGGCGTGCGCGGCCTGGCCGCCGCCAGGCGGAGCCTCGGCCTGCTCGAGATGTTGCAGGAGAAGACGGCGGGCAATCTCGTCGAGGCCGAACGCGACCTCCTGTGGACGGCGCTCCGTTCCGTCCGCGCGCGACTCGAGAGCGCGACCGAGCAGGCGGAGGTGGACCACGAGCTCCCCATGGCGCCACCGGGCGCCGGCCCTGCAAGCGGAGGCGGGCTGCCGTGAGGGCGCTGGTGCAACGTGTGACGCGCGCCTCGGTGCGCATCGACGGCGAGGTCGTCGGGGCGACCGACAACGGCTTCCTGGTGCTCCTGGGTGTCGGGCCGAGCGACGACCAGGCGGTGGCGGAACGCATGGCGGACAAGGTCCGCAAGCTGCGCGTGTTCGAAGACGCCGCCGGGCGCATGAACCGTGCCCTGCCGGACGTAGGAGGTGGCTGCCTGGTGGTGAGCCAGTTCACCCTATACGGCGATGCCAGGAACGGCAACCGTCCGGGCTTCACCAACGCGGCCCCGCCGGAGCTGGCGGATCGGCTCTACCGGCACTTCGTGGAGGCCCTTCGCGGTGCGGGCGTGCCCGTGGCGACCGGCCGCTTCGGCGAGGAGATGCAGGTCGAGCTCGTCAACCGCGGTCCGGTCACGCTGTGGCTCGACTCCGAGGAGCTGTTCCCGCCGGGCTGAGCCGGCGGTTGGTGAGCCGAAAGCCCTGGCGCAGCGCCCTGACCCCTTGCGATGAACGTGCCCGGGAGGTGGGACCTCGGTCCGCCTCCCGGGCACGGCTCGACCTGCGATTCAGGGTGTCGTGATGGCGACCGTAGCCAGGGGATCCTTCCAACCGTAGGCGTCACCGGCAGCGGTGAACCCCTTGTGCAGGTTCACCACATGGCCTGCATCGAGAACGCGCACAGACCCGTCGTAGAGGTCGACGCCCATTCCGTTACCGGACATGCCGTTCGACGAGCTGTCCATAGCGGCTGACGAGACCATGCCCTTCGAGGAACCCATGCTGTCGGAGGAACCCATCGAACCCGACGAGCCCATGGAATCGGAAGAATCCGTGGTGCCCGACGAGCCCATCGTCTGGGAGGAGGTCATCGAGCTGGAAGGCTTCATGACGTCCGAGCCCGCCACCATGGAGCTGCCGCTCGCCGACGTCGCCATTGCGAGGTCCTCCCCGTAGTAGAAGACCACGTCCTGCGTCATCAGCAGCATCCCGAACGCCGACAGCAGGGAGTGGGCGTCGTCGACCCGCACCTGCAACGTGACGCTCTGGCCGGGCGCCAGCGGCGCCTTCGCGATAGCGTAGTCGAGGATCGACGGCTCCATCTTCGCGACCGTCTCGAAATCACCGGCCTGTCCGTCCGCCGCCACCGGGACCAACTCCGAGTCCAGCGGCTTCCCGAGCGCAAATGGCTGATAGGCCCGGCTGTGCGCCACCACGACCGGCGCACTGAACGTCTGGTGCGCCGTCGTATTGGTGATGCTGACCGACACCGTGTGGCCGCCCATAGACGTGCCGTTCTGTGCCGCTGCCACTGCAAACGCGGCAAAGGCCAGGACGGCTGCCAGCACCAGCATGCGATTTGGCAAGGCTCTCACCCCTTTCCTTTCGGGCTCGAGCCTAGGATTCGGGACTGGCGCCCCCATCACGATCCTTCACCGAACCGTCACGGCGGCTCGCCGGTGGCAGGTCGAAGCGGAAGCAGCTGCCCTCCCCGAGCCGGCTCTCGACCGAGAGCGTGCCCCCATGCAGCTGCACCACGCGCGCGGCGATGGCCAGCCCGAGCCCGGCGCCGTCTCCACCGATACCCGACACGCTCGAGGCTCCGCCCCCCACCCGGTAGAAGCGGTCGAAAATGCGCCGCTGGTGCTCGGGCGCGATCCCCTCGCCCGTGTCGCTGACCTCCACCACCACCCTGCCGTCGCGCTCGGCGTGGATCGCCACGCGCACCTCGCCGCCCTCCGGGGTGTGCCGCAACGCGTTGTCGACCAGGTTGTGCAACGTGCGCTCGATGAGCCCCAGGTTGCCCCGCACGAAGGGCAGATCGGTCGGCGCCGCGAGCGTCAACCGGACACCGGCCGCCTCCGCCCGCGGCCGCTCCTTCTGCACCGCGTCCGACGCGAGCTCCGCCAACGGGAAGTCTTCCGCTCGTAGCGGCGACGCGTCGTCGTCCAGCAGCGACAGCTCGAAGAGCTGGTCGACGAGCCGGCCGAGGCGCTCGCTCTGGGCCTGCGCCGCGTTCAGGAAGTCCATTCTCTCGACCTCGTCGAGCGCGTCGCCCTTGAGCACCAGTGTCTCCAGCGAGCCGCGGAGCGCAGCGAGCGGCGTCCTCAGGTCGTGCGATACGTTGGTGACGAGCTCGCGCCTCACTCGGTCGGCCCGTCGCAGGGCGTCCAGCTGCTCGCCGATGCGCTCGGTCAAGGCCACGAAGTCGTTGTGGAGAGCGTCGATCTCGTCGCGCGGGCGGGCGACCGGGGTCAGGGCGACCGTGCCCGTGGCACCTGCGTTGCGAAACGCCATCATGCCGCGCTGGAGACGGCGCAGTCTCCGGGTCAGCAGGAAGAAGGCCAGCGCGCCGCCTAGCAGGACCAGCACCAGCACGGCTCCGCTTCCGTAGAGCGCGACCCTGAGCGCCGTGCTCCCCTGCACGTCACGCATGATGCCAGCGCGCATCTCGTCGGTGAGGACCACGTAGAGGTACCCACCGCCTCCTGCCAGCGGCGCTGCGGAGAACACGGTGCGGTCCCCGCGGCGCGGATCGGTGCCGAGCAGCGGGAAGTGGCGGTTGCCTTGGACGAATGCCCGCAGCGGCCCGAGCGCAACGCTGGAGCGCCGCCGCTCGGCGGCCGGGATGCTCCCTGCCAGGACCTGCCCGTTGGGGCCCAGCACGTACACTTCGACGCCCGGGTTGGTCATCGCGAGGTTCCTGACCACCTCCGACAGCTTCTGCAGGTCCACATCGTGGCCGATCATCAGATCGTGCTGCGAGACCAGGTTCGCGGCGACGTCGGCATTCTGCCGCTGCGTCACCTCCTGGTAGTAGGCGCGCGCGCTGCGCACCGTCAGCGACAGCAGCGCGGCGCCGGCCGGCACCAGCGTCAGCGCCAGGACCAGCATCAGGCGTGCGTGGAGGGTTCTCACCCGAGGATCAGGCCTCGGGCGCCACGAGCTTGTACCCGACGCCCCACACCGTGTGGATGTAGCGCGGCCGCGCCGGGTCGGGTTCGATCTTCCCTCGAAGGCGATTGATGTGGGAGTTGACCGTGTGCTCGAATCCGTCGAACCCCTGTCCCCAAACCAGGTCGAGGAGCTGCGTGCGGCTGTAGACGCGACCCGGGTTGCGAGCGAACTGCAGCAGCAGGTCGAACTCGCGAGCCGTCAGATGTACCGGCTCCCCTGCCAGCTGCACCTCCCGCGCCCGGACGTCGATCTCGAGCTCGCCCACCAGCACGCTCTCGGGTTGCCGTTCGGCCTGCAGGGCGTCACGCTTGCGTCTGAGGAGCGCCTTGATGCGGGCCTGCAGCTCGCGGACGCCGAACGGTTTGCCGAGGTAGTCGTCGGCACCGAGCTCCAGACCCACGACCCGGTCGAGCTCCGAGCTGCGAGCGGTGAGCATCAGCACCAGCACCTCCGGCCGCCGGGCTCGGAGCGCCCGGCAGAGCTCGAGCCCATCGACATCCGGCAGCATGAGGTCGAGCACCACCAGCGCGAAGCGCCCCGACAGCGCCAGCTCCAGCCCCTCCTCCCCCGAGGGCGTCCACACCACCTCGTGCCCCAGGTCGGTCGTGTGCAGCTCGACGACCCGGGCGATATCGCGATCGTCCTCGACGAGCAGGAGCCGTTCACCGCCCATGGTGCCTTCAGTGTGGCACGGCCCTGTCACGGATGCATCCCGGCCTTCCACCGCCTTCACGAGCGCGACGGTACACTCGCTGGCATGGACGGCCTGTACAACGTGTTCGTACTCGCTCCCCTGCTCCTGTGGGGCGCCATGCTGCTGTTCCCGCGCCGCCGCTTCACGATTCAGGCGGTGCAGTCGCCCTGGCCCTTCATCGGGCTCGGCGTGGTGGCGGTGGCGCCGCTCGTCGGGGCGCTCGCGGCCAGCGGGGTTCCCAGCCTCACCCTCGAGGCCGCCCGCACCTTCTTCGGTACGAGCTGGGGTGCCCTGCTCGCCGTCGGCGACCTGGCAACCCTGTCGCTCTTCGCCGGCGTATGGATCTTCCGAGATGCGCGCTACTGGTCGCTCGCTGCCGCTCCCTACGTCGTCGCCACCCTGCTGCTGGGACCCGTCGGCCTCGCCGTCTACCTGGTCGTCCGCTGGCGGAAGAACCGCCAGGCGCCGACCCGCGTGGTCAACTGACCGCCGTGCGCCTCACAGGCTCCCGCTGAGCGGCTGGGCACTCGCTGCCGGAAGCGCCGTAGCGCCCTCGAAGGCGTTCACTTCCTCGATGAAGCGCTGGAACAGGTAGTTCGCGTCGTGCGGTCCCGGGCTCGCTTCGGGGTGGTACTGCACGCTGAACACGGGGTAGCGCTGATGGGCCATCCCCTCCAGCGTGCCATCGTTGAGGTTGATGTGCGTGGCGAGGAACTGGCGCCCTGGGATGGAGTCGATGTCGACCGCGTAGTTGTGGTTCTGGCTGGTGATCTCGACGGCTCCGGTGACGACATTCTTCACCGGCGTGTTGGCACCGTGGTGCCCGTAGCGCAGCTTGAAGGTCTTCCCGCCGACGGCCAGGCCCAGGAGCTGGTGCCCAAGGCAGATGCCGTACGTGGGTAGCAGGCCCAGGAGCTGCCACACCGTGTCGTGTGCGTACTTGGGTCCGTCGGGATCTCCGGGGCCGTTGGAGAGCACCAGGCCGTACGGGTCCAGCGCCATGATCTGCGCGGGCGTCGTCTGGGCCGGCACGACGATGACCTCCGCCCCGGCCTGTTCGAGCTTGTACACGATCGAGTGCTTGATGCCGAAGTCCATGACGACCACCCGCGGGTGATCGTTGAACGACGGCCGAGCGTAGGGGAGCGGCGTGGTGACCTCGGGCGTCATGTCGCGGCCGTCGATGTCCGGATGCTCGCGCGCGATACGCACCAGTTCCGCCTCGACCGAGTCATCGACCGCCCCGTGGTGGATGACGCCCTTGACCACGCCGCCGGTGCGCAGGCGACGAGTGAGCGCGCGCGTGTCGATCCCTTCGATCCCTACGATCCGATGCTGCTCCATGAAGCTCTGCAGGTCCTGGTTGGCGCGATGGTTCGATGCCGTACGGCTGAACTCCCGGACGATGAAGCCCTGCGCGTAGGGTCGGTTCGACTCCATGTCGTACACGCTGACACCGTAGTTGCCGATGTGCGGGTACGTCATCGTCACGATCTGGCCCTTGTAGCTCGGGTCGGTCAGGATCTCCTGGTACCCCGTCATGGAGGTGTTGAAGACCACCTCCCCGACCGTGCGGCCCGGATGGCCGAACGCATACCCGTAGTAGACGGTGCCGTCTTCGAGGGCGAGCACGGCGGGCGGCTTTCTGAACAGCGACATCGAACCTCCCGGCGCAGGATAGCACCCCGACCCCGACGCGGCCGCCCACCCGGCCGACCCTCCCCTACGGAGGTTCCGAAAAGCGTCTGGTACGCTGCTCGGGGAGGCCTGACCGACCATGTCCGACAGTGCAGAAGGCAGCAAGGGGGGCGGGCTGGTCATCCAGATGTTCAGCGTTCACGGTCTCATCCGCGGACGCGACCTGGAGCTCGGTCGCGACGCCGACACCGGCGGCCAGACCAAGTACGTCGTCGAGCTGGCACGGGCCCTGGGGCGCCGCCCCGACGTTCGCCAGGTCGACCTCTTCACCCGCCTCATCGAGGATCCACGCGTTTCCGACGACTACGCCGAGCCCATCGAGGAGCTGGGCACGAGCGCGCGCCTGGTGCGCATCAAGGCAGGTGGTTCACGCTACCGGCGCAAGGAACTGCTCTGGCCCATGCTCGACGAGTTCGTCGAGGGCGTGCTTCGCTTCAACCGGCAACGTGGGATCCACCCCGACATCGTCCACGGCCACTACGCCGACGCCGGCTACGTCGCACTTCAGCTCGCCAGCGTCCTGGGCGTACCCCTGGTCTTCACGGGGCACTCGCTCGGCCGCAACAAGCTGCGGGTGCTCGAGGGTGCCGGGTTGAAGGCCGACGAGATCGATCGTCAGTACCACATCCGCCACCGCATCGCGGTCGAGGAGGAGGTGCTGGAGAAGGCCGATCTGGTGATCGCCAGCACGCACCACGAGGTGCACCGTGGCTACGAGCTCTACGAGGCCAGCCCCCGCGCCACCTACACGGTGATCCCTCCCGGCATCGAAGTCGACACCTTCTACCCCTTCTACTACGACCTCGACGAAGGCTTCGATCCCGGCGAGGAGGTGGTGCGTGCGCGCGTGCGCATGCGCCAGGAGATCGGGCGCTTCCTCTACGACGCCAACAAGCCCTTGATCCTCGCCATCAGCCGACCCGACCGCCGCAAGAACATCGACGGTCTGCTCACCGCCTACGGTGAGGACAAGGAGCTGCAGCAGATCGCCAACCTCGCCGTCTTCGCCGGCGTCCGCAAGGACATCGAGCAGATGGACGACAACGAGCAGGAGGTGCTCACCCGCATGCTCCTGCTGATGGACCGCTACGATCTGTACGGTCGCATGGCGCTCCCGAAGAAGCACGACCCCGACACCGACATCCCGGTGCTCTACCGCATCGCCGCGGCCAAGCGCGGGGTCTTCATCAACCCCGCCCTGGTCGAGAACTTCGGCATCACGCTCATCGAGGCGAGCTCATCGGGCCTGCCCGTGGTCTCGACCGACCACGGTGGGCCGCAGGACATCATCGCCAACTGCGGAAGCGGCATCCTGGTGGACGCCCGCGACACGAGCGCCATCCAAGAAGCCCTGAAGCACGTCCTGGTCGACCACGAAGAGTGGGACCGCTTCTCGGAGAACGGCATCGCCGGGGTCCGGGAGCACTACGCCTGGGAGGCGCACGCCGAGAGCTACCTACACGAGCTGGCCGGGCTACGCGAGCGCCTTCCGGAGCTTCGCGAAGCCGCCTGGCGGTCGGGCGCGGGGGAGGACCTGCGGGCGGGCCGCCGCCTGCTGGTGAGCGACATCGACCACACCCTCATCGACGAGGATCGGGGCGACGACGTGGAGGGGCTCGCGCGCCTCCGCCGGGCCCTGCAGGAAGCGGACATCGCCTTCGCGGTCGCCTCGGGGCGCAACCTCGACCAGGTCCGCGGCGCCCTCGAGCGGCACGCCATCCCCACGCCGCACGTGATGATCTGCGCTGTCGGGTCCGAGATCTACTACGGCCCGGAGGCCGTGCCCGACCGAGGCTACGCCCACTACCTGTCGCACGGCTGGAGGCCCGAGGCAACACGTCGCGCCCTCGATGCGCTTCCCTTCCTCGAGCTGCAGCCCGAGCACGCCCAGCGACCGTTCAAGATCAGCTACTATCTGCCGGCCGAGGGCGAGGAAGCCGCCAGGCGTGTCGAGGAAGTGAAGGGCGCGCTGGCGCAGGCGGGCGTCCAGGCAACCGTCGTGCACTCCAGCGGGGCCTACCTCGACGTGCTCCCCTCGCGGGCCTCGAAGGGCAAGGCCATCCGCTACCTCGCGCGGAAGTGGGGAGTCGCCGGCACCGACATCGTCGTGGCCGGAGATTCGGGCAACGACACCGAGATGCTCACCACCCGCCACCCGGCCATCGTCGTGGGCAACCATGCGCCCGAGATGGACGAGCTCCGCGGTCGTAGGGGCATCTACTTCGCGAGCGCCGCGCTGGCCTCGGGCGTCCTGGAAGGGCTACAGCGCTACGGATTCCTGTCGGAGGAGCGACCCGGGTCGGCGGTCGACAGCCTCCCGTCGTGAGCGCCGGCGAGGAGGTCTAGACCATGTACGCAGGCTTCGGATTCCGCATCAGTGAGATCGGTGACGTCGAGGTCGTCCGCTCGGGCGGCCTCTTCCACCTGTTCCATCTCGTACTGCCCAATCACGACTACATCGCGCACGCGGTCTCCGAAGACGGCCTGTCCTGGGAGCGCGTGGAGAATGCCCTGTTCATCAGTCATCCCGGCGCCTGGGACGACGACATGCTATGGACGATGAGTGTCTCCCCCGACCCCCACCGCGAGGGTTCCTGGCGCATGTTCTATACCGGCCTGAGCATGAGGGACCGCGGCCGGGTGCAGCGCATCGGCCTAGCGCGCTCGAGCAACCTGTTCGACTGGGAGAAGGACGACTCCGGCGACTTCCCGCTCGAGCTCACCACGACCCCCTACGAGCACTCCCTGGACCAGGGCCGCCACTGGGTGAGCTTCCGCGACCCCTACTTCGTCCGCGTCGACGGTTCCGGCTACCTCCTGGCAGCAGGCCGCGTGGACCGCGGCCCCGTCATCCGGCGCGGAGCGGTGGCGGTGTTCGAGGAAACGGCTCCCGACCACTTCGAACCCCAGCCGCCGCTGTTCCACCCCAGTCGCTACGACGACATCGAGGTGCCGGTGCCCGTGAAGCTCCGGGGGCGCTGGTACCTGCTGGGATCGATCCGGGAGGACGTCAAGGTCCACTACTGGCACGCCGACGCCTTCGAGGGTCCCTACCTCAACTTCTCGGACAACGTGCTGCTCCCGCAAGGGAACTACGCGGCGCGGGTGTGTCGCGAGGGCGAGCGCTGGCTCGTGTGGAACTTCTTCTTCAAGGGGCGCGTGACCGACGGGCAACACCTCTTGCCGCCGCCGAAGGAGCTTCGGGCCGACGAGAACGGGGAGCTCTACCTGGCGAGCTTCGCAGGCTTCGACGACCGCGTCCAGAGCACCGCCCATAGCGCCGACCTGCTTCCGCTGGAGCCGCTGTTCGGGCTCGAGACCGCCGTCAGCGAGGCCGTGGACGGCGTTGCGCGCTTCGGCTGCGACAGCGGCTTCGAGACCTTCCTCCTGCCCGGCGTGCACCGCGACTTCCGGCTGCGCGGCGACCTCCATATGGACGGCAGCGGCAAGATCGGGCTGGCCCTGCGCCTCACCGAGGATGGTGACGGCTACTACCTCAGCCTCGACCTCCACAAGGGCATCGCGCAGCTCCGTGCCTGGGGTGCGCACCCCGGCGGCGACGTGGAGGAAGCGTTCGACTACGTGCCCTTGCAGTCGAACTACTATGTGGCCCACGGCGACCCGCACCCCTTCATGCTGGTCGCCTACGGCTCCTACCTGGAGTTCTCCCTCGACGGCGCCGTGCTCCTCACGCTCTCCGACGAGCGCTTCGAGGAGGGCCGACTCGGGTTCTACGCCGAGAGCGCCAGCCTGCGCCTGCACGACCTCACGCTGGAGACGCTGCTCTGCCCTCCCGAGGAGCCCTACACCACCCATCATCCGCATGGCGGCGGGGCGCCGGGCGCCGACGACTAGGCACCGACCGCCGTTCGCTCAACCGTCGAAGGCCCGCCCCCGAGCGACCGTGTGCGGCGGCACCGTGGCGGCAGGGGCCACCGCGCAGTCCTCCAGCACGGCGTAGGCGCCCACGCGCGCGTCCGCGCCGACCCGCGTGGTGCCGCGCAGCAGCACGCCGCGTTCCAGGATCACGTCGGGCGCGAGCTCGACCCCGTCGTCGATGAAGGTGGACTCGGGTGCGTGCATGGTGACGCCGGCTTCGAGCCACCGGGCGCGAATCCGGGCGCGGAGCAGAGCCTCGGCGCGCGCCAGCTCGGACCGCGTGTTCACGCCGACCAGCTCCCGCATCTCGTCCCATCCGCGGTGCGCGTGGAGTCCCCGGCCGCTGCGCCGGTAAAGCTCGACCATGTCGGTGAGGTAGTACTCGCCGGCCGCGTTGTCGTCACGCAGGTGATCGGCGAGCTCGAAGACGGCTTCGTCGAACACGATCGCGCCCGGGTAGACCTCGCGGAGCGACCGCTCCTGGGTGGACGCGTCCTTCTCCTCCACCACGCGCAGCACGCTGCCGTCGGGTGCGCGGATGACGCGGCCGAGCCCGAAGGGATCGGCCACCTCGTAGGTGAGCATCACGGCGCCGCCCCGGCGGCGCTGTTCGTCGACGAGCCCTTCCAGCGTTTCGGGGCGTACCAGCGGCTGATCGCCATACAGCACCAGCAGCCCGCGAGCGCTGCCCTCGAGGGCGGGCCGCGCGCAGAGCAGCGCGTGTCCCGTCCCGCGCTGCTCGGCCTGCTCGACGAACGCGACGCCTTGGCCCTCGAAGCGCTGCCGCACCCGCTCGGCGCCGTGCCCGACCACCACCACCAGCCGTCGCGGCTCCAGGGTGCGCGTGGCCCGCAGGACGTGCTCCAGCAGCGGACGGCCGGCGGCCTCGTGCAGCACCTTCGGGAGCGCCGAGCGCATCCGAGTTCCCTGACCGGCGGCGAGAACCAGCACGTTGAGTTCGCCGCCGGCCACCCTCAACTCCCCTCGGCCAGGGACGCGCGGGATCGATCGCCCCGGTGCGCACGGATACGCATCAGCATGACGACCGCCACCAGGATGATGGGAACGCTGACGAGCTGCGTGAGCGTGAAGAAGCCGACGCCCGCCTGCAGGTTGTCGTAGACCTTCCAGTACAGCGGGTTGTCACGGAACGGCTCCTCCAGGAGGCTGCGCAGCACGGAGTACCAGAGCGCGAACTGCCAGAAGGCGTAGCCGGGAGCGCGGCTGTGCCGCAGGGCCCACAGCACGATGAACAAGAGGATGAAACCGACCAGGAAGCCGTAGGCCTGGGCGAAGTGGATATGGCAAGGCTGCCCGGCCGGTACGGCGCGGCACGCCGGGGGCGCATACTGCCACAGGTCCTTGCCGAACACGAAGCGCCCGAACGCGCCCAGGAACGGCGTGCCGGGCTTCGGCCAGTCGATACCGATGGCCCAGTTCGTGAGCCGGCCGCCGGTGTCGGTGCCGTTCATGATGTTCCCGATCCGTCCGCCCATGATGCCGAGTGCGCCTAGCGGGGTCAGCACGTCCATGTACGACCACATGTTGATGTGCTTGGCACGGGCATAGAGCCACATCGCCACGAGCACGCCAAGGATGCCGCCGTGGATGCTGATGCCTCCCTGCCACACCTTGAAGGCGTCCAACGGGTGCCCGCCCGGCCCGAAGAAGGCCGCGGGGCTGGTCACGACATAGACCAGCCGCGCGCCGATGATGCCGGCAAGGACCAGCCAGACCGCCGAGTCGAGCAGCTTGTCGGGATCGAGCCCGCGACGTTCCGCCAGACGCAGCGCCCACAGCGCGCCGATCAGCACCGCGAGCGCGATCAGGAAGCCGTACCAGCGGATCGCCAGAGGTCCGATGTGAACGAGAATGGGATCCATGCAGTCGTCCTCTCACAGGCGACGGCTTGGCCGCCTTTCGGTCACGCACCAGGACGCGAGCTTACCAGCCATCGTCCCACCACCCAGTCGACGCGACTCACAACAGCCGCGGGATGCTCACGACCGCCATCGCCACCACGATCATCAGCTTCGCCACGGTCCCTCCCAGCGCACCGACGAACGCGCCCAGGCCGGCGCGAAGCGCTTCGTCCAGCGGCCTACCCCCGAGCAGCTCGAAGACCACCGCTCCCACCAGCGCCCCGAGCAGGAAGCCGAACGGCGGGAAGAACAGCAGCCCCACCAGGGATCCGATCACGCCTCCCCAGAGGCCCGCCCGCCTGGCCCCGTAGAACCGGGCCCCCACCCAGTTGCCCGCCAGGTCGATGATCTGCGCTAGAACCGCCAGCCCCAGCACGAACCCGATCTGGAGGACGCCGAAGCGATGGAAGCCCACGATCCACGCCGCCAGCACCGCACCAACGGCGGCGATCGGCACGCCCGGCAGCACCGGCACGACCACCCCGACCAGCCCAACGAGCAGCGCGAGCACGAGCACGACCAGCGCCAGGACCGTCACCAGGCCATGCTACACGGCAACCGCCCGGGAGAGCGGCTCCACGCCCGTCAGTTGTGCCAGGACTCGGGCGCGCTCCGCTGCTCGCCCAGGATCGTGTCGACCGCGTGGGGGAGCACCCCGACCACAGCCTCCAGCGCCTCTCGCGCGCCTTTGGCGCTCCCCGGCAGGTTCACGATCAGCGTCTTGCGTCGCACCCCGACGAGGCCGCGCGAGAGCGCTGCTCGCGGGTTCGAGAGCACGCCGTGGGCGCGCATCAGCTCTGCCAGGCCCGGCACCTCGCGCTCGATCACTTCCCGCGTCGCCTCGGGCGTGCGGTCGCGCAGCGCCAGGCCGGTGCCGCCGGTGGTGAGAACCAGGTCGACCGTGTCCTGATCGCACCACAGCCGCAACTTGGCGCGGATCATGGCCTGCTCGTCGGGCACGACCTGGTAGTCCACCTCGACGAAGGGGCCCCCCTGGAGCAGCCTGCGGATCTCCTGCACGGAGGTGTCCTCGCGCTCCCCTGCGGCGCCACGGTCGCTCACGGTCAGGATGGCGGTGCGCACCATGACCGTATGCTACTGCCCGCCGGCAGGAGGGGCGTTGAAGGGTTGCACACGCGCCGGCCACGCGGCCCTGATAGGGTCTCCGTGTCGACGCTTCGGAAGCCGGCGCTTGGAGCTGGCCGGTTCCGGGCGTTACCCTGGAACGGCTTTGCCGAGACCGGTCGGAGGACGACCACGGGAGGTCCCCCTTGAAGATCCACGAGTACCAAGCCAAGGAGCTGATGAAGCAGCGCGGCATCGCGGTGCCCATCGGCCGCGTCGCGACCACGGTCGACGAGGCCGTGGCCGCAGTTCGCCCGGTGGTGGACGCCGGCGGTCACCCCGTGGTGGTCGTCAAGTCGCAGATCCACGCCGGCGGACGCGGAAAGGGCCGCTTCCTCGAGCACCCTGGCCTCGCCGGCGTCAACGTCGTCACCGACGGGTTGAAGGGCGGGGTCGAGGCCGCCGAGGCGAAGGTGCGCGAGCTCGCCGAGAAGATGCTCGGCTCGACCCTCGCCACGGTGCAGACCGGGCCCGAGGGCAAGCAGGTCAACCGCCTGTACATCGAGCAGGGTATCGACATCGCGCGCGAGCTGTACGTGTCGGTCGTGCTCGACCGCGCCACCGGACGCAACGTGGTCATGGCCTCCACCGAGGGCGGCATGGAGATCGAAGAGGTGGCGGCCAGCACGCCCGAGAAGATCCTGCGCGAGACGGTCGATCCCGCCGTGTCGCTGGCCGACTTCCAGGCGCGGCGGCTGGCGTACGGGCTGGGCCTCGAGGGGGATGCCTTCAAGAACGGCGTGCGTTTCCTCGAGGCGCTCGCCGCCGCCGCCGAGGCGCTCGATACCGACCTGGTCGAGATCAACCCGCTGGTGGTGACGAAGAGCGGCCAGGTCATGGCGCTCGACGGAAAGATGAGCTTCGACAACAACGCCCTGTTCCGCCACGCCGACGTGGTCGAGATGCGTGACCTGAGCGAGGAGAACGACGCCGAGGTCGAGGCCGGGAAGTACGGTCTCAGCTTCATCAAGCTCGACGGCACGGTCGGGTGCCTGGTCAACGGCGCAGGGCTCGCGATGGCGACGATGGACACCATCAAGCAGGTCGGAGGCGAGCCTGCCAACTTCCTCGACGTCGGCGGCGGCGCCACCGAGGAGAACGTGACGGCGGCGTTCACGATCATCACGCGGGATCCGAACGTCAAGGGCATCTTCGTGAACATCTTCGGCGGCATCATGAAGTGCGACACCATCGCCAACGGCGTGATCGCGG
>CAZIBD010000058.1:0-19779 GCA_964536935.1 uncultured bacterium | reverse complement strand
TCGGCGCCGAGGGTGCGGGCGTTGAGGATGAACTCGTAGTCCCGCCGCGGGACGCCCGAGCAGGCGCAGACGAGGTTCTGCATGGTGATGGTCCGACTCAGCTCCGGGTCCGCCACCTTGAAGCTGGGCAGGACGTCGACCACCGGCGTATCCCACCGCATCAGACCATCGTCGACGAGCGTCGCCATCAGCAACGTGGTGAGCGACTTGCCGGTCGAACCGATCATGAGCTGCGTGTCCAGCGTCATCGGCTCCGGACGCCCGGACGTCTTCACGCCGAAGGCACGCTCGTAGACGACGCGACCGTCCTGCACGACGGCGATCACCGTGCCGGGAACGTCCGCCTCCGCCATGGCGGCAGGGATGAAGGTACTCAGGTCGTCCACCGCTTCCGCGCCCAGCGGACGTGCGGGCTGCGAGGCCAGATCGGTCCTGCTGCGGGCCAGGATGTCGAAGCTGGACGCCACGACCGAGGCCTGGGCCTGTCGTCGCACATAGGCGTCCCGAGTACCGTCCATCAGGGCCGCGTAGACGCGCCCCCGGAAGAGGTAGCCGATAGCGAAGACGACCCGATCCTGAGCCGTCTTGTAGAGGATCTGTGCTGCCTGCTCGATACCCCCCGACACCGGCGGGTGGACCTCGTTATCCACCTCCAGCGCGAACCCGGGGTTCACGATGCGCCAGGCAGCGGCAACGCCCACGCTCACGTCGTCGGCCTCCAGGCTCAGGAGCCACGCATGAAGCTGGCCGTCGGGGCCGGCCAGCGCCAGCGCCTCGCCCTGCTGCTGCTGCGACCAGCCGGCCGGGATGGTCACCTCGAAACCGCGTTGGGTATCGCGGATGGCGGTGTCCTGGGTGACGACCTGGGGTCCCTGGCTTCCGCCCTGGGCACTGGCGCAGGCGGTGACCCCCACGGCGCCGAGGGTCAACGCGAGAGCGGCAAGGCTCGGGTGGAAGGTTGCGGCCCGACGCCCGCGCCCTCCAGTTCGGCGTCTTCGCTGCATGAACCTGCGCTCCATGAGACGTGGTCCTGCCATCGCGTTCCCCCTCCGCTTCGGCCGCTCGCCGGTCGCGCCGCCGTACACGCTCTCTCGCGGCTGGTCCCGTGGTCGGCTCGAGGTCGAAGGCCACCGTAGGGCCTGCGGCGGGGGCACGCCAGAGGCAGATGCCCCGTGCGTGACGGGCTGGCCGGGCCTCGCCGCCACGGCGCGGGACGACCTCGTGCCGCTGACCCTCCTGCCGGCGCTCGTCCAGGCTCGCTCGCGGATGCGGGCCGAGACCGGTGGTCTTCGTCCGGTCCATCGTTGGGTCCGCCGCTGCTCATCTTGCCGAGACCGGCCACGGTCCAGCGCGTGCTAGCGTAGGTGGCGTTTGTCGGCGGCGGAGGGGTCTGCGTGCCCGACGCGCCTGAGCGGTATCGTGCACGCGTGGGAAGGGGAAGCATGCAGCGTCTTCTCGGCTGCCGCTTGGGGGCGCGCAGCGCGATCCTGGTTGCGGCCGCGGTTCTCGCAGTGGCCGGCGGCGCGAGCGTCAGCTTTGCACACGCCGGCAACTACGCCGTCGGCATCTCCCCCCATTCGGTGGCGGTCGGCGACTTCAACGGCGACGGCAAACCCGACCTCGCCATCGCCAACGACACGCCCTACGGCACCGTATCGATCCTGCTGGGCAACGGTAACGGCACCTTCCGGTCCCAGGAGACGTTCGCAGCCGGAAAGGGGTCGGACTCGGTGGCGGTCGGGGACTTCAACGGCGACGGCAAACCCGACCTGGCAGTCGCAGACAACGGTGGCGGCGTGTCGGTGCTGCTGAACAGCGGCGGCGGCTTCGACCGCCCCGTGAACTACGGTGCGGGTAGCATCCCCGTCTCGGTGGCGGTCGGGGACTTCAACGGCGACGGCAAACCCGACCTCGCCATCGCCAACTACGGCAGCAACACCGTGTCGATCCTGCTTAACAACGGCAACGGCAGCTTCCGGGCGGACGGGACCTACACGGTCGGCAGCAAGCCGATGTCGGTGGCGGTCGGGGACTTCAACGGCGACGGCAAACCCGACCTCGCCATCGCCGATTCCGGGAGCAACCGCGTGGCCGTGTTGCTGGGCAGCGGGGACGGTCGCTTCACCCCGGCCAAGGGCTCCCCCTTCGGCGTGGGCAGCATTCCGATCTCGGTGGCGGTCGGCGACTTCAACGGCGACGGCAAACCCGACCTCGCCGTCGCCAACGAGAACAGCAACAGCGTGTCCGTCATGCTGGGCAAGGGCGACGGAAGCTTCGCGAGCGCCGTCGACTACGACGTGGGCACGTTCCCGCAGTCGGTGGCCGTCGGGGACTTCAACGGCGACGGCAAACCCGACCTCGCCATCGCCAACTACGGCAGCAACACCGTGTCGATCCTGCTGGGCAACGGCAACGGCACGTTCGGGGCGCAGAAAACCGTCACGGCCGGAACCAACCCGTACTCGCTCGCGGTGGGGGACTTCGACGGCGACCACAGAATGGGGCTGGCCGTTGCCGACGACGCGCTCGCCGGCACCGTGTCGGTGCTGCTGAGGCCCTAGGCCCGGCGACGTACCTCCTCGGGTGCCTCGCACCCTCGAAGGGAAGCTGCCGGCGCGCTCCGCTACCGCACGGGACCCGGTGTATCTCCCAGTGCGTCCAAGGCAGCGCGCGCGGCAGCGTCGAGCCGCACCTCTCCGCTCGCCACGTTCTCCTGGAGGTGCTGGGCGCTGGAGGTGCCGGGGATGAGGAGCGTGTTCTCGTGGTGCGCCAGCAGCCAGGCCAGGCCGACCTGAGCGGGTGTCGCCTCCACGCGGGCCGCCACCTCCACGACGACGGGATGGTCGGGGACCTTGGGGCGGTTCGGGAAGGCCGATCCCAGCGGGAAGAACGGGACCCAGGGCACGTCGTGCTCGCGGCACAGCCCGAGGACCGGCGCGGCGGACCGATCGAGGACGCTGAAGGCGTTCTGTACGCAGGCGATCCCGACGGGGAGGGCCCGACGCAGCTCGTCGGTGCCGGCGTTGCTGAGACCGATCCCGCCGATGAGTCCCTCATCGCGCAGCGCAACCATCTCAGCGAGCTGGTCGTCGAGGTCGACGCGCTGCGGGTCAGGCGCGCCGCCCATCGAGCGTCGATCGATGAGCCGCAGGTTCACGACGTCGAGGCGGTCCACGCCGAGGGTCCGAAGGTTCGCCTCCACGCCGGCCCGGAGCTGGTCGGGGCGCTGGGCCGGAATCCAAGCGCCGTGGGCGTCCCGCTCGGAGCCGACCTTGCTGACGAGCACGAGATCGTCGGGGTACGGGTGCAGCGCGCTTCGGATCAGCTCGTTGGCGACGCCGTCTCCGTAGTACTGCGCGGTATCGATGTGGTTGACGCCGAGGTCGATGGCCTGCCGCAGGACGGCGAGGGCCGCGTCCCGGTCGGCAGGTGGGCCCCAGACGCCGGGACCGGGAAGCTGCATGGCACCGAAGCCGATGCGTTGGACGGGCCGGCCGGCGAGGAAGGCTCGACCTTCCGGAGGGAGCCCGGGGGCCGCGTGTGCGCCGCCGTTGGTCGTGCGGTCGTAGTCCGATGGCATGGCTCCTCCTTGCAGGCGCCCGCTTCTCTGCCGCCCATCGAGGGTACCTCAGCGGCTCTCGCCGGAGGGTCCGGGGCGTGCGCTACGCACCGGCGGGAGGAAGTACGCTTGCGGGGGTGACCAAACATGACGAAGCCGACCGTATGGGTGCCATTCCTGGTGGTCATGATCGTCGTCGTCGTCGGGGCAGATCTCCTGTTCTTCCGACATCACGTCTTGGAACGGTTGCTCGTGAACATCGGGATCGTGCTGGTGTTCCTCGCCTTCTTCATGCGATTTCTGCGTAACCCGTAGGCCGGTCCGCCCAGAGCCTGCGCGCCGTGCGGCGTCCGCCATCCACGCCCTGAGCACGGACGCGCTGACCCACGATGAGGTCGAAGCGCCGGGGTCTCGGTCGGCCGGCCGGAGGAACTCCGCTACGCAGGTACACAGCGTGAAGACGAGCCCTCATCGGAACGGCCCCGCCGCGCTGCGCTTCGTCAGCGGACGCCGATCAGCAGTGGCTTGATCTTGAGGATGTGGGCTTCGATCTGTGAGATCGCCGCCTCGCGATGGCCCTCGACAATCGCCCGCGTGATGGCCCGATGCTCTTCGACACTCTGCCGCAGCCGTTCAGGATGACGCCTGAACACGCGATTGGCTACCCGGAACAGCATGTCGTGCTGCAACTCGACCGCCCTCGAGATCTGATCGTTACCGAGAATCGACGCGAGAAGCAGATGGAACGCGACATCCATCCGCAGCAGCGCCTCCCGGTCCGCCTCTTCCAGCGCCGTGCCCTCGACGACATCGATCTGGCGGCGAAGGTTGCTCTCCAGCGCCTCGAGTTCGCCACCGCTCACGCGCCCCGTGATCTCCCGAACGACGAAGCTCTCCAACGCCAACCGGAAGTCGATATAGTCGACGATCTCCTCCAGCGTCAGCGCCACCACCACGATGCCCTGCTGCGGCGAGATACGCACATACCCTTCATGCTCGAGGCGAGCCAACGCCAGGCGAACCGGGGTGTTGCTCATCCCCAGATCACGAGCCAACCCCCGCTCGGAGAGGAAAGCATTCGGCTCCAGCTCCTCCCGGAGAATCTGCTCCTTGATGCGGGTGTAGGCACGATCCTTCAAGGGCACCGCGCGCTCTCTTGTAACGATATCCACAGTGTGCACACCATAACAGCCCAACGCCTGACGTACAACTGAAACGGCAGTTGCGTTTCAGTGAGGCCCATGATAGACTTCGCCCAATCGCACGAGCGAGAGGGAGCCAGACGCGCACGCGCCCCATAAGGAACGGTGCCATGCAGACATCCATCGCCACCGTATGCCTGAGCGGAGATCTCAGCGACAATCTACGAACTGCAGCCGAGCCGAATTTCGACGACGTTCAACGGTTCGAGAACGAGCGCCTCTCGGTGGATGGTGAGCCGGAAGGACTCCTGGAGGGGATCGCGGCGACGGCCGGCTGGCTTCCGCGTGTCCTGCGGTTCTGATGTTCGATTTCTCCGGCGATGTCCTGATCGAGGACGAGTTCCTCCGCGACGGCCTGCAGAATGAGAAGCGCCTGTTCTCGCTCGACGAGAAGCTGCGCTTTCTCGGCATTCTCGAGGCGGCGGGACTACGGCGCATCCAAGTGGGATCCTTCGTGCATCCGAAGTGGGTGCCGCAGATGGCCGAGACCGACGCGCTGTTCGAGCGCATCGATCCCCGGCCCGGCGTCGTCTACTCGGCGCTCGTTCTGAACGGGGTCGGGCTCGACCGGGCCCTGGACGTGGGCGTGCGGCATCTGTCGATCTCTGTCTCGGCTTCGGAGACCCATTCACGGAAGAACACCAATCGAAGCGTGGATGAAGGTCTCGCCCGCATCGTTCCGGTGATCGAACGCGCGCTGTCCGAGGGCGTCGCCGTCCGGGCGGGCATCCAGTCGGCGCTGGGCTGCGGCTTCGAGGGGCGGATCGATCCCGACCGGGTGACCGCGATCGCGCGGCAGTTCTCGGCGCTGGGCGTTGACGAGATCAATCTGGCGGACACGGCGGGCCTGGCCAACCCGAGGCAGGTCTTCACGCTGTGCCGCCGCGTGCGCGACGAGATCGCGCCGGAAGTCGCGCTATCGCTGCACCTGCACGACACCCGCGGACTTGGACTGTCCAACATGCTCGCCGGGCTTCAGGCCGGCGTGCGCATCTTCGACGCGGCCCTCGGCGGGTTGGGAGGCTGCCCCTTCGTCCCCAAGGCAACCGGCAACATCGCGACCGAAGACGCGGCCTTCCTCTGCGAGCAGATGGGGCTTTCGACGGGGATCGACGGGCAAGCACTAGGCGCACCCGTGGCGGAGGCCGAAGCGCTGCTCGGCCGTACGCTGCCAGGCAGGACGTCGCACGTGCCCGTGCCGCCCTGGGAGCGTCAGGCGGAGGAGACGGAATGAGCCATCCCTACGCCCTCGCCTACCTGACGGTTCCAGGCGTCACGCCACCGGAACAGACCTACATCGCGGCCCGCACCGGGTACGACTATGTCAGCTATCGGCTGTTCCATCTCGGCGTGGCGGGCGAGCCGGACATCGAGCCGACCGACCCGCAGATCATCCGTGATACCAAGCGCGCTCTCGCCGACACCGGTCTCCGATGCCTCGACATCGAGCTCACGCGCATCATGCGGGGGTTGGAGCCGAGGGAATTCCTACCGGCCTTCGAGGCCGGGGCCGAACTAGGCGCGAGCCAGGTCATCTGCTCGGCGTGGACCGATGTGCGAAACGACCGGAGATACATCGTCGAGACCTTCGCCGAGATCTGCGACCTCGCGGCGCCCTTCGGCCTGACGGTCAATCTCGAGTTCCTCTCGTTCGCGCGGCTGACGACGCTGGAGGAGGTCATGGACATCCTGGAGCGCACGGGACGACGCAATCAGGGCGTGCTGGTCGATACGCTCTACATGCATTTCAACAAGGCTCCGCTGTTGGCACTGGAGAAAGTACCTCCAGAATGGGTCAACTTCCTACACATCTGCGACGCCGAGGACCTCGCCTTCACCCGCGAGCAGATGATGCGAACCGCCCGCGACGCCCGCCTCTACCCCGGCGAAGGCGCTGTCGACTTCTGGGCGATCGACTATCTCTTCCCCGATATCCCGCTTTCGATCGAGTTGCCCCATGCGCAGCGCATCGCGGAGCTCGGCCCCGAAAAGCATGCCCGAAACTGCCTCGAGGCTGCTCGCACGGTGTTCGAGAACGATCAGGCGCGTGCAGGCCAATCCGCCCAAGCCCACAGCGAAGAAGGAGGAGGCTAGATGGCCCGCGAGATTACCCAGGAAGAAGTCGCTACCGTCGATGAGATGATCGCCCGCGCCCGCAAAGCGATGGACGAGATCGCCGACTGGGACCAGGCTCAGGTGGACCGGCTCGCCCAGGCCATCGGCTGGCACTGCGGCAACGAAACGACCTTCGTGCGCATCGCCCAGAAGGGCGTCGACGAAAGCGGCATCGGTGACCGGGCCGGGCGCGGCGGCAAGCGTTTCAAGGTGCTGGGCGTGCTGCGTGACGCGCTGCGCCAGAAGTCCGTCGGCGTGATCGAGGACCTCCCCGACAAGGGCTTGACCAAGATCGCCAAGCCCGCCGGCGTCATCGCGTCACTGATCCCGACGACCAATCCGGCGCTCACGCCGCCGGTCACCGGCATCTACGCGGCCAAGTGCAAGGACGCGGTAATCTTCTCGCCGCACCCTCGCGCGAAGGAGACGACCAATGAGATGGTCGAGGTCATGCGGCATGCGTGCAGGCAGGTCGGCGCACCCGAGGACCTGTTCCAATGTGTGCGCAAGCCGTCCATTCCGATGACCCAGTATCTGATGAGCGAGGCCGACCTGACCCTGGCAACCGGCGGCAAGCCGATGGTCAAGGCCGCCTACAGCTCGGGCAAGCCTGCCTACGGCGTGGGCGCGGGCAACTCGACCATGGTGATCGACGAGACCGCCGATATCGCCGAGGCGGCGATGAACAGCCGGATCTCCAAGATGTCGGACTTCGGTTCGGGCTGCTCGGCCGACGGCAACCTGATCATCGTGGATCAGGTCTATGACCAGATGAAGGAAGCGCTGATCGCCGAGGGCGGCTATCTTTGCTCGCCCGAAGAGAAGCAGCGACTCGCTGCGGCGCTCTGGAACGAGGACGGAAGCCGCAAGATCGAGACCGTCGCCGTCTCGGCAAAGGCGATCGCCGACTTCGCCGGATTCGCCCTCCCAGAGGGCCGGAAGTTCCTGATGGTCGAGCAGGAGGGAATCGGCACGGAGCATCCCTTCAGCCGCGAGAAGCTTTCGGTGTCCATGGCGCTCTACCGCGCCCGGGACTTCGACGACGCTCTGCGGATGGTACGCGAGATCTTCGAGGTCGGCGGCAAGGGCCATTCCTGCGGCATCTACTCCTTCGACGAGGAACGAATCCTGCGGCACGCCGCGAACGCGCCGGTCAGCCGCGTCATGGTGCGCCAGCCGCAATCGAAGGCGAATGCGGGCAGCTTCTCCAACGGCATGCCGATGACGTCCAGCCTGGGCTGTGGCGTCTGGGGCGGCAACATCACCAACGAGAACATCTCGATGAAGCACTACATGAACGTCACCTGGGTGGCCCGTCCGATCCCGGAGGACCGGCCCTCCGAGCAGGAGCTCTTCGGCGAGTTCTACAACACAGAGGTGCTCTGAATGGCGGAGGTCACGGCCAGACGCGAAGACCTCATGGCCCCCCAGCTGGTGCGCTATCTGGAAGCACGGGGCGTCACGCATGTCTTCGGCCTCTGCGGCCACACGAACATCGCCGTGCTCTCAGCGATGGCGGATTCGCCCATCCGGTTCGTCAACGTGCGCCACGAACAGATCGCTGCTCATGCCGCCGACGGTTACGCGCGCGTGACGGGCAGGGCGGCGGTCGTGCTCACCCACCTCTCGCCGGGCCTGACCAACGCGGCAACCGGCGTCGCCAACGCCGCGCTCGATTGCACGCCGATGGTCGTGATCGCAGGCGACGTCCCTAGTTACTACTACGGCAAGCATCCCCACCAAGAAGTGAATCTGCACGCCGACGGCAGTCAGTACGAGATCTACCGCCCCTTCGTCAAGCGCGCCTGGCGCGTGGATACGCCCGAGCTGCTGCCCGAGATCCTGGAGAAGGCGTTCCTCCTCGCGGAGTCCGGCCAGCCCGGCCCGGTGCTGGTCGACGTGCCCATGGACCTCTTCTCGGCCACGGTCGATGAGGCGCTGTGGGAGCGCGTGACCAACGGGCCGAAGACGCTGACTCGCCCCTCGCTCGACGACGACACGGCGCGTAGGATCGTCGAGCGGATGGCCGATGCCGAGAGCCCGATCATCCATGTCGGCGGCGGGATCGCGCTGGCACGGGCGTTCGACGAGCTTCGCGATTTCGTGGATCACATGCAGATCCCGGTGACCCACTCGCTGATGGGCAAGGGAGCGCTGCCCGACGATCACCCTCTCGTGATCGGCATGACCGGCTTCTGGGGAACGGAGTTCGCCAATGAGCAGACGCTCGCGGCCGACTGGATCCTCGCCCTCGGCACCCGCTTCAAGGAGGCGGACAGTTCGAGCTGGTATCCCGAATACACGTTCAACATCGGCAAGCAAGCGTCGAAGTTGATCCAGATAGACATCGAACCGCAGGAGATCGGGCGCAACTACCCCGCCGAGATCGGCGCGGTGGCCGACCTCAAGGCTGCGCTCAAGGTCCTGAACCGCGTCGCACGCGAGATGCTCCCCGAGGGTCGCAAGCCCGACGGTCGAGCCGAGCGCATCGCCGCCAAACGCGCCGATTTCGCCGAGCGGAACGTCGAGATGCAGACATCCGACGCCTTCCCCATGATGCCGGAACGTATCCTGGCCGATCTCCGCGCCACGATGCCGCGCGATGCGATCCTGACCTCCGACGTGGGCTGGAACAAGAACGGCGTCGCCCAGCAGTTCGACATCTTCACCCCCGGCTCGATCCTGATCCCCGGAGGCTACGCCACCATGGGCTTCGGTCCGGCAGCCGCCGTGGGCGCGAGGCTCGCGGCACCCGATCGGGTCGTGATCAGCCTGGTAGGGGACGGCGGCTTCGGCCAGAATCCGGCGGTCCTGGCCACCGCGGCGGCCGAGGATGCGCCCGTGATCTGGATCGTCATGAACAACAACGCCTACGGCACCATCGCCGGCCTCCAGAAGTCGAACTACGGCTTGCTTTACGGCACGACCTTCCCCACGGCCAAGACGCCCGCGGAGCAGACGCCGGACTACGCCGCCATCGCCCGCGCCTACGGCTGTGAGGGCGTTCGCGTTTCCTCGGCCGATGCCTTCCGGCCCGCGCTCGAGGCGGCGATCGCCAGCCGCAGGCCGACGGTGATCGACGTCGCGATGGTCAACAACCCGACACCGACCTCGGGTCACTGGAACATCCTCGACATCTACTCGCCCGACGGCAGCGGAGGGCACGCCTCCACCGGTTGACCCACCGCTCCGGCAGCGGCCTGCGTCACTGCCCACCAGCAAGGGAGTGTGCCGATGCGAACCTCCATTTCCACCCTTTCGGTGGCCGACACGCTCGAAGACAAGCTCCTGGCCTTCTCCGCGGCCGGCTTCGATGGCATCGAGCTTGCCGAACGGGACCTGACGGTGCAGGGCGGCACAACGGAAGAGATCGGCAGGATGGTCCGCGACCACGGACTGAAGATCGAGCTCTACCGACCCTTCCTCGAGCTCGAGGGCCTGCCGGAGGATCCAGGATCGCGGGCGCTCGACCGGATCGAACGGCGTTTCGACGTGATGGAGGCGCTTGGCGCCGACCTGATGCTCATCGACGCCACCACGGTGCGCCAGGGCTTCGGCGAGGAGGACAGGTTGGCGGAAGACTTCGCCCGCCTCGGGGAGCGCGCTGCCGCGCGCGGCCTCCGCGTCGGCTACGAGGCGTGTGCATGGGAGCGGTACGGCTCGGATATCCGCGACGTATGGGAGGTCGTTCGTCGCGCTGCCCATCCAGCCGTCGGCCTCGTTCTCGACAGCTTCCACGTCACCGTCCGCGGTCTCTCGCCCGAGAGCATCCGCGCCATCCCCGCCGACCGCATCTTCCATGTCCAGATCGCCGATGCTCCGGCCGTGGCCATGGATCTGGAGTACAAGTCCCGTCGTTTCCGTTGCCTTCCCGGCGAGGGGGACCTGCCGCTGGTGGAGTTCGTCCGCGCGGTGGCCGCGACGGGCTATGCAGGGGCTTACAGCCTCGATCTGGTCGGCGACCGAAGCAGGGGTAGCTT
Source organism: uncultured bacterium (assembly GCA_964536935.1). GTDB lineage: Bacteria > Deinococcota > Deinococci > Deinococcales > Trueperaceae > JASBRS01. Next base: position 8,923 of record CAZIBD010000058.1, on the reverse strand, counting down.
GCGTCAGCTCGCCCTGGATGGCCGTCGGTCGCTGATCGCCCTGGGCGATGCCGCCAAGCGCGCCGAGCCGACCTGCCATCTGGAACTGCCACCCCTGCCGGCGAAGGCGGCCATCGAGGATGTGGAGTTCATCGAGTTCGCCGCCAGCGGGGTCGACGCCGAGTCTCTAGGCACCATGCTGAATCAACTCGGGTTCAAGCCGGTCGGGCGCCACATCGCAAGAGCCGTGACGCTCTGGCAGCAGGACGGCATCAACATCGTCATCAATTCCGAGCAACAGGGCTACGCGCATTCCGCCTATGTGATGCATGGGACCTGCGTCTGCGACATCGGATTGAAGGTCGGCGACGCCAAGGCCGCCGCCAACCGGGCAGTCCTGCTTGGCACGCGACGGTTCGAACAGAAGCGGTACGCAGGCGAGCTCAACATCCCCGCCGTGCGCGACGTAGGCGGTTCGGTGCTGCACTTCATCGACGGGAAGACCGACTTGCGTCGCGTCTGGGAGACCGAGTTCTCACCGCTGGCCGACGACAGCGCGGTCCAGCCCACCGGTCTCGTCCGCATCGACCACCTGGCACAGGTGATGAAGCAGGAGGAACTCGCCAGTTGCACGCTCTTCTATACGTCGATCTTCGATGTCGGCAAGGCGCCCGAGATCGGCGTCGCAGACTCCGGCGGACCCGTTCGATCGCGAGCTCTGCAAGGTGACGACGGCGCGTTCCGACTCACCTTGAACGGCGTCGACTCGCATCGCACCTTCGCCGGACGCTTCCTGTCCGACAGCTACGGCGCATCGATGCAGCATTTCGCGTTCCTGAGCAGGGACATCGTGGCGACGGCGCGGAAGCTCGCAGCGAACGGGTTCGAGAGCCTGCCCATCCCGGCGTCGTACTACCGAGACCTCGCCGGAGAGTTCGACCTGGAGGCGCAGGAAGTCGACGTCCTTCGGGCCTGGAACATCCTGTATGACCGTGATGGAACGGGCGGAAGCTACTACCAGTTCTATTCGCGCCCACATGGCGACGGCTTCTTCTTCGAGATCGTCGAGCGCCGGGGCGGCTACGACGGCTACGGGGCCCGGAACGCTCCCTACCGCACTGCGGCGCTGAAGCGGCTCGCGATTCCGCACGCCACGGCTCTAAGCCAGAACTCGACACCCGTCGCGCGGTCGCCCGAACGGGTCGATCCCAACGCGGATCCGTGACCCCTCCTCCAGCCTTCTGGCCTCAGCGTTCTTCGGCGTTGTTCGCGGCGACGGACCCGATCCGCCCACCTGCGTAGCCGGTGCCCGTGTCGAGGCGTACAACGCGGAGTCCTGAGTCGAGCCGATCAGCCACAGGGCTGGCGTACAACTGAAACGGCAGTTGCGTTTCAGTAAGGCCCATGTTAGACTCCGCGCAATTGCACAAGCAAGAGGAAGCCGGGCGTGCACGCGCCCCATAAGGAATTGTGCCATGCAGACATCCATCGCCACCGCATGCGTGAGCGGAAGCCTCAGCGACAATCTGCGAGCCGTGGCCGAGGTGGATCCAGACGACGCAAAGCTGTTCGAGCACGATATTCGCTCGTTCGACGGGGCGCCGGAGGACGTCAGGGCACTGGGCGAGGGCCTCACACCGGATCGGCGCGGCGAACGCGCGGCTCCGGGTTGCTGGTCAACCACGATCTCTTCAGGCCGTCATGCGTTGAAGGGGGGTGGGTGAAGCTTCCGCGATCCAATAACGCCCTCCAAGGTAGGAAGATAAGCCTCGACTGAAGGAGACAGATGTCCAGACTCAAGGTGTTTACCATTCTCTTCGCCGCGCTGGCGTTGACCGTCGCGATGGCGCAGAACACCATCACGCTGACGTTCGCACACGTCGACCCGACGGGCTGGCAGACCTCCAAGAAGCAGGCCGCCGCCCTGATGTTCAAGAACATGGTCGAAGGCGAGTCCGGTGGCCGGATCCAGGTGAAGGTCTACCCGAACGGCCAGCTGGGTGGCGAGACGCAGCTCGTTCAATCCGTGCAGGACGGAACCCTCGACATGGCCATGGTCTCTGGGGCCATGTCCCAGGTGTGCCCCCAGGCCGCCGTCTTGGCGATCCCCTACATGTTCTCGTCGGCTCCTGTCGCCTGGCAGGTCCTCGATGGCCCGTTCGGCAAGAAGCTCGCTGCGCAGTGCCTCAAGGAAACGGGCCTTCGCACGCTGGCCTACGGTGAGACCGGGTTCCGCAACTTCACCAACTCCAAGCACCCCATCAAGTCGCCCGCCGACCTCAAGGGGCTCAAGATCCGCGTGCAGAACACGCCCCTCTACGTCAAGCTGGTTCAGTCGCTCGGTGGCGACGCCACGCCCCTCGCATGGGCGCAGCTTCCCACAGCCCTGGCCACGCATGTCGTGGACGGCGAAGAGAACCCGGTTGGCGTCATCTACAACAACAAGCTCTACCAGGAGCAGAAGTACATGACGCTCGACCGTCACGTCTACGCCACGGACTTCATCCTCATCAGCAACAAGGTGTTCGAGGGCCTGTCGACGGCCGACCAGAATCTCGTCCAGCAGGCAGCCATCGTCGCCGGTACGATGGGGCGCGCCATCCAGGAATTCGATTCGGCCCAGGACCTTCCCAAGCTCGAAGCGGCCGGGATGCAGGTCTACAAGCCCACAGCCGCACAGATGAAGGAGTTCAAGGACGCCGCCCAGCCCGCCATCATCACGATGCTCGAACAGAAGATCGACCCCTCATGGATCACCGATCTTCAGAACGCGGTGAAGGCGGCCGAGGCCAACCCGGGCCTCTGATTGTCTAGCTGCACGGTGCGTCGCCACGACCGGCGCACCGTGCAACACCTCCCCCCCGACACCTCGATCGAACGGAGCCGTCGTCCCGTGGACCGCGCCTTGGCGTTCATCTACCGCATCCTTCAGCAGATCTTCCTAGGGCTCACGGGAGCCGCGCTCGGCCTGGTATTCGTGGTCGTCCTCGTCAACGCCATCAGCCGCTACCTGTTCCAGTACTCCTTCGTGTGGGGCGGGAGCGTGGCAACGTACGGCATGATCTACGGAACGGCGTTCGGCGTCCTCGGCGCCTACATGCAGGGGCTCAACATTCGCTTCAACGTCGTCACCGAGGTCCTGAGTCCGCGCGTCAACGCCGTCCTTGAGCTGGTCACTCACGTACTCACCATCGTGGTCGGAGTCGCCCTCACGATCTCGGCCATCGAGTTCGTCCACAGCCGGGGCGGCATCGTGATCACGGGCCTCAACCTCACGACGGGCTACATGCAGTTCGCCATGATCATCCTCGGCGCGGGCCTCGTCGTCGTGGCATCGCTCAAGACGATTACCAGCGCTGCGAACCTGCGGGCGCTATGGCGCGGAATGACGGTCGAGACGGGCAAGCCATGATCATCGCCGCGGCCCTGATCCTCCTTCTCACGATCGGCACGCCGATCGCGATCGCGATCCTTGCGGTCACCTCATGGTTCATCGCCCACTCGCACTTCCCCTTCTCGCTCGTGGCACAGCAGTCCTTCTCGGGCATCGACTCGTTCACGCTGCTGGCCATCCCCCTGTTCATCCTCGCCGGCGAGATCATGAGTTCCAGCGGCATCACCGAGCGCATCGTCAATTTCGCCAACGCCTTCGTGGGCCATTTCAAGTCCGGGCTCGCCCACGTCAACGTCTGGGCGTCGTTCATCTTCGCAGGCATCTCGGGCTCCGCGGTCGCGGACACGTCGGCGCTGGGCCGCGTGTTCATCCCGAGCATGAAGGCCTCGGGCTATCCGGACGATGTCGCGGCCGCCGTAGTCGCCGCCGCTTCCGTCATCGGCCCGGTCGTGCCACCGAGCATCCCGGTCATCATCTACGCCCTTATCTATCCAGTCGCCTCGGTCCCGGCCATGTTCCTCGGCGGAGTCGTGCCCGGCCTGCTTCTGGCCCTCGGCCTCTCGGTCTACCTGTTCCTCATCGCCCCCCGCTACGGACAGGCCGCAGAGCCCGCGCCGCTCCGAGTACGCTTGAAGGCCTTCGTCAATGCGCTGCTCCCGCTGGGGATGCCCATCTTCATCGTCGGCTCCATCGTCCTAGGCATCGTCACCCCGACCGAAGCCGCCGCCTTCGCCGTCTTCTACGCGCTCATCGTCGGCCTCTTCATCCTCCGCAGCCTCAAACTCGCGGACATCCCGGGCATCTTCATCCGATCCATGCGCGACTCGGCCGTCATCCTGATCATCATCGCGACGGTATCGCTCGCGAACTGGCTCCTCACCTACGCCCAGATCCCACAGAACATCGCGACGTTCGTCCTCCACGAGACGCCCAACAAGTACGTCTTCCTCCTGGCGGTGAACATCTTCCTGCTTCTGGTCGGGCTCGTCCTGGAAGGCACCTCGGCGATGCTGGTGCTCGTCCCCATCCTGGCCCCGATCGCAACCCGCTACGGCATCGACCCCACGCATTTCGGCATCATCGTCATCGCCAATCTGATGATCGGACTCATCACTCCTCCGATGGGCTTGTGCTTGTTCGTCGCCGACTCCATCGCCAACATCGGGATCCTCCGCCTCACCAGGCGCATCATCCCCTTGTTCCTAGTAGAGGTGGCCGTCTTGTTCGTGTTCACATACATCCCGCCACTCGTCACCTGGTTGCCCCACGCGTTCGGGTACTGATGGCGGCCATCGAGCTCGGACTCGTCGGATGCGGCATCGCGCGCTCGCAGGCGCCGAGGCTGCACGAAGTGGCCGCCTCGATCTGCGGCCTGGACCTCACGTACACCCTTTTCGACCTGGGCGAGAACGAATCCGTGCCGTTCGAACAGATGATCAGAGAACTGGCCGACAGAGGCCTCCGCGGCGTCAACGTCACGCACCCGTTCAAGGAACGGGCTGCGGCCATGGTCGACATCCCCGACGCCGGCACCCGCAACCTCGGAGCCGTCAACACCATCCGGTTCAGCGACTCGACGGGCCACAACACGGACTACTCGGGCTTCATCAAGGCCTACCGGACCAGCTTCGGAGCGGCAGCGCCAGGAAGCGTGCTGATGGTCGGCGCCGGCGGCGTCGGACGCGCGGTCGCCTTCGCGCTCGCCACCATCGATAGCGACGTGAAACTCCGCATCGTCGACATCGACGAGGCGAAGGCGCAGGGCCTGGCGTCCGAGCTCCAAGCCCTGAAGGTCGACTGCACGGCCCATGCCACCGACGAACTCGAGGCGCTGGCGGACGTAGACGGGCTGGTCAACTGCACCCCGCTGGGCATGTACCAGTACCCCGGCACCGCGTTGCCCGATCCCCTCGTCGGCGGCCAGCGGTGGGCATTCGACGCGGTCTACACGCCCATCGACACGCCCTTCCTCGAACGGGCCCGGACGCAGGGGCTCGAGGTGCTCACGGGCTACGAGCTATTCTTCTACCAGGGCATCGATGCATTCGAGATCTTCACGGGGACGGTGCCCGATCCTCAGGCGCTGCGTGACCGACTGACACGCTCCTGAGCCCACCGGAGAACGCACCGGCGCGCCGTGCGCCTTGCCCGGTGCCGCTCGCTGCAGGACTGCACCCTCTCAACGTGCGGCGGTAGGCTGAAGCGTGCTCGATGTGGAGCTGCTGTACTTCGAGGGTTGCCCCTCCTGGGAACGCGCCTGGGCGGAGCTCGGGCGCGCGCTGGTGGAGCTCGACCTCAGCGCCTGCGTGTGCCTTCGCGACATCGCCGAGCTCACCGACGCGGAAAAGGCGGGGTTCGCGGGATCCCCCACCATCCGCATCAACGGCCGCGACCTGGCGGGCTACGAGGGCCCGCCCATCCTGGCGTGCCGGCGCTACCTCGACAACGGTGGCCGCGGCTGGCCCAGCCAGGCCCCGCTGCGTCGACAGCTCCGGGCGGCCAGCGCGTCTTCCGCGCCCGGAGGGGAAGCGGCAGGGCAATCGCCGAGCCGATGACTAGGTTCCCATGCCGCAGCATGGGTCACCGTGCGGCTCTCAGCGCGCTTTCGTACGAACCTTGGCTGATGGCACGAGCCGCAGCGCTCCAACGACCGCGAGCGGACGATGGACCAAGCATGGCGTGTCGGCCGGGTGGCGTCAGGCGCGATAGAAGCGTCTCGTGCTCGGCATCAGCGCAACGATGATGATCGCCAACCCTACCAGGCCGTACAGCACGAGCAGCGACGATGGGCCGACCAGCCATAGCTCGACGGCCAGCCACACGAGAAGGCCGAAGCCCACCACACCGGCGCCCACCCACGACCAATGCGCAGCGAAGACTCGCTCGAGCGGTCCCAGCGCACCCCAACGCGGCCGCGCCCACAGGCCCACGGCGACGATGGCGGGCAGCACGCCCAGCACGAGAAACAGGATCAGGCCGGGCACGAGGAAGTCGACGAACGGCCCACGACGAAGCACGGTGAGAGGCAGACCGAGGAGGCCGCCGGATGGGTCGATCGCGAGCACCGCCCCGCCGCCGAGCCCGCTGACCGCCTGGAAGGCGACGAGAATCGCCAACACCGAAGGCGTCGGAGGACGCCTGCTTCGCACCGCCCTCGACATCAGGACCCCTCCCTTGCTCGGGGTGGAGGAAGAGCCGTCCACCCGGTCAACACCGTAGGGAGCCACGGGCCGGCCAGGGAAGAGGCGGATGTCCTCCCACACGACCCCGCTGCTGTTGCAAAGCTGCGTCCGGAAAACGGGTCCTTCGCCTTCGCGAGTCCGGGACCTCCCCAACGTGGTCTCGCCCGGAGCGGTGGCACCACGACACCATCCCGGCTTCCGGCGTGGCGAGCGTTCGCAGCGGGTATTGATCCGGACGGGTCGACCCGGACGCGTCGACCCGTTGTGCGATGCGTCCGGCCGGCGCCATCGATCCGCTAGGCTTACGGGAACGCCAGCCCCAGGAGGAGAGTCCCCATGCGCACCCTGGTACAGACGGCCTTCGTTTCGCTGGACGGCGTGGTCGATTCCCCGGGAGGCGGCGCTTCCGAGACGCATCGGAGTGCCGGTTGGACCTTCGGGGATCTCGAGTTCGTCGAGGCGGCGTACGAGATCAAGGGCCGGGAGCAACACGAGGCCACGGCCATGCTGATGGGCCGGCTGAGCTACCAGGCGTTCGCCCCGGTCTGGTCCGGCATGGAGCAGTTCGGCGAGTACAACGCCATGCCCAAGTACGTGGTGTCGACCACGCTCGACGAGGGCGACCTGGTGTCGAACTGGAGCGAGACCACGATCCTCCGCTCCCTCGACGAGGTCGCGCAGCTGAAGCGGACCGATGGCGGGCCGATCATCGTGCATGGCAGCGCCCGGCTCGGCCGAAGCCTCTCCGACGAAGGGCTGGTCGACCGCTACCACCTGCTGCTCTTCCCGCTATTGCTCGGCGCGGGCAAGCGGATGTTCAGCGACCACGACAGGGACAAGCAGATGCTTCGTCTGGTCGAGAGCGCGTCGTACCCCAACGGGATCCAGAAGCTCGTCTACGACGTCCTACGCTAACCGGGTAAGCCCGGTCTCGAGCGTTCCCCGCGGCTGGTTACGGTCCGAGCGGCACCTTGAACGGGAGCGGCGTGGCGGCCCCCATGAGCTCGGTGACCGAGTTGTTGCCACTGTCGGCCACCCACACGTTGCCACCGGCGTCGACGGCGACGCCCCAGGGCCCCTTGAACCTGTAGCCCGCAGCCGAGTAATCTACCGGGCTGGCGGGCGTCCCGGCCGGGATCTCGGTCACCGAGGCGCCGCCATCGTTGGTGACCCACACGTTGCCGGCACCGTCGACGGTGGCGCCGTACGGGTAGTCGAAGTGGAACTTGGCGGCGGAGTACACCAGCGGCTTCTTCGGCGCCGAAACAGGGATCTCGGTCACCGAGGCGCCGTAGTTGTTGGTCACCCACACGTTGCCCGCGCCGTCCACGGTGATCGCGGACGGGTTCTTGAAGTCGTACGCGGCGGTTGTGTTCGTGTAGACCACGGGCGTGTTCGGAGCGGAAGCCGGAATCTCGGTCACCGAATCGCCCAGGTAGTTGCTCACCCACACGTTGCCGGCGTCATCGATCGCCACGCCCGAGGGACCGGCGAAGTTGTAGCTGGTGGACGAATACAGTACCGGATTGTTGGGCGACGAGGCCGGGATCTCCGTCACCCAGTTCTTGCCCATGTCGGCCACCCAGACGTTGCCGGAAGCATCGACGGCAAGGGCGCTGGGGTTGTTGAAGCCGTAGCTGGAAGCGTTGTACACCACCGGGCTGCCCGTCGCCCCGGCCGGGATCTCCGTCACGGATCCGGCGTTGCCGTTGGTCCCCTTGCCGTTGGTCACCCAGACGTCGCCCGCGGCATCGATCGCGACCGCATTGGGACCGCTGAAACCATAGCCGCCGGCGGAGAACACCACCGGGCTGGAGGGGGACGCGACCGGTATCTCGGTGACCGAGTTGCCGTTGTCGTTGGTCACCCATACGTTGCCGGCCGCATCCACGGCGATGCCGTAGGGGCTGTCGAAGCCGTAACCGGTGCCCGAGAACACGTGGTAGGGCACGGTCGTCGGGCCGGCGCTGTTGCACCCCGCCATCAACCCCAGCAACGCCAACGAAGCAAGCAGGAATCCAAGAAGACGCCCCATCGCGCATCCCCCTTTCGCCACCGAGGCCGCGCGCCGCCGAAGACCCACCAGAGCGCAACGGCACCCACAGCCTACCGCTCGCGTCATCAGGCGAGCGGGAAGACCCGACCCGCGTCGGTCCACAGCGTAGAATCGCTGGGCGGGCTCGTTCCCGTCGAGACCCGAGATCCCACGCTAGGCAGGTGCTCACGTGTCAAGGCCAGTTGCGTCCAAGCGCCGGCAGTCGGCCCTTGCGTCTACACCGGAAATCATCGAGGAGATCCGTCAGGGGCAGATCGTCATCATGGTGGATGACGCGTCGAGCGAGAACGAAGGCGACTTCGTTCTCGCCGC
>CAZIBD010000057.1:0-19995 GCA_964536935.1 uncultured bacterium | reverse complement strand
ATTGGCGCGTGCGGGGCAACGATCGCGAAGTTGATGGGCCAATCCTGGACGGGAACTTGGTCGATGAGTTGGCCAGGTGGTGGTTTGGGGGCGTGAATAGTGCTCAAGACCGGCATGCAGCGTGCCCAAGCCAGATTCGCTGTCACGCGCAGAAATGCGTAGCAAGTGGTCCACTTGGCCTTGCCGGGACTTCGAACCCGCTAACGAAGACTAGGGCGTGTTCACGCTACCTGAGCATGTCGGGGATGAGGGTGATGGTGATGAACGCGCCGAACATCACGTCGGTCTTGTCATAGCGGGTGAAGACCCGGCGGAAGCGTTTGATGCGCCCGAACAGGCGCCCTGGTCTCGTTGCGACGCTTGTAGAGCTCGGCGTCGTACTCCCACGGGTCGCGGCGGGTACGCAAGGGTGGCACCACCGGCTCCAGGCCCATCGCCTGGGCGAGCCATCGGGTCTGGTTCCCTTCGTAGGCGCGGTCCATGATCAGGGGGACCTGGAGGTTGTCGAGTCCCAGGCGCTTGAGGAGCGCTCTTCCGGCGGGCGCGTCGTGCTCCTGGCCGGGTGTCAGTGCGAAGCCGAGGACTTGCCTAACACCCGCGGCAACCAGATGAATCTTGGTGTTGAGCCCGCCGCGACTTCGGCCGATGGCTTGGGGGCCCCCTTTTTCAGCGCCCCCGTGCCGTCCGGGTGCACCTTCACGCTGGTGCTGTCCAGCTCGAGAACCTCGATTCGCACCCTGAGGAAGTTGAGCACCTGCAGCTCCTCGAACACCCTGTCCAGGATGCCCGCCTTCGCCCAGCGGTTCATGCGCGTATAGACGGTATGCCACCGGCCGTAGCGCTTGGGCAGCGCCCGCCAGGTGCAGCCGTTCACCGCCACGAACAGGATGCCATTCAGCACCGTCAAGTTATCGATCCTGACGTTGCCGCGCTGAACGGGCAAAAGGTGCTTGATCAGATCGAACTGCTCTTCGGATAACTGCATGCCCGATCATAACACGTAGTGTGAACACGCCCTTGTTTCGATGAATTGCGTACGATGCCGACTGCAGGAGGTGGTTGAGTCTTTTGCTGGGCAAGGAAAGGACCCACTTGCCGGATCACTCGTCGCCTAAGACAAAGACGTGAGGCGACGGCGTCCGAAACCTACCGGCTGATTGGGACGGGAGAGTGACAAGCATGAGCACGAGCGACTACGAGGCGCGCCGTTCACGGGTACGAAGAGCAATGTTGGAGCGCTCGATCGATCTGATGGCGATTGCCCCTACCGAGAATATGACCTACCTCCTAGGTTTTCATACGCATCCTGACGAGCGTCCTTGTTTCCTATTCCTGACCGCTCAGTCCGAGGCCATGCTCGTGCCCGAGTTGAACGCCGCTGATGCGCAGCAACGCACGGACCTGCCCATGGAGACCTACGCCGACTCGGATGGGCCCGGAGCAGCGCTCCAACGTGTGCTTGAGTACCTGTCAGTGGGCGGAGTGAAGGGGCTCGCGATCGATGACACCATGCGCGCCGACTTCGCCATGCTGCTTCTGGAACGGTTCCCGAATGCTGCGCCGGTGCGAGCTTCGTCGGTCCTGACGCCCCTCCGGATGAGAAAAGACGCGGGCGAGCTGTACGTGATAAGGGCAAATGCGGGGACCGCCGACGAAGCGATGCTTGCCGCATTTGCGGCGATCGAGTCGGGCGCAAGCGAGCGAACCGTGGCACGTGCAGTACGCGACGCCTTTGAGGGGCAGGGAGTGACATCCGTCAACTTCGCCATCATCGGTGCGGGCCCCAACGGGGCATACCCACACCATGCCACTGGGGATCGTCGCATGGAGATCGGCGACGCCGTAGTCATCGACATCGGTGCAAGGATGGATAACTACAACAGCGACATCACGCGGATGGCGGTGATCGGCGAACCGAGCGACGAGCTCAAGAAGGTCCACGGGATCGTTGACCAAGCGGTGGAGGCGGCCTTGGCCGCAGCCGTTCCTGGCGCCCGCGCCCGCGAAGTCGATGCTGCGGCGCGAGGCACGATCGCAGCGGCCGGATACGGGGAAGCCTTCGTGCATCGCACGGGGCACGGGCTTGGGGTTACGGGGCACGAGCCTCCCTACATCACGAGCACCAACGACGAGAAGCTCGAGGCTGGCATGGTCTTCTCCATCGAGCCAGGGATCTACCTACCGGGACGGTTCGGTATCCGGCTCGAAGAGATCGTGGTGCTGACGGACCACGGACCCGAGGTTCTCAGTGCGCTCCCGCGCACTTGGCACCGTGTTCGCGCATGAAGCGACCGTTGCTACGGAGCGAGGAGGTGAGGGCACCTGGTCATGACCACGGCACGGCTCAGACCCGAAGCCTACGTCAGTAACGCGAAGGAGAGTCGCATCGGGTTCATCGCACTCTTGGCCCTCTTGTAGGTGAGGCCAGAGCGTTGGGCTAGGTACACAGCCGAAATAGAGCTAGTAGGGCATTGAGAGAGCCTCCGGTCCCCCAGGACGCGGATTTGAGGCGCAGATTCCCTGGCTTGCTCCTCCATCAGTTGCACCGGTTCGGCGAGGACGCTTGCCGACCGCAACTGGAGAACCCGACGGATCGTGAAGTCGCCGAGCTCGTGGAAGAAGGGGTTGGCCCGCTTGCAGGAACCAAGGCCCTCCGGCACGTAGTTCACGTTGTCTCCGTCGCTCGGCGCAACCGCGCCAACCACGGAACCAAGGCAGCTCCAGGCGGCGCTTGCAGGACCCCGTCTTCTTGTTGGCGACGCGAGAAACCTGCTTCCGGATGGCCATTCTCGCGTTCCCGATATGTACCGATCTTCCTGGACTCTTTCTCGGGTGCCGAAGGCTGACGTTTCGATCCATTGGGTCCTGCCACGCTGGGCGGAGAACGATGGGGTTTGGGCCCGGGACCGGCGGTGTATAGGGCTGGGCTGCGTTGGCTCGACCTTGGCGGTGTTCCAGGATGACTGTGGCGTGCGCTTCGTCGAGGGCCTCCTGTGCGGGTCCGGGCTCGTGGCGTTGGGTTGATCGAAAGATGTGAACGCTGGGGGGCGTCGGCCGGCGCTAGGTGCCAGGCGGGTCCTTGGAGGCGGGACGAATCGTCGTGGGTGTTGTCTTGGGTTTGGCGAAGATGCAATAACGGCTATTGCTTCGATCCCGTCGTCTACGAGGTAGCCATCTTGTCTTCGAAACCTCAGGAGTCCAGGGAGCGAGGATGACGCCTTGGTCGCCGCCCCTTCCGGAGCCTACCGCGCGCCCAACGGAGAGAGGTGGGCATCGCGGAATTGCCCGGCCTTCATGGAAAAATTCTTGACGCATCGAAAATCTTTTGATAGGCTTCGGCATCCAATCGGACCCTCGGACGATGAGGCGACCGGGCTAGCGGTGAGCATGGACATGGGCTTCATGATTCGCGCGAGGCGCTTGCAATTGCACATGACGCTGACCGAACTCGCCAAGCGCTCGGGGCTATCGACGCCGTTTCTCTCGCAAGCCGAGCGCGGTGAGTCGGGATTGTCGCTGTCATCGCTGGTGCGTGTCGCCGAAGCTCTCGGCGTCAGCCTCAACTACTTCGTGGCCACGGAGGGTCCGGACACTCAGGTGCGTTCCCCGACCGACCTGGAGTTCTTCACGCTTGACGGCCTGCCGGTACGGTATGCGCGGCTCGGGTCCACCGCTCAGGATCGCGAGCTCGAGCCTCTGTTGGTGGTCGTCCCCGCCGAGTACACCTCCGAGCCACTCCGGCACGCTGGAGAGGAGTTCTTCTACATCCTGCAAGGCCGGCTCGTGGTGTTTCTCAACGACACCACCTACGAGCTGGGACCCGGCAGCACGGCGCACTTCAAGTCCGGGGTGCGCCACCGGTGGCGCAACGTCGGCAAGGAGGAAGTCCGGCTGATCTGGGTCGGTACGCCGACGCTCTTCTCATAGAGCTCCTGGAGAGCACGAAGGAGGAAGCATGCGTGTTGCAACCGATGTTGGCGGGACGTTCACCGACCTCGTGTACTACGACGAGGGAAGCGGAACGTTCGGAAGCGCCAAGAGTGACACCACCCCGGAGGATTACGCACGTGGGGTAATGAACACGCTAGAGCGAGCCCGTATCGAGGCAGGCAGCGTAGACTTCTTCGCCCACGGCACGACGGTCGTCATCAACGCCCTCACGGAGCGCAAGGGCGCGCGCGTAGGCTTGATCACGACGCGCGGGTTCCGCGACGTCCTCGAGATCGCCCGTGGGAATCGCCCGGACCTGTTCAATTTCTACTTCTCCAAGCCGAAACCGTTCGTGGAACGGCACCTGCGGCGCGAGCTGCCGGAGCGCGTGAACTACAAGGGCGAGGTCCTGACGCCGCTGGACCTGAGCGAGCTCGACGCCATCCTCTCCCACTTCCGGGAAGAGGACGTGGGCTCGATAGCCGTGTGCTTCCTGCACGCCTACGCCAACCCTGAGCACGAACTCCGCACAGTGGCGGCCATCCATGAAGCGTGGCCCGAGGTCTCGGTTCTGGCCTCTCACCAGATCACCCGCGAATGGCGCGAGTACGAGCGCACCAGCACGGCCGTACTCTCGGCGTTCGTGCACCCGATCGCCGGCCGCTACCTGGACTCGCTCAACCACCAGCTCGAAGACGGAGGCTTCAAGGGCCGCTTCTACGTTATGCAGTCAAACGGGGGCATCGCGACGCGCCGAGCGGCCAAAGACAACCCCATCTCGCTGGTGGAGTCCGGACCGGTGAGCGGCATCCTCGGCGCGGTTGCGCTCGGTGAACTCATCGGAGAGCAGAACGTCATCGCGCTGGATATCGGCGGGACCACCGCCAAGTGCGCGCTGGTCGAGCAGGGTCGCCCGCGCGTGACGACCGACTACAAGATCGAGTGGACCCGGACCAACCCGGGCTACCCGATTAAGACCCCGGTCATCGACGTCGTCGAGATAGGCAACGGTGGAGGATCCATCGCCTGGATCGACGAAGGCGGCAGCCTTCATGTCGGGCCGCAGAGTGCCGGCGCCGACCCGGGCCCAGCCGCCTACGGGCGCGGGGGAACCGAGCCGACCACCACCGATGCCAACCTTCTGACGGGCCGCATCGACCCCGACTACTTCCTGGGCGGCGAGATCGTACCGAATCTCGACAACGTACGCGCTGCCTTCGACTCGCTGGCGGAGCGACTGGACGTCAACGTCGAAGAGGCGGCACGCGGCGTGATCCGCATCGCCAACGCCAACATGGTCAACGCGCTGAAGCTGGTGTCGCTGAACCGCGGCTACGACCCGCGCGACTTCACCCTGGTGGCGTTCGGAGGCGGCGGCGCCATGCATGCCGCCGCGTTGGCCGTCGAGCTCGGCATCCCCAAGGTCATCATCCCGCCGAACCCGGCGGTGTTCTCGGCGTGGGGGATGCTGCTCACAGACCTGCGGCGCGATTACATCATGACCAACCTGGTGAGGCTCGACCGCAGCCAGCCGAAGGAACTCACCGGTCAGTTCCGGGCTCTTGAGAAGAGCGCCTTAGCGGACTTCCGCGACGACGGGCTCGACGAGGCTCTTGTGAGCGTCCAACGGCAGGCCGACCTGCGCTACCTGGGCCAGGAGCACACCGTCAAGGTCGACGCGCCCGCCGGAGATTTCGACGACGCCGCCGTGCAGGAGCTCATTCGCCGCTTCCACGAGGCGCACGAGCGCGAGTACACCTTCCGGCTCGAGTCGCCCGTCGAGCTCGTCAACTTCCACCTCGTGGCATACGGCGCCGTGAGCAAGCCCGAGATCGCCAAGCTGGATCGCAGCGGGGCCTCCGTTGCCGCCGCCGTCAAGGGTGAGCGCGAGGTCGACTTCGACGTCGCTGGTATCCACCGCGCCACCACCTACGAGCGGGCGCGCCTCGAGCCAGGGATGGAACTCATCGGACCGGCCGTCATCGAGGAGCCGGCCACCACGATCGTCGTCTTCCCGAACCAGCAGGTTCGGGTCGACGACTACGGCAACCTCCACATCCGGACGCTCCAGGAGGACGGCTAATGCCCTCGGCCCCAGAGATTGATCCCTTCACGATTGAGATCATTAAGAACTCGCTGGTCGCCATCGGGGACGAGATGTTTTACGCCCTCCAGAAGACGAGCAAGAGCACGATCATTTACGAAACGCTCGATTATGGAGTGGGAATCACCGACGCGGACGGCCGGCTGGTGGCCCAAGGGAACGGAGTGCCGCTGTTCATAGGCACGCTCGACCAGGCCGTCGGAGCCGTGCGCGCGAAGTTCTCAGATGACGGGAGCTTGCACAAGGGGGACGTGTTCATCACCAACGATCCGTACGGGGGTGGCGGCACCCACCTCTCCGATGTCTCCCTAATCATGCCCATCTTCCACGAGGACACGCTCGTTGCCTTCGTTGCCAATAAGGCTCACTGGACCGAAGTTGGGGGCAAGGATCCTGGTAGCTGGACTACCGACGCCACCGAGATCTACCAAGAAGGCCTCCAGTTCCCGACCATCAAGCTCTTCAACCAGGGCCAACCCAATCAAGCCATCCTTGACCTGATCGCTGCCAACGTCCGTCTCCCTGATATGACTCTTGGCGACCTCTGGGCCGGCATTGCAGCTCTTCGCGTCGGTGAACGCCGCTTTCTTGAGCTCTGTCACAAGTACGGCCGCGCTACCGTGCACCAGGCCATCGATGATCTCCTCGATTACGGCGAACAAATGATCCGTCTTGAACTCGCCAAACTTCCCAAGGGCACCTTTCACGCCGAGGACCACATTGATGACGACGGCATCGGCAACGGCCCGTTCCACGTCCAAGTCGATGTCACCATCACTGACGACCGCTTCACCGTTGACTACACCGGCAGCCACCCCCAAGTCCCAGGACCCATCAACAACACCTGGACGGGCCTCAGTTCCGGTGTCAGGGCAGTGTTCAAGGCACTGACCAATCCGGAGATCCCAGCCAACGAAGGCTGCTTCCGCCCCATCGAGATCATCTGCCCTGACGCCACCGTGTTCACGGCCGAGCGCCCCGCACCGGTCTCTACCTACTGGGAGACCATGCTCTACGCTACCGACCTGATCTGGAAGGCGCTTGCCCCGCATATGCCGGAGCGCCTCCCTGCCGGTCACTTCCTCAGCGTTTGCGGCACCATCCTCTCTGGACTCCACCCTGACAGCGGCGATTTCTTCTTGCTGGTGGAGCCGCTCGTCGGCGGCTGGGGTGCCGGTGCCACCAAGGACGGGCAGAACGGCCAGTTCTGCGTTGGCGACGGCGAGACCTACAACATCCCTGTCGAGATCACTGAGACCCGCTACGGCGTTCTTGTCGACCAATACGCCTTCCACAACGAGGATGGTGGCGCCGGCCGTTACCGCGGCGGCAAAGGCGTCGTGCTCGACTACCGAACGGTCGGCGAGGAGCTCTTCCTCAGCGGGACGTTCGGACGACATAAGTATCTTCCGTGGGGACTGAAGGGAGGACAGGAAGGATCGAACAACCGGATCGAGATCCTACGTGCCGATGGGAGTACAGAGACCTATGGCAAGGCGGCTCGGGTGCTACTGCACCGCGGCGAGGTGGCGCGCCTCATCACCGGCACGGGCGGCGGCTATGGGGACCCCGCTGACCGCGGCCCGGACGAGGTGAGACGCGATGTGAAGAACGGCTACATCACCAGCGAGCAGGCCGCGCTGCACTACGGCACAAGGGAGGAGTGAGCCATGGACGTCCGCAGGCTTCGCTACCCCGCCGGGCCTGAACAGGTCCTCGAGCTGGTCGAGCTGCCTCCGGCAGACCGGGCCGACCTTCGACTCGGTACCGTGCGAATGGAGGCCGGCTCGTGGGTGCCCTCGGAGGGGTACTCGATGCACGATCGCGACGAGATCTCGATCATCTTGCGCGGCACCCTTGAGGTCGAGATCGGTGGCGCCGTCCGTCGTCTTTCCAGCGGTGACATCAGCATCATCCCTGCCGGAGAGCGCCACCGCGCCAGGGCATCGGAAGCAACGGAGCTGATCTGGCTGTGGTTTGGTGCGGGGCCCGCGGAAGGCGATTCCCCCGACGCCAGGACGGCGCACTAGGCACGCCCACTCACCCGACGATCACGCGGCGGCTCATGTCGCCACCAGCGCGAGGAGGTAAACCATGCTGAGGAAGATCGCAACGCTCCTGCTGGTCGGATTGCTCGCATTCTCTGCGACGGGTCTGGCCCAGTCCGTGCTGCGCGAGGACCAAGCCGCCCCCGGCGAACTGGACCCCGCCAAGGCCAACGATTACGCCAGCTCGGTCCTCATGTTCAATGTGTATGACACCTTGGTCATGCCAGACCCTCAGAAGGTGGTGAAGCCCCATCTGGCGACGAGCTGGACCGCCAGCCCCGACGGCAAGACGTTCACGTTCCATCTCCGTCACGGTGTCAAGTTCCATGATGGCAGCGAGCTGACGGCGGCCGACGTTGTATTCTCGTACCAGCGCACGAAGGCGATCAATCAAGGTTTCGCGTACCTCTTCAACAACTGGGTGACGGACGTGAAGGCGATCGATCCCTACACGGTTAGGTTCGACCTTTCATCTGCCTACGCCCCCTTCCTGGCGACGCTGGTGCGGCTCCCCATTGTCAACAAGGCGCTCGTCATGAAGCACCTGCAGCCCGGCAAGTTCGGGTCGATGGAGGACTACGGTCAGGCGTGGCTGACCACGCACGACGCCGGCTCGGGCGCCTACGAGATCGTCTCGCACGACCCACAGCAGCTCACCGTCATGAAGAAGTTCCCCGAATACTTCCTCGGGTTTAACCCCAAGGCCCCGGACACCGTGCGTCAGTCGTACTCGCTCGACCCATCGACCATGCGGACCCTCATGGTGCGCAAGGAGCACGAAGTCAGCAGCCAGTGGGCACCGACCGAGGTCTACCGCGCGCTTGCGAAGCAGCCCGGCATCAAGCTCCTCACCGAAGGCGGCCAGGGCACGTTCCTTCTCAAGATGAACACGCAACGTCCCCCAACCGACGACGTCCACTTCCGCAAGGCGATGGCGTTGGCGTTCGACTACAAGGCGCTCCTGTCCACCCTCAAGATCACCGATACCGTCAGCGCCGGCAAGCCCTCTAACGGTCCGCTTCCGGCCGGCGTATTCGGCTACGACACCTCCATCCCCTTCCCGCACCAGGATCTCGCTGCTGCCAAGGCGGAGCTGGCCAAGTCGAAGTACGCCGCGGACCTCGCAAGCCATCCTGTCGACATGGCGTGGGTGGCGGAAGTGCCGTCCGAAGAGAAGATGGCCTTGCTGTTCCAGCAGAACATGTCCGAGCTGGGCATCAAGGTGAATATCACCAAGGTGCCGTGGGCAACGCTCACGTCTCGCTTCACCAAGATCGACAGCACGCCGAACATCTACCCGCTCTCCACCGGCCTCAACTACCCGGATCCCGACGGCCTCCTCTACGTGATGTACGACTCCCAGTCTCGCGGGAGTTTCTGGTCATCCTCGTGGTTGTCCGATCCGACCACCGACAAGCTGCTGACGGAAGCCCGCACCACGCTCGATACCAACAAGCGGCTCGACCTCTACCATCAGGCCGAGCAACGGATCGTGTCGCTGCAGCCCGACATCTACCTCTACGATCAGCTTGCAGTCTTCGCAGCACAGGATTACGTCACCATTCCCGAGCTTGAGACGCCGGGCATGTCGGTGCCTGTCGTAGGCGCCAATTGGCGCTTCCGTCTGGCCGAGATCAACAAGTAGGCGATGCTCGTGGTGGCGGCCGTTTGCGGCCGCCACCACGTACCTCGTCCCCGCACTATGCGCAGTTTTCTGAGCTATCTTGCCAGGCGTCTGCTGGCTTCCATCGGCGTACTTATCGGGGTCTCGATCCTGATCTTCGTGATCGCCCGCGTGATCCCGGGTGACCCCGCCCGTATCGCTTTGGGCCCGACCGCAAGCCAGAGCCAGGTAGAGGCGTTGCGTCACCAGCTCTACCTCGACCGCCCACTGCCTCTGCAGTACCTGGAGTTCGTGCGGCGACTCGGCCGGGGTGATCTCGGCATCTCGCTCTACACCAACCGACCCGTGGTCCAAGATCTCGAGGCGTACTTCCCCGCAACCCTTGAGCTTGTCCTTCTCGGCGGGCTCATCATGCTGGTGATCGGAATCCCTCTGGGTGTCCTGGCAGCCTATTTTCGCAACCGTTGGCCCGACAACGCTGCGCGGGTGTTCGCTCTGCTGGGGGTCGCAACTCCAAGTTTTGTCTGGGCGATCTTCCTGATGTTGCTGTTCAGCTACGCCATCGGCATCTTGCCCGTGGCTGGTCAGCTCAGCGAAAATCTGAAGCCACCCCCTCACGTCACCGGCATGTTGACGGTGGATGCGCTCATCACCGGGCACTGGGTCGTGTTCTGGAACGCCTTCCGACATATGCTCCTGCCTTCGGCATCCCTGGCGATGGCCGGCCTAGGGCAGGCGGCTCGCCTCACCCGCGCCAACATGCTCGACAGCTACAACACGGCTTACGTCGAGACGGCGCGCGCTTACGGGGTGGCCGAGTTGACGATCGCACGCAAGTACGCCCTGCGGCCCGCCCTCATCCCCACCTTCACCGTCATGGGGCTCGATTTCGCCGCGATGTTGGGGGCGGCCTTCCTGGTCGAGGTGGTGTTCAACTGGCCGGGCGTCGCCCGCTACGCCGTCGAGGCCATCCTGCACAAGGACCTGAATGCCATAGTCGGGACCACCCTCGTCATCGCCGCCTTCTTCCTGGTCGTCAATATCATCGTAGACATCGTGGTCGGATACATTAATCCGCGGATCCACATAAAGCGGGACTCCCGATGATTTGGCGCTCCAAGGCCTGGTTTCGCTTCAGCCGCAACGCGCTGTCGATCAGTGGTTTTGTCATCGTGGCCGCGGCTGTGCTCCTGGCGTTATTCGCGCCCTGGTTGACGCCGTACCCGGCAGAGGCGGGAAAGTTCGTGGACTTCGCGCATGCGTCCCTGCCACCGAGCTGGCACCACCTGTTCGGCACCGACACCATTGGACGCGACGTGCTCACCCGGGTGGTCTTCGGGTTCAGGGTGTCGCTCGGCCTCGGTGTCGTGGTTCTTGCCCTGGCAGCCCCCGTCGGCGTGCTCTTGGGGCTGCTGGCAGGCTACGTTGGGGGCTGGGTCGAAGGGCTCATCATGCGCACCACCGATGTCTTCCTCGCGCTTCCGCCGCTGGTCCTGGCGTTGGCAGTGCTCGGCTTCCTGCAGCCGAACCTGTTCAACGCCATGATGGCGGTCACCGTGATGTGGTGGCCCTGGTACACGCGCCTGGTGTACAACCTGGCGCGGTCGATCCGTACCGAGGGCTTCATCACGGCGGCCGAGGTCATCGGCGCCAGTCGCAGTCACATCCTGCTACGGGAAATCCTCCCCAACTGCTTCCCGTCGATCCTTACAAAGATGACGCTCGACATGGGGTTCGTTATCCTCATCGGTGCGAGTCTGTCCTTCCTCGGGCTCGGCGTCCAACCCCCCACCCCCGATCTCGGCAGCATGGTAGCGAATGGCGCCCAGTACTTGCCCGACCTCTGGTGGATTCCGGTGTTCCCGGGGATCGCTGTGTTGGTCCTGGTCCTGGGCTTCAACCTGCTTGGCGACGGGCTTCGCGACCTTCTGGACGTGGAGGTGTAGATGCCGGCCTTGCTGGAAATCGACCGTCTTCATCTCCGGTTCCGTCTCTTTGAGGGCATCTCCCACGTCATCAATGGTATTGACCTGCGCGTCGAAAGGGGAGAGCGCGTCGCCATCGTCGGCGAGTCGGGGTGCGGCAAGTCCGTGACGGTGCGGCTCATTCTGGGATTGTTGCAGCAGAACAACGTACTCGTCGAGGGGAGCATCCGTTTCGACGGCGTCGACCTGCTGCAGCTCAAGCGCGCTCGTCTGCGCGAGATCCGCGGCCGGCGCATCTGCGCCGTCTTCCAGGACCCCATGGCATCGCTCAACCCCACCTTCAAGGTCTACGATCAGCTGCGGACGGTGATCCAGCGCGGCGAAGCGCGTCGCGACGCCTACGCCGTGGCCCGAGCGGCGCTCCAAGAGGTGGCCATCACAGACCCCGATCGGGTGCTAGGCGCGTACCCGTTCCAGCTCAGCGGCGGGCTCAACCAGCGAGTGCTGATCGCCATGTCGCTGGTGAACCAACCCGATCTGATCCTGGCGGACGAGCCCGGCACCGCCCTCGACGTGACGGTGCAGGAGCAGACGCTGCTCCTCATGCGGCGGCTGACCGAGCAGCGCCAGTCCTCGGTGCTGCTCATCACCCACAACCTGGGGGTGGTGCGCGAGTTCGCCGACAGAGTCTACGTGATGTATGCGGGAAACATCGTGGAGCAGGCCCCCACCCCTGAACTGTTTGCCAACCCGCGCCACCCCTATACCCAGGCCCTGCTCGCCTCGGTGCCGACCCTGAGTGGCGAGCGCCTTCCCGAAGGGATCGATGGCATGGTGCCGGACTACACCTCGCCACCCGAAGGTTGCCGCTTCCACCCCCGTTGCCCTGCGGCCACGTCGGTTTGCCGACGGCCCCAGCCGTTCGGGACGGTAGGCGAGAATCACCTCGTGGCGTGCCGGCTCTACCGGAGTGAACACCATGGCTGAGCCCCTGCTGCGCGTCCGGGACCTGCGCAAGCACTATGGCGAGGGGAGCCGCGCAGTGCGGGCGCTTGATGGGCTGACCCTAAACGTCGAGCCCGGCGAGACGCTCGCCGTAGTGGGCGAGTCAGGGTCCGGCAAGACGACGCTCGCCAACCTCATTCTTGGCACCGAACACCCCACGGCAGGCAGCATCGCGTTCCAGGGCGGCCCGCTGCCGGCCAAGCGCTCGCTCGAGCTGCGACGCAAGATCCAGTATGTACAACAGAACCCCATGACCACGCTCAACCCGCGGCGTACCATCCTGCAGAGCATTCGACTTCCCCTGCAGACACACCATCTTCGACCGCGAGCAGAGCAGCGCGGCCGCGCCGCGGAGCTGCTCGAGATTGTGGGCATGAGCGCGGCCTATCTCAACCGCTTCCCTCGGGCGCTTTCCGGCGGGCAACGCCAGCGGGTGGCGATCGCTCGGGCGTTGGCGGTGGAACCGACTTTGCTTGTCCTCGACGAGCCGACGTCGGCTCTCGATGTCAGTGTTCAGGCCAAGGCGCTGTCGCTGCTGGTGGACCTGCAGCGGCGCTTCGACCTCACCTATCTGTTCATCACGCACGATCTGTCGGTGGTGCGAACCATCGCCAGCAGGGTGGCGGTCATGTACCGAGGCGGCGTTGTCGAGATTGGACCGACTCGCGAGGTGTTCGCCGCACCGTCGCACCCCTACACACGGATGCTCATCTCATCCATCCCCGTGGTGTCGGAGGCCGAGCAGCATCTCAAGCCGGCCTGGCCGTGGGAACGCATCCTGGCGCTCGGTGCCGGCGACGCGAGTGAGGGATGCGCTTTTGCGCCTCGCTGTCCCTTTGCGGACGAGCCTTGCTGGCGCGAGCCACCGCCGCTGACCATGGTCGGTGACGATCACTCCGCCGCCTGCCATATCACGACGGGGATGGTAGTGCCGGCCGACAAGGATGCCTGGTGAGCGCTACGACGGGTAGCCGGCTGCGCGAAGCCACTGACCCCTTCACGCTCGCGATCGTCCGCGGTGCCCTGCTGGCGCTGTCGGACGAGATGTTCGTGGCGCTCCAGCGCACCAGCAAGAGCCCCATTATCTACGAAACCCTCGACTACGCGGTAGGGATCGCCGACTCGCACGGTCGGTTGCTCACGCAAGGGAACGGGGTGGCGGGCTTCCTGGGTACCCTCGATGGCGGCGTCCGTGCCGTGCTCGCCAAGCATGCGTCCGACATCTGTCGGGGTGACGTGTTCATTACGAACGATCCCTATGGAGGCGGCGGCACTCACCTCTCTGACGTATCCCTCATCATGCCCATCTTCTACGACGACGCTCTGGTTGCCTTTGTCGCCAACAAAGCCCACTGGACTGAAGTGGGCGGCAAGGATCCCGGCAGCTGGACCACTGACGCGACTGAGATCTATCAAGAAGGCCTCCAGTTCCCCACCGTCAAGCTCTTCAGCCGGGGTCAACCCGATCAAGCCATCCTCGACCTCATCGCCGCTAACGTTCGCCTCCCCGACATGACTCTCGGCGACCTCTGGGCTGGTATCGCGGCCCTCCGGGTCGGCGAACGTCGCTTCCTCGAGCTCTG
Source organism: uncultured bacterium (assembly GCA_964536935.1). GTDB lineage: Bacteria > Deinococcota > Deinococci > Deinococcales > Trueperaceae > JASBRS01. Next base: position 5,776 of record CAZIBD010000057.1, on the reverse strand, counting down.
TCAGAAGTACAGCCACGTCGCCGTCCACCAGGCCATTGACGATCTCCTCGACTACGGTGAACAGATGATCCGCCTCGAACTCGCCAAGCTTCCCAAGGGCACGTTCCACGCTGAGGATCATATCGACGACGACGGCATCGGCAATGGTCCCTTCCACGTCCAAGTCGATGTCACCATTACTGACGATCGCTTCACCGTCGACTACACCGGCAGCCACCCCCAAGTCCCAGGACCCATCAACGGGACGCGTGCGGGGCTCGTATCGAGCGCCCGCGCGGCTTTCCTGGGCGTCGTCGGGGCCGCGGTGCCCCGCAACGCCGGGGCCTTCCGTCCGCTCCACATCGTTTGCCCGGACGGTACCTTGTTTACGGCGCAATCGCCTGCACCCGTGTCGACCTACTGGGAGACGCTCGAGTACGCTACCGACCTGATCTGGAAGGCGCTCGCCCCGCACATTCCCGAGCGCCTCCCGGCCGGCCACTTCCTCAGCGTGTGCGGCACTATCCTTTCCGGACTTCACCCCGATAGCGGCGAGTCCTTCCTGCTGGTCGAGCCGCTCGTTGGCGGTTGGGGCGCCGGCGCCACCAAGGACGGCCAGAACGGCCAGTTCTGCGTCGGCGACGGCGAAACCTACAACATCCCTGTTGAGATCACCGAAACACGTTACGGCGTCCTCGTTGACCAATACGCCTTCCACAACGAGGATGGTGGCGCTGGCCGCTACCGCGGTGGCAAAGGCGTCGTGCTCGACTACGCAATTCTCGGTGAGGAGGCCTGGTTGACGTCGACGATGGGTCGGCACCATTTCCCACCGTGGAGTCTCGACGGGGCTCAACCGGGGTCTGCCAATCGCATCGAGATTCACCGACCGGGACACGCGCCCGCCATAACCGGGAAGGTCACCCGTTTCCGCCTGCGACGCGGCGACACGGTGCGGCTGGTCACCGGCAGCGGCGGCGGTTGCGGCGATCCCCGACAGCGGGACCGTGCCCGCGTCCGGGCGGACCTGAAGAACGGTTTCATCACGGCCGAGCAGGCCAGGCAGCACTACGACCCTGCCAGGGAAGATTCGTTGGCCGCCGAGCGAGGTGAGGAATGAACAGCCATGTTCACGGAGGCGATCGGTTCGACGTCGAGGTGGTCAGAAGCGGACTCACAGCCATCGGCGATGAGATGTTTGCGGCCCTACAGCGCACGAGCAAGAGCCCCATCATCTACGAGACCCTCGACTACGCCGTGGGCGCCACCGACTGGCGCGGCCGTCTCATCACCCAGGGAAACGGTGTGACCGGTTTCTTGGGAACGCTCGACGGTGCCGTGCAAGCCGTCCTCCAGAAATTCGGGGAGGCCGGCGCCATCGAACCCGGGGACGTGTTCATCACCAACGACCCGTACACCGGTGGCGGGACGCACCTTTCGGACGTCTCCCTGGTCGCTCCCGTCTTCGTCGCTGGCGAACTGCTGGCCTTCGTTGCTAACAAGGCGCACTGGACCGAGCTCGGCGGAAAGGACCCCGGAAGCTGGACGACCGACGCCACCGAGATCTTCCAGGAGGGGCTTCAGTTCCCCAACGTTCGCCTCATCCACAAGGGCCAGCCCGATACCGGCCTCCTCGATCTCCTTGCCGCCAACGTGCGTCTTCCCGACATGACGCTCGGTGACCTGTGGGCGGGAGTCGCCGCGTTGCGTGTCGGCGAGCGCAGGCTGACGGAGCTTGCGAGGAAACACGGGCACGACACCGTTCGACGCGCCATGGATGTGCTCCTCGCCCACGGGGAGACCCTTTCCCGACTTGCGCTCGGCCGCCTGCCGCACGGCACCTTCTTCGCCGAGGACTATATCGACGACGACGGCCTCGGCAACGGTCCGTTCAGGGTGTGCGTGAACGTGACGATTGACGACGACCGCTTCCTCGTCGACTTCACCGGCAGCCACCCCCAGGTCGCCGGTCCCATCAATTGCACCTGGACCGGGCTCGTCTCCGAGGTACGTGCTGCCTTCAAGGCCGTTAGCACCCCCAACGAGCCGACCAACGAGGGTCAGTTCCGGCCCCTGCAGATCGTCTGCCCGCCCCGTACTATCTTCACCGCGGAGCGGCCCGCGCCGGTGTCGACATACTGGGAGACCAAGCGCTACTCGTGCGACCTGGTGTGGCGTGCGCTGGCTCCCCACCTCCCCGAGCGGCTTCCAGCCGGGCATCTGCTATCGGTATGCGGCACGGTCGTGTCCGGCATTCATCCGGATACCGGGGACTTCTTTCTGCTGGTGGAGCCGCTCGTCGGCGGCTGGGGCGCCGGCCACGATAAGGATGGAGAGAACGGCCAATTTTGCGTTGGCGACGGCGAAACTTACAACATCCCCATCGAGATCACTGAAACTCGCTACGGCGTCCTCGTCGACCAATACGCCTTCCATAACGAAGACGGCGGCGCCGGCCGCTACCGTGGCGGCAAGGGCGTTGTGCTCGACTATCGCATCACGGCCGACGAGGTCATGCTCACCGGCACCTACGGCCGGTTCAAGTTTCCCCCTTGGGGCCTGGCGGGCGGGCACGAAGGGTCCCGCAACTACATGCGAATCCTCCGCGCAGACGGAAGCAGCGAAGTCTACGGCAAGGTCGCCCGGGCGCGACTCCACAAGGGCGACGTGGCCCGCCTGGTCACCGCCACGGGCGGGGGATACGGTAACCCTCGGGAGCGTGATGGCCGGCAGCTGGAAGCCGATCTGAAGAACGGCTACCTTACTCCGCTGCAGGTGGAGCGGGCGTACCGCCCGAGACCGGTCGAGAGCGCCCCACTGGAGGGGGGTGGGGTGGCGGACGGCGACCCTCCCTAGCCCCGGCCTGAGACACTGGCATGTGCGCGCCCCGGTCGGCAAGCTACTTGATCCCGTTGGCAAGCACGATGCCCAGGATCGCGACGGCGCCGCCTCCGATCATCGGCGGGTTCGGCACCTCATCCAAGCACCAACCAGGAGAAGAATAGCTCTGACACCGGCTCCAGGCCCAAGTAGGTGGTGGCCACCGTGACCGGTGCGCGCGACAGCCCGGAGGCGAACGGCGAGTAGGCCAGTGCCTTGATCTAGGACGCCCTCCGCCGCCAGAACCTTCTACGGAGGATCGTGTAAGACCTCCCTTTTTCGATGTCCGCAACCCAGAGCTGCTTTGGGTCGGCCGAGCCGAAGCTGCGCTCCGTCAGTTCCTCGAACAAGCGCCGCAGACGTCTCGGGACGCCACGCCGCCGATGGATCTACACCACACCTCGTTGACGCATCAGCCTGGCGCTCCGCTTGCGCTGAAGCGCAGACCATAAGCGAGCTTTGGCTCCGTCTGGATAGGCGGAGCGCCAAAGGTTTCTCGACTCCTGCAAGTGGTTGCGTGCGCTCGGGTTCAGGGGTCGGTCCCATTGGCGAATACCGAGGACCGCTGCAACAGGGCGGGCCTTGGCCTGCGGACGACCGAGCGCGCCACGAGGTAATTCAGCGGTCGAGAGCAGCCTCAACCGAGACACGGCGTCGACTGAGGCAAGAGACACAAGCATGATAACCGGGCGCGCAAGTTATCTGCGCAAAGTGTGAGTAATACGAAAGCCAAATTGTCGTGGCACCTCTACTCATGGCATTTCCGATCCATTCGTCCCAGTGATATCTTCGGCACTTGGCGGGGAGGCGTGCGTCAGTCAATTTGCTTCAGTCTTGCCACGGAATTTGGTGCGCGACAAAGATGCGTGAGGACGAGGCGCGATCGTGCCGCCCCGAGCGTTCACGGACCAGAAAGCGCCACCCTCGACGAGGTCGACCTACGGCTGCGGGCGCTAAGCCCGGAGCCGGATCCGACTGCGCGGTGTAACGGGGCGGGTGGACCGCCTCAGGGCACGAGAAGCACGAGGACCAGCAGCGCCAGCGCCGCGATCAGCGACTTCCGCTGGACGCCGCCGGCTTGTGCCCGGACCTGCGCCAGCTCGTCGGGATCCTCGATCCGCTCGACGCGGTCTCCCAGCTTGCGCTGGCTACGGGCGGCGAGCGCCACGCAGGTATGGTCGCGCCACTGGAAGTAGCCGGTGGCCGCCGGGAAGAACAGCACGATGAGCGCGAGCCGCCACCAGCGGTCGGCGCCGCCGGCGAGCAGCAAACCGAAGATCACCAGGCCGACGGCCAGCGCGACCATGCCGAAGATCAAGCGCCGCCGCCGCTCGGACCGGTTGATGTTGGCGCATGCGACCGGCGCACCGCCTTCGGGGGACGTATCCATGACGCGGTCAGTGTAGGGGAGCCTCGTTGCGTTCGCGCCGGCCGGGGCTACAGTCGCTCCAAGAACGCGCATCGTAGGCACGCCTGCCCGCGGTCGAGGGAACACCCTGTCCTGCACCAAGCGAGCGCCGGCCGCCCGCCCAAGAAGGGCGGTCGCGGCCGGCGCTCGTGCCGATTGGCGGCGTCGGAGGCCGATGGCGCACCGACGCCGCGTGGGCGCTGGGTGCTAGTAGTTCGCCGGGTTCACCGTGCCCACGTTCTCGAGCACGGCGTCGACGTACGCGGAGTCGATCGTTTGCGTGTAGGGCGGGATGTTGTCGATCTGCTTGAAGTCCTTGAGCTTCTGGGCCGTGTAGATGTAGGAGGCGTGGGTGGGAAGGCCGGAGTTGAGAGGCCAGATCTTGCCCTTGATCATGAGGTTGTAGGCGTACTCGATGGCGGCCGGGTCCTCACCGCTGGCCTTGGCGCCGTCGGCGATGACCTTGGCCTTGTTGGCCGGGTTGTACATCCAGCGGCTGGCCAGCACCAGCGCCTTCAGGAAGCGCTTGACCGCCGCGGGGTGGGCCTGTACGTAGGCGTCGTTCGCCGCGAGCGCGCCGTACCACCACTGCGGGATGGCCTGGTACTCGTAGCCGAGAACGTGCGCGTTGGGATCCTTGTGCAGCACGACGTAGGCGCCGTCGGCGTGGAAGATGGCGGCGGAGATGCGGTTGCTGACCATCGCGGGCACGAAGCCGGAGCGCTGCATGTGGATCTGGTGGACCTGGTTGAGCGAGACGTTCTTGGGAGCCAGGCAGGCTTCCAGCAGGGTCTGCGCGAAGCCGCCCGTGTCGGTCACGCCGACGTTCTTGCCGACCAGGTCCTGGGCGGAGCTGATGCCCTTCCCGCCGATGCACACGGTGTCGAGCTTGAGGCCGTAGGCCCAGAGCACGTGGGCGGCCTTGCCGTGGGACGCCGCGATGATCGGGTCGGTGGCCGAGGTGAAGGAGAACTTGGTCGAGCCGGCCACCGTGCTGAGGAAGGCGGGCACGCCGTTCGTCTCGGGCACCAGCTTGACGTGCAGGTGTTCCTTGGCGAAGAAGCCCTCGCTCTGGGCGATGAAGGGCACGAGGAAGACGGCCTTGGGCGGCGACACCGCCACCGAAGCGCCGAGCGTTACCCACGGGGTGGAGTCGGTCACGTTCGCCCAGTCGCTCGACGACTGCGCGCTGGCCGTCGCCGCGCACAGGGCGACCACGACGACCGCTGCTGCGACCGCGATCGCGCGTCGCTTGTTCTCGAACCAACCTGCCTTGGACCTGCTCATGAGCTGCCTCCCTTGTCGTGCGCGGGAACGGACGGACTCCGCTCCGTTCACACCGAAGTCGAGGGGCCGCGCGCGGCGGCCCCCATTGCCTAGCCCGAGCCCTTGTCGAACCAGGGAGCGAGCCGCTTGCGAAGCGCCTCGATCACGGTCCTGAAGAAGACGCCGAGGATCATCACCGTGAGGAGCACCGCCAGCATGTCGGCCGTCTTGTAGGCGTTGGCC
>CAZIBD010000056.1:0-20521 GCA_964536935.1 uncultured bacterium | reverse complement strand
ACGTCGCCGTAGTTCATCGCCTGGAACGGGCCGAGCAGGGCCCCCACCAGCAGGGCCGCCAGCCCCGTGATCAGGAACGCACCCGTGACCCGCTTCTCCGGCCGCCAGGCCACGGCCGTCCGTGCCGACGTGGTGAGGCTGCCTACCGCCATGCCGTGCTCCCCTCGCGGTTCGTTTCCGTGCCGGCGCGCCTCATGGCAACGCCAGCTTCCGGCGCAGCTCGTGCACGCTCTGCGGCGTCATCGCCACACTGCGAGCATCCTGGACATCCTTCGCGGTGTACGCCCGGTAGTCGGACGGCAGCGACGCGTCGTTGCCCCAGGCGTGCATCATGGTGTTCGCCACGGCCGCGAGCTGCGCGTCGGAGAGCTGCGCCCAGCCGGGCATGACGTTGTTGTAGTCCTTGCCGTTGACGGTGATCCCCCCCTGGAGGCCATAGAGGAGAACGTCGATGGGGTAGCTCCGATCGGCCTCGTAGAGGCTGGGCGCATGGCCGGCCAGCGGAGGGAAGGCGCCGGGGTGGCCTTCCCCGCTCTTCTGATGGCAGGAAGCGCAATGGGTGTCGAAGACCTCCGTGCCGCTCACCGGCGCGGCTGGAGCGGCCCCGCCGGCCGCCGCCTGAAGGGTTGCCACGTGGCCGGGGAGCGGCCCCGCCGCCTGCCGCTTCTGGTACTCCGCCACCGGCAACACGGTGATGGTGCCGATCATGTTCTGGTGGTTGATGCCGCAGTATTCGTCGCACACCACGTGGTAGGTGCCCGGGTGCGCGAAGGTGTAGTTGAAGTACGCGAGCTGGCCGGGGATCAGCTCGATGTTCACCGACGTGCCCTCCACGAGATAGCCGTGGAGCACGTCGGCGCTGGTGAGGTAGAAGCGAGTCTTGGCCCCGGCCGGCAGCACGATGTCGGCCGGATCGAACGCGAAGGCTCGCGCGACCACGCCGACCTGGAACTCCCCGTTGGAGAGCTTGCGGACCCCGGGCCGAGCGAACAGCGGTACGCTCTGGATGGCGTTCGGCTCGAGGTGACCGCCGCCGTGCACGATGTGGGCGCCTTCGGTGATCAGCGACACCACGATCAGTACGACGAAGACCGCCAGCATGACCACGCCGAATACGAGCCAGCGCCGCTCCCACCGGTCGATCGTCTGGTGTTGATGCTCGTCCACGGGCTCAGCTCCGCAGCAGGGACAGGACGAACATCAGGGCCCAGAACCCGATGATGGTCGCCGCCAGGACCACGGTCACCAGGAGCGCTCCATACGGCTTGTACTCGCCGTCGCCGGACTCGGGAGCGGTTCGCTCGTCGTCGGACACACCACACCTCCACAAGGTCATGCACTGCGCAAACTTGGGGTCGTTGGCCGCCAATATAGCGAATCGGGCGATCCGCCGCATCCGGGACATTTGTCCCGACCGGGTGGCAACCGCCCGTCGCGCCGCCGGAGAACGCTCGACCACGTCGGATCCGAGCGCACGGCACGGTCCTCGGGCCCGCCGCCCTGCTAGCGTGGGCCATGCCACGACCCCGCATCGTCATCGCCGGCGCCTCCGGCGTGGTCGGACGCCACCTCATCGCCGCGGCCGCGGACCGGTACGACATCACCGTCCTCACGCGAAGCGTGGAGGGCCCCTACCCGGCCGGCGTCACGCCCGTCACGTGGCGCCCCGACGCCGCCCGCAGCGGCGACGAGGAGGCGCTCTCACGCCTCACCTCGGCGCTCGAGGATGCGAGCGCGCTGGTGAACCTGGCGGGCGCCTCGATCGCGGACGGGCGCCTGGGGCCCTCGCACGTCGACCGGCTCCTGTCGAGCCGGGTGGATAGCGCCACCACGCTGGTGACGGCGCTGCAACGCTGTCGCGTCCCGCCCGAGGTGATGGTCCAGGCCTCGGCGACCGGCTACTACGGGCAGCGCGGAGACGACACGCTCGATGAGACCGAGGGGCCGGACGACACCTTCGTGCTCAGCCCCGTCGCCGCCGCCGCGGAGGCGGCCGCCGCGCCCGCGGCGGCCCGGGTGCGCCTGGGCGTGCTGCGTCTAGGGGTCGTGCTGGCGAACGACGCGGAGGCCTGGCAGCGCCTCCTGACGCCGATCCGGCTGGGCCTCGGAGGCCCGCTGGGCAGCGGCGACCAGTGGATGGCCTGGGTCGACGCCGACGATCTTGCCAGGATTATCCTCTTCGTCATCGAGCAGGGAGACTGCGACGGCGTGTTCAACGCCGTGGCGCCCGAACCCGTGCGCCAGCGGGATCTCGGGCGAGCGGTCGCCCGCCGACTGCGCCGTCCTTTCTGGTTCCCCGCTCCGGCGTGGCTGCTGCGTCTCGTGCTCGGCCGGCTGGCCGACGGAGCCCTGCTGCAGAGCGCGCGGGTGTTGCCATCGCGACTGGCGGCATGCGGCTTCGAGTTCGACCAAGCGAGCGTGAGCGCCGCCCTCGACAAGCTACTCCCCACCGCCGAGCGAGGCCCTCGCCGGGCGAGCTGAGCTCGCGGGCTCTCAGGCGGCGGTCGGCTCGCCGCGCTCCAGCAACCGCATCACCGTCGGCCCGTCCACCTCCTCGTGCTCGACCAGCGTGCGGGCCAGCGCGTCGAGCGCCGGCCGGTTCCGGACCAGCGTGTCGGTGGCGCGTTCGAAGGCCTCCTCGAGCAGCTCGCGCACGGCACGGTCGATCTCACGGCCGGTGTCCTCGCTGTACGAACGCGCCTCGCGCAGCTCCTCTCCGAGGAAGACCTGCCCTTCGTGCTCCTTGAACGACACGGGCCCGAGCGAGTCGACCATGGCGAGCTCCTTCACCATGCGGCGCGCCAGCTGACTCGCCTGTTGCAGGTCGGCCGCGGCTCCGGAGGTGGAGGTGTCCAGGACGAGGCGCTCGGCGGCGCGCCCACCCATCATCACCGCAAGACGATCGAGCAGATACTCCTTGGGCACCACGTACCGGTCCCGGTCGGGGAGCTGTTGCGTCACGCCCATGGCGCGGCCGCGAGGCACGATCGTGACCTTGCTGACCGGATCGGCGAACTCCAGGGTGGCGGCCACCACGGCGTGGCCTCCCTCGTGGTAGGCGATCATGCGGCGGTCTTCCTCGGTGAGGCTGAGGCCCACGCGCGCGCGGCCCAGGTAGACCTGATCGCGCGCGGCCTCGACGTCGACCCGCTCGATCTCGCTCTTGTCCGTCTGCGCGGCGTGCAGGGCGGCCTCGTTGAGGAGGTTCTCGAGATCGGCGCCGGACATCCCCGGCGTGCCGCGCGCCAGCTCGTCGAGGTCGACGTCGGCGGCCAGCGGCTTGCCCCGGGCGTGGATGCGCAGGATCTCGAGCCGCGCGTTGCGCGTGGGCAGATCGACGGTCACCTGCTTGTCGAAGCGGCCGGGTCGCATCAGGGCCGGATCGAGCACGTCGGGCCGGTTGGTGGCCGCCATGACCACCACGCTCTCGTGGGGCTCGAAGCCGTCCATCTCGCTCAGGAGCTGGTTGAGCGTCTGCTCGCGCTCGTCGTTGCCACCGCCGAGCCCCGCGCCGCGCTTGCGGCCCACCGAGTCGAGCTCATCGATGAAGAGGATCGCCGGCTGGTGCTTCCTCGCCTCCTGGAACATGTCGCGCACGCGGCTGGCTCCGACGCCGACGAACATCTCCACGAAGTCCGAGCCGCTGGTGGAGAAGAACGGCACGCCCGCCTCGCCCGCCACGGCCCTGGCGAGGAGGGTCTTGCCGGTTCCGGGCGGCCCGACCAGCAGCACGCCCGACGGCGTGCGGCCGCCGAGGCGCTGGAAGCGCTCCGGCGACTTCAGGTAGGTCACAGTCTCCTGTAGCTCGGCCTTCGCGCCTTCGGTGCCGGCGACGTCGTCGAAGCTGACCGAGACCTTCTCGCGGTCGAAGAGCTTGGCCTTGCTCTTGCCCACCGAGAAGATGTTCTGGCCGGCTCCGCCCTGGCCGCCCATGCGCCGCATGAACCACAACCCGCCGAACACCAGCAGCAGGATCGGAAGGCCGGTGACCAGCAGGGTCACCCACAGGCTTCCATTGCCGGGGGGTTGCGTCACGACGGTGACGTCGTGCTTCTGCAGTGACGCGAGCAGGCCGGGGTCGCCGCCGGACGGAACGTAGGTCACGAACCGCTTCACGGTGCGGGTCTGGGACGAGGACGCGCTCGAGCCCGGGGCGCCGGCCCCCGGACTGCTCCCGCGCTGGCTCGCACCGCCGGATGGGCCGCTCGTGGAGGCACCGGAGCTCTGTCCGGCCTGGCTGTGTCCGGCCTGGCTCTGTCCGGCCTGCCCCTGGCTGCCTCCCGGCGCCGGCGCCGGTGCCGGCAGCAGGCCGCGCGGGGGTGCCGCACTCCCCGTGGACGCGGGGAGCTGGACCGGCTTCCGGAACGTGCCCTGGATGCGCTGGCCCTTCCAGTGGATCACGCTGACGTTGCCCTGCTGCACCTGCTGCTTGAAGGTCGAGTACGGTACGCCCGAGTTGTTGGAGCCGAAGGGGTTGAAGAAGAGGAAGTAGACGAGCAACCCGAGGAGCATCCAGAGAATCCAGCGCGAGCCGCTCGGCCGGGGCCGCTGCCCGGGTCCGGGCTGGCCGGGACCGGACTGGCCGGGTCCGGGGCGTCCCGGACCAGAGGGCCGTTTCCCGCCCGGGTTCGGGTTCCGTTGTGGATCGTGAGGGTCCATGCGTCCTCCTTGGCTGGTACGGAGGTGTGGAGGCGCGCCTTCGTCCTGAGGCGAGGATAGGGGTGCGGCAGCCGCCCACGTGTTGGGCAGCCGCCACGTGTGCCCGGCGGGCCGCCCGGATCGTCGCAAGGGACATGCGCCTCTGGCACGGCACCCGTCCTGCGCGCAGGCTGAGACCAGACAGACCCTGGAGTGCGGCGCGGCTCCGAGGAGAGGACTTGCATGGCCAAGGTGCTCATCCTGCACGCCTCTCGGGAGGGACACACCGAGCACATCGCGGAGCGGCTGGCTGCGACCCTGCGCGAGGACGGACACGAGGTCCGCCTCGCTCCCGCCTCCCCCTTCCCGGGCATCGGTGGTGCCGATGCGGTGATCATCGCCGCCTCGGTCCACCGCGGACGGCATCCCTACGGGCTGGTGCGGGCCGTCCATGCCCATCGCCGCGTGCTGGAGCACATGCCCAGCGCCTTCCTCTCGGTCTGCCTGTGCGCCGCCGGCAGCGACCCGCTGCTGCGTGCGGAGGCCGACGGCTACCTGCGCGACTTCCTGCACCGCACCGGTTGGCACCCGGAGCTGGCCGCCAGCGCGGCGGGCGCGTTGCGCTTCAGCCGCTACAGCTTCTTCGAGACCCGCATCGTGCGTGCCCTGGTGCGCCGCCAGGGGATCGACGCCGACGTGGTGACCGACCACGAGTTCACCGACTGGAACGACATCCGTCGCTTCGCCGAGGCCTTCTCGACGCTGCTCGACGAACCTCGCTCGAGGCGGCTCGACCGGGCCGCTCGCGCGCCGACATCGGGCTGAGCCCCGGCGCCGGCCGACGAGGACCTCGGGCCGGATGGCGACGGGGTCCGGGGATCGTGGAAGGGCGCCGCGGTGGGCCGCTGGTATACTCCGCGCATGACGATCGAGCAGGCCGCCGGCGGCGTTTCCGTACGGGACGACGAGCTCTTCTCCCTCATCGACCGCGAGTTCGAGCGCCAGCGCGACGGGCTCGAGCTCATCGCCTCCGAGAACTTCACTTCGCCCCAGGTGATGGAGGCGGTCGGCTCGGTGCTCACCAACAAGTACGCCGAGGGCTACCCGGGCAAGCGCTACTACGGCGGCTGCGAGGTCATCGACGAGGTCGAGACGCTGGCCATCGAGCGGCTCAAGCAGCTGTTCGGCTGCCGCTGGGCCAACGTGCAGCCGCACTCGGGCTCGTCGGCCAACCTGGCCGTGTACTTCGCGCTGCTCGAGCCCGGCGACACCGTGCTCGGCATGGACCTCGCGCACGGCGGTCACCTCACCCACGGCTCGCCTGTCAACTTCTCCGGACGCCACTACCACGTGGTCGGCTACCCGGTGGACCGCGAGACCGAGCGCATCGACTTCGAGCGCGTGCGCGAGCTCGCCCTCGAGCACCGCCCCAAGATGATCATCGCCGGCGCCAGTGCCTACAGCCGCGTGCTCGACTTCGCGCGCTTCCGCGAAATCGCCGACGAGGTAGGCGCCTACCTGATGGCCGACATCGCGCACATCGCCGGGCTGGTCGCCACCGGCCACCACCCGAGCCCGGTGGAACACGCCCACATCGTCACCAGCACCACCCACAAGACGCTGCGCGGCCCGCGCAGCGGCATCCTCTTCGGCAACGACGAGGAGGTCGGCAAGAAGGTCGACCGGACGATCTTCCCGGGCACCCAGGGGGGACCGCTCGAGCACGTCATCGCCGGCAAGGCCGTGGCCTTCTTCGAGGCGCTGCGCCCGGAGTTCAAGACCTACATCCAGACCGTCGTCGACGACGCCCGCGTCCTGGCCGAAGCACTGGTGGCGAAGGGGCACCGCATCGTGTCGGGCGGCACCGACAACCACCTCTTCCTGATCGACCTGCGCCCCCTGGGCATCACCGGCAACACCGCCAGCAAGCGCCTCGGCGCCGCCGGCATCACGGTCTCGAAGAGCATGATCCCGTTCGATCCGGAGAAGCCCTGGGTCACCTCCGGCGTGCGCATCGGCACCCCCGCGCTCGCCACCCGCGGGTTCGGACCCGATGCCATGCCGAGGGTCGCGGACCTCATCGACCGCGCCCTACAGAGCGAGGACGACGACGGGTTGCGCGACGAGGTGCGGGCACTGGCGCGCGCCCACCCGATGCCCTGAGGCACGGCCTGCGACGCCGCCCGGGCGCGCGCCGCGCCCCTCAGCGTCTACGGCGCAGGCGCTCCATCCCCTCCTGTAGGCTGACCCGCATGCGCTCGATGGCGCGCGCGAGCTGACCCAGCTCGTCGCGGCTGTCGAGGTCCACGGGCTCCTCGAGGTCGCCGCGGCTGATGCGGTCGGCGGCGGCGAGCAGGTAGGTCACCTGAGCGCGCAGGCCGCGCGTCAGCGCCATGGCCACCAGGATGGCGATCAGGACCGGCACGAGCCCCACCAGCAGGGTGGTGAGGAAGGCGTTGGCTGCCAACGTGCCGACGCCGGCGGGGCGGACTCCGACCACCACCGCGCCGATCGCCTGGCCGGCGCTCATGACGGGCGCCGCCTCGAGGATGTCACTGGTCGTACCCAGCCCGAGCATCGCCAGCAGCGAATGCCAGGTCGCCTTGAGGCTCTGCATCAGGCTCTCGCCACCCTGCTTCTGCCCCGCCACCGCCGACAATGCCCGGCCGCTCACCGTCTGCCGAACGCTCGGCGGCATGGCGGCGAGCGGCATGGCGGCGCCGTACCAGCCCGCCAGCGGCACGCCGGTGGCGTCGGTGACGACCATCAGGCGAACGTCGCCGCCGCCGAGCACCGCCTGGGAGCCCCGCGAGAGATCGACCAATGCCGTGGACAGCGTCTGGGAGTCGAGCGGCATCCCGCCCGTGAGCGCCTCGAGGGTGCTGGCCTCGGCCTGCGCGGCGTCCATCGCGTGAGCCTGCTGCTGCGAGCGCAGCACCGGCATGACCGTCACCAGCATCGCCACGCCCATCACCACCAGCGTGAGCAGTGCCGGCAGGATGCTGCTCAGGGCCACCCGGCGGCGCAACCCACCGCGCTGGAGCGAGGTCTCGACCGGCGAGCGCGTCAGCGTGCTCTTCATCGTCTCCGGCGTCTGCGATCGGCGCGCCATCTCGGGCGTGCGCGAGCTGCGCATCGTCTCGGGCGTCTGGGAGCGCCGCACCGTCTCCGGCGTCTGCGAGCTCCTCCCCACCGGCACCGCGCCCTCCGCGCCGAACGCGCCCGCAGCACCTTCTGCCGTCTCGGCCGCAAGGCCGGGCTCGTCGACGTCCACGGCCCCCATGTCCGAGCCCGGCTCGGCGGCGACCTCCTCGGACCAGGCATGGCGGGCCTGGGCACCGGGACCCGGTTCCGCCACGGCGCCCAGGCCGGCACCCGGCTCGTCGTCCGGCCGGCCGTGGACGGGGTCGAGGTCCTCGAGCTCGATGGCGCCGGCCTCACCGGCGTGCGCGGCTTCCGCCCGGTCGGCTTGCAGGTGCTCGCCGCCAGCGGAATCGACGTGGGAGGCCTCCTCGGCGTCCGAGCTGTCCCAGCTCAGCTCCGCCCCCTCGCGATCGAGCGCGTCCCTGCGCGAGAAGCTGTCGACCGGGCTCTCGCTGGCCTCCGCTCCGTCGCTGACGGGGCGATTCCACACGTCGTCGGCCTCCGTGCCGATGTCGACGTCCGCGTCACGGCCGGACCCGATCCCGGCTCCGGCCGCGGCGCCCTCGTCGGCGCCGACGTCGGTGTCGGGAGGCGTCTGGGGAGTCGCGGTCGCTGCGGTGCCCGCCGCCTCGATCCGCGAGCCCTCGCTCGCGGCCGGCGCCGCCGCCGTCCCGCCGGTTGCCCCGCGGGCAGGAGCGTCGTCGGCCGATCGCTTCACCACGACCAGGCCGGCACGTTCGAAGATGCCGGCTACCATGTCGGCCTCACGTTCGCTCACGGCCCGCGTCATCGCGCCTGGCGCGCGGCGCAGGAGAGCCAGCGCCTTGTCGTCGCTGATGTGGAAGGACGCGGCCACCTTGCCCGCGATCTCGTCCAGGTTGCTCGGGACGGGCTCGCGCACCTCGACGATGTACTTCATGGGACCTCCCGGTACCGGTTCAGGCGCTCAGGCCGTAGTCGTGACGAAGGCGTTCGACGCGCCGCAGGAAATCGAGCTGCCAATCGCTCCGGCGGAACTGCGTCGCGACCGACGTGATGATGTCGTCGAGAACGGTCAGCGCGATCGGGCCCGGCTCCACGCCGAGATCGAAGAGGGCGTCCTCCACGAACACCTCGGCGACCGGACCGAGGATGTCGACCGCCTCACGCGTCAGCTCCCCGACGAAGGCCGGATCGACCAGCAGCTCGTCGGCAGGGCCCGCCAGACCGCCCTGTACGAGCTCCGTCCCCCCCGCCACCACGATGTGGAGCGGCAGCCCCGACGCTTCGGCCAGCTCGCTCAGGCTCTGCTGGCCGTCCAGCGAGCGCCACACGTGCAACGCCGACAGCGAGACCAGCGACCGCCCGTCGTCGGGCGAGCTGTGCGGCGCCAGGACCGTGCCCGGATCGAGGAGCTCTTCGCCCGAGCCGCCCGACTCCGTGTCGCGAAGCGTGCTCGCCTCCAGCAGCAAGCGCTCGGTGGAGTCCGTGAGGGTCCGTCGCGGCGGCTCCACCTCGGACCGGAAGCTGAAGCGCCCGCGTTGCCACCGCATCAGCTCCGAGAGCCCCGCCACGTCGAAGCGAGGGTCGGCATCGACGTACACGACCCTTCCTCTCTCCAGGTAGACCTCACCCTTCGCCCGGGATGGATGACGCAGCGAGAGGCAACCGGTGGCCTGACTGAGCGCTAGGTACTGAAGCAGGTTCGCCAGCACCCCTTCCTCGATGTCTCCGTGCAACGCGCTCACGGCGTCGCCTCCCATACCGTACGGACCCTGATCCGCGTTCCCATAGCGATTTTTGCGCATCCCCCCACCCGCAGGCGACCGGTCCTCGCGCGAAGGGCGGGCGCTTGGGGCATCTCCCCGGGGGCCTCTCCCGAACGCCGCCATTCTAACCAGCCCGGCCGGCCGCGGCACGAAGGCGGCGTGCCTCCCGGGAGCGTCGTCCAGCAAGAGGAGCGTGGTACCTTGAACGCGCTGTGGGCGCGGGTTGCGCTCACCCTCGCCGACGACCGCCCGGACCTCCGCGGGCCCGGCTCCCCGGTCGCCGAGACGTCGCGCCCCGGCTACGAAGGAGCCAACGATGCATACCGTCTGTCTCATCCCTGGGGATGGGATCGGCCCGGAGGTCGTTCCCGCCACACGTCGTCTGCTCGAGGTGACCGGCCTGCCCCTCACGTTCGTCGAGGCCGAGGCTGGATGGGCGACCTTCCAGAAGCGTGGCGTCAGCGTGCCCGCCGAGACGCTCGACAAGATCCGCGCCGCCGACGCCACGCTGGCCGGCGCCTTCACCAGCCCCAAGCGCAAGGTCGAAGGGCACAAGGGCGCCATCCGCAGCATGCGACGCGAGCTCGACCTGTTCGCCAACCTTCGGCCGGCTAAGACCCGACCCGTGCCGGGCGCCCTTCCCGGCATCGACATGCTGATGGTCCGCGAGAACACCGAGGGCCTCTACGTCGACAACGAGCGACGCTACGGCGACATCGCCATCGCCGACGCCATGGTGTCGAAGCGCGCGTGCGAGCGTATCGCCCATGTCGCCATGCAGCAGGCGCGGCGGCGCCGAGGGCGGGTGGCGATCGTGCACAAGGCCAACGTCCTGCCCGTCACCTCGGGGCTGTTCCTACAGACGGCGCTGGAGGTGGCGGCGCAGTACCCGGACGTGGAGAGCTACGACATCATCGTCGACGCGGCCGCCATGAAGCTGGTGCGGGACCCGGAGAGCTTCGACGTGCTCGTGTCGACGAACCTCTTCGGCGACATCCTCTCCGACCTCATGGCGGGCCTCGTCGGGGGTCTGGGAGTGGCGCCGAGCGCCAACCTCGGGGAGGAACAGGCCATCTTCGAGCCCGTGCACGGCAGCGCCCCCGACATCGCCGGCAGGGGAATCGCCAACCCCACCGCAACCATGTTGACGGCGGCGATGATGCTGGAGCACCTGGGTGAGAGCGACGCCGCGGCGCGCATCGACCGGGCCGTCGACGCGGTGCTGGAGAACGGGCCCCGCACCGCCGATCTCGGCGGCGAGGCCACCACGGAGAGCTACACGGACGCGGTCATCGCGGCCTACGAAGCACCGTGAGGAGCGGGCGATAGCGCCTCGACGGGCGCGCCGGAGAGGGTGAACGACGGGCGCGCCCGCCTTCATCTCGGCGGGCGGAGGTCCTGGGTATAGTGCGGACGTGACGCGCTCGACCCTCCATCCTCGCCTCTGCGGCGAGCGAGCGGCGGCCGGCCGCAGGATCCTCCCATGACTCAACGACCCGACCGAACTGCGATCCCACGATGAGCTACGCCGTGCAGCAGGCCATGCGCGCCATCCGCGCGAACTGGGTGGCCAGTGTCTCCACCATCACCACCATGACGCTGTCGCTGACGATCCTCGCGGGCTTCAGCCTGGTGAGCGTGAACCTCAACGCCGTGCTGCAGAACCTGCAGAGCGAGCTGCAGATCGCCGTCTTCCTCGACGACAACGCCCAGGTGCCACAGCTCATGGACACCATCCGCAGCTGGCCCGAGGTGGCCAGCGTGGACTTCGTGTCCAAGAAGCAGGCCCTGGCGAACATGGTGCAGTCGCTCCCTAGCCTCAACCAGGCGGCCGCGCTGATCTCGAACCCCCTGCCCAACACGCTCGAGATCCGCCTGCTCGACCCGGCGCAGACGCCGGTGGTGCGCGGCAAGCTGGCGCAGCTCCCGGGCGTCAACCATATCGAGGACGGCTCTAGCGCCGTCCAGACGTTCCTGGCCATCAACGATGCGCTGCGCGTCGGCGGCTCCATCCTCATCGTGGTGCTGCTCTCGGCGGCCTTGTTCGCCATCGTGAACTCGATCCGCGCCGCGATCGCGGCGCGTCGCCAGGAGATCGAAGTGATGCGGCTGGTGGGCGCGACGCGGGGCTTCATCCGGTCGCCGTTCCTCATCGAGGGGTTCCTGCTCGGTCTCATCAGCGCCGTGGTGACGCTCGCCCTGGCCATCCCCGGCTACCAGTTCGTGGCGCTCAGGCTGTCCAACCAGCTCGCCTTCATCCCCTTCGTACACGACCCGACCACGCTGGCGCAGATCGCCGGCCTGCTGGCCGCACTGTCGGTGCTGGTGGGCCTGGTCGGCAGCGCCATCTCGGTCTCGCAGCATCTTCGCGAGCCGACCTAGCGCGGCCTCGCCCGGCTCGCCCCTCCCTTCATGACGCTTCATCCGGCCCCCGGAAGCGGCTGCTAGACTACCGCCGTGCGGACCCGTTCGCTGCTCGTCCTGACCCTCCTCGGCGCCCTCCTGCTGGGATGGGGATACGGCCAGAGCATCGACAGCAGCACCAAGCGCGGGCTCGAGTCCGACATCCAGCAGGCCCAGAAGCAACTGAAGGCACGCAAGCAGGAGATCCAGGACATCACCCAGAAGCTGGGGAGCACCGCGCAACAGCTCGCGGTCAAGATCCGCCAGCGCGACGCGGTGAACAAGCAGCTGAGCGACCTGCAGGCGCAGCAGGGGAAGCTTCAGGACCAGCTCGCGACGCTCAACAAGCAGAGCGCGCAGACCGAGGCGAAGATCCAGGACCTGAACGGCCAGCTCGACGCCCTCAAGAAGCGCGTCAAGGCCCTCATCCTGAACCTCTACCAGCAGCGGGTGCAGCGCTACGCCAACAGCCTGGCCCGCAGCCGCACGCTCCACCAGTTCCAGGTCAATGCCTACTACCTGTCGCTGCTGTCGAAGCAGGACGTGAACGTCATCACCCAGCTCGGCGATGTGCTCTCGCAGCTCAAGGCGGCTCAGAGCCAGCTCGCCGACCAGATGGCCGCGCTCAAGACCAAACAGGACGAGATCGCGCAGAACGCCCGCGACCAGGAGGCGAAGCGCAAGCAGCTCGAGGCGGTCATCGCGGACCTGCAGAAGACCAAGAAGGGTCAGCTCGCCCAGAAGCAGGCGCTGCTTCAGGAACAGAACCAGATCGAGTCGAACCTCGAGAACCTCAACCAGCAGCTCGACGCCGTGGTCGCACGGCTAAAGAAGCTGGAGGAGGCGGCGCGCGCCGCGGCCGCGAGCTACGCACGCGACCGGGCCAAACAGCTGCAGTACCAGCAGCAGGCCGACGCGGCTCGGGCCAAGCTCGACGCCCTCACGGCGCCGCCCAAGCCGCTCCCGACGGGCTTCGTGATGCCGCTCGAGCACGGCAAGATCGTGAGTCGCTTCGGAGAGGGCAACAACTCCTACATCGCCATCAAGGCGGCGGTGCCGAACGCGGCGGTGCGCTCGGTCCAGGCCGGCAGGGTCGTCGCGATCAGCTACCTGGGCGCTAACTTCGGCTACATGGTGGCGGTGCAGCACGGCGGCGGCTTGACGACCGTCTACACCAACCTGCGCACGCCGGTCGTGAAGCTCTACGACGAGGTCAAGCAGGGCCAGGTCCTGGGCTACCTCGGCGGAGGCACGCTGAGCAACGACCTGTTGCCGTTCTACGCGCGTACCGACGCCGGCGGGAAGTCGGCGTTCATCGACCCCGCCCCGCTGTTCGGCAAGTAGAGCTCGAATCCCTTCCCAGACGGGGTTGGCGCGCCGGTTGAATGCATGCCGGGACACAGTTCCCTGACGCGGCTCCGTATACTCATGGTGCTCATGGTCTGCTCGACGTGCGGCACCCGCAACCCGCCCGGCATGCGCTTCTGCGGCATGTGCGGCTCCCGCCTGGAGCGCCAGCTCACGGCGCGCGAGCGGCGACGGGTGAGCATCGTGTTCATCGACCTGGCCGGCTTCAGCAACCTCACCCACGGTCTCGACCCCGAGGAGCTGCGCGATCTGGCCGACGAGGTGCTCACCATGGTCGCCGGCGTCATCGAGGAGTACGACGGCCACGTCGACGCCTTCCGCGGGGACGGCCTCATCGCCCTGTTCGGCGCGCCACACTCCCACCCCGACGATGCCCATCGCGCTGTCCTGGCCGCCTCGGCCAGCCTGGACGCCATCCACGCCATCGGGCGCGGCCGCGGCATCCGGCTCGAGGGGCGAGCGGGGGTCAACACCGGCGTCGTGATCGCGGGCTCGGTCGGTTCGGGTCGCGTTCGCAGCTACACGGTCATGGGCAGCGCCGTGAACCTGGCGGCACGTCTGGAAGAGGCCGCCACCCCCGGTGAGGTGTGGGTGGGTGAAGAGACGTTCGAGAGCTCGCGCAACCGGCTCGCGTTCGAGGAGACCGGACCCCTGCAGCTCCCCGGCTTCCCGGCGGTGCACCGCGCCCACCGGCTCGTTTCCGCCGTACAGCGTAGCGTCTCCGATCCCTACGCGAAGATCCGCTTCATCGGTCGGAATCGCGAGCTCGAGGCACTGCAGCTGGCTTACCGGCAGACCGCACAGACCGGGAAGGCGCGGGAGCTGTGGCTGGTCGGCGAGGCCGGCCGCGGGAAGACGAGGCTGCTGCACGAGTTCCTGCACACCTCGGCCGACCCGCGCGCCAGCCTCTGGATCGAGGTGCGCCCCACCGAGGAGTTCTCCTGGCGCTCGCTGGAGCCGCAGCTGTTCGGTACGGACGAGGAGGAAGACGAGCGGGTGCGGCATCAACGCGTGCAGGAGACGCTGCAGCGGCTCCTGCCGGACGAGCCCAGGTGGCACCAGGCCATCCTCAGCAGCCTCGATCTGGTCCGGACCAAGGCCTGGACCCGCCTCGACCGGCGCACCATCGACCGGACGCACCTCGCCTGGCACGACCTGCTGGTGGCGCTCGCGCGGCAGGGCGGCGGCCAGAGCGCGCTGGTCATCGCCGTCGACAACGAGCCGCGCGACGAGACGCTGCTCGAGTTCCTGGCGCTGATCCGTGAGGCCGACGCGCCCATCCTGCTGCTGCGGACCAGCCGCTGGGAGACCCTCCCCGACAACGCGCAGAGTCTTCCGCTGTCGCCCCTGAGCTTCGAGGAGAGCGTGGCGCTGCTCGGCGAGCTCGCCGATCCCACCCTGCGCATCGCCAGCGAGGCGCTGGTGAGGCAGGTGGGCGGCGTCCCCGCCTACCTGCTGGAGCTGGGGCGGGCGCTGTCGCTGACGCAGCCCGGCTCCTTCTCCGGGTCGCTGGCCTCGCTGCTGCAGTCGCGGCTCGACATGATCGACGGCCCCGCCCGCCTGCTGCTCGCCCACGCCGCCCTCACCGGCGAAGCCACCTGGGAGGGGCTGTTGCGTGAGCTGGCGACCGGCGAGGACGACGGCCTGATTCGGACGCTGGTCGAGGAGGACCTGCTGGTGCGGGAGGCGGGCTCGAGCATCCCGGACGAAGTCGAGTACCGCTTCCAGAGCGAGCTGCTCCGGCAGGCCGTGCTGCGCATGATTCCCTTCTCCGACCGGCCGCTCCTTCACCTCAAGATCGCCACCTGGCTGGAGAGCCACGCGCCGCTCGCCTTCTCCGAGCTGATCGCCGAGCACTTCGAGCGCGGCGGCTCGCCCGACGCGGCATACGCGCACTACCTGGCGGCCGCCGACGTGGCCTCGTCACAGGGCGACGGCGATCGCGCCGACGACCTCTACGAGCGGCTGCTCGGGCTCGACCTCGGCCCCGACCTGCTTGCCGAGGGTGCGCTGGCCTACGCCAACGCTGCGCTGGCCCGCGGCGACCGGCACCGGACGATGGCGGAGCTGCAGCGCGCTCGCGATTGGATCGCGCAGAGCGGCGAGGGCGAGCGCGGTGAGCTCGAGCGCGTCGAGCAGAAGCTCAGGACGGACGCCGAGGCACTCGCCTGAGCAGCGCGGCGCGCGCACGGGCGCTACGCGCCGGCGTGCTCCACCGTCCCGTCCTCCTCCGGAGCGAAGACGACGAACCACGGCTTGAAGCCGGGCTCCAGATCGACCAGCGCCCGGGCGAGGTCGCCGCGGTCGGAGGCGGGGAGCCGGGAGGCCAGGGCGCGCGGGAACGCCCAGCCGCTGTCACCCGACAGGGCGAGGGCTCGCTCCGTGAAGACCCCCTGGTACCAGAGCATGCGAGCGAGCGGCATCCTGCCCCGCGGATACTCGAAGCCGTCCAGCGCGCCGCGCCGTTCGGTGGTGGCCGCTGTCTGCAGCCGGGCCCACGCCACCAGACGCGCCAGCGTGGCGTCGTCCCCGACGGCGCGGAGCGCCTGCGCGAAGAGGTAGGTGGCCATCAGCTCGTCGAACCACTTGACCCGCGTGCGAAGCCCCGAGCGGTTGGCCACGGCGTGCCCCCACTCATGGCCGAGCAGCAGGTCGAGGAACTCTGGGATGGAACCAGGTGCCCGCACCCCTCCGCGGCTCGCACGGAGCAGGAGGTCGTCGAAGCGCCCAGTGAGGCGCGGCGGGTAGTCGGCGGCCACCACCAGGCTGACGAGCCGTCGAGTCGTGCGGGTGAAGGGGAGCCCGTAGGGGTAGCTCGAGACCCGGCGCCAGTCCCTGGCGGCCATCACCAGCAGTTGGACCGAGCCGTCGACCGGCAGGGACTCGCGGGCCACCGCCTCGAGCGGGCACAGGAAGCGCTGGAGCTGGCCGGTGCGGCGACGGGCGCCAGCCGAGTGACGCCCGGGAACGAGCGCGTCGGGCAGGGCCCGCAGGTAGACGCGGCGGCCAGCTGGATCGTCCCGCGCGCCGGACGGAGACCCGCGTCCCGAGCCGTGTCCCGAACCGTTCATCGTGCGGTCAGTGTAGCGGTCGCCGACGGGTGCGGCCGTTATGCTGGACCAGGAGGTCGTCATGAACGTCTGGCTGTGGGTGGCTGCTGCCTTCGTGGCCGGCGTGCTCGTCGGAGCGGGCATCACCGCTCTCCTCAGGCGCACTGGCGAGCCCGAACAACGTCTGCGACGCCTCAGGCGTGAGTACGACCTGTACCAGGCGGAGGTGGCCCGGCACTTCACGCAGACCGGCGAACTGCTGAGCCGGCTACGCGGGGCCTTCGAGCAGCTCTACGGCGAGGTCGAGGACCGCGCCGAGGACTTGGTGGGCGAGGACGCGCTGCAACGGCGACTGCGCGAGCTGGAGGTCGAGCCCGAAAGTACCGTGCCCGACGAGGATCGTGTCGGCTGAGCCAGTGCCGCGCCCCTTCACCTTTCTCACCGTCCGACCCGAGAAACGCCGCCCCTGGCGTGAATTTCTTGCTTGCACCCGGCAGAACCCGTGCTAGACTCGGCCGTAGAGTGAAACGTCCCTTCCTCACGGTCCTCCTGGCACTGGCGGCCGCGATGGCGGGCCTGGCGTTCGGCCAGGAGAAGGTCAACTACCTCGCGGTCAACGGTGTCCTCCTCGACGCCGCAGGGCCCTACTACTTCATCGCCCAGGGCGACAGCGTCGACGCCTTCGCCAAGGCGGCGCCGCTGGCCAAAGCGATGAAGCTGGACGTCAAGTACGACGACACCGCCAAGACGCTGACGTTCTCCGACGGCTCCACCCAGGCCGTGTTCCAGGCCACCGGCGACGTCGCCCAAGGACTGAAGAAGGCGAACGGCGCCCTAACCGTGAACGGAAAGAGCGTCGCCAGCCCGATGGCCATCCTGGTCGACGGCACCGCCTACGTGCCGATCACGCCGACCGTGGCGGCCTTCGGCGGCATCAGCCCGTGGAACTCCCAGCAGCGCGTCATCACCATCGAGACCGCCGACCAGCTCGGCTACGCCCTGTCGCCTCCCCGCACCGGGGTGACCGACGGGGTGACGAGAGTGGCCATCGACCTGCCGCAAGGAGCGAACTATTCGCTGGCCGCCGATGGCAACGCGCTGATCATGCGGTTTCCGGACGCTCACGCCCAGGCGCAGAGCACCAAGCTGCAAGACCCCAACCTGACCGCCCTCGATGTCACCGACAGCAAGGGCCGCGCCTCCGTGATCGTCCATACGAGCTACCCCCTCGATCCTGAGGGCAAGGGCTTCCAGGTTGGCACCGTCGACAAGGGGACCACCACCACCCTCTACGTCGACTTCGCTCCGGGCCTGAACGGCCAGCCGATCGCGAAGCTGCTGCACAGCGATCCCCTGGCACCGCAGGCGCTGGCTGCGCCCAAGCCGCAGCCGCAGGTGGTGGTCCTCGATCCCGGCCACGGCGGCATGGACCCGGGCACGTCGTCCAAGTGGGCGGTCGAGAAGACGGTGGTGCTCGACGTCGCGCTCAGGCTCGAGAAGCTCCTCGAGCAGCAGGGCGTGAAGGTGATCATGACGCGCGACAACGACACCTTCCTGACGCTGGCGCAGCGCTCGGCGTTCGAAACCCCGCAGCGCAACCTGTTCGTGTCGATCCACGCCAACAGCGCGCCCGTGGCGAGCGCCCACGGCATCGAGACGTGGGTGTTCGGCAAGCCGCTCGACCCCAGCTACATCAACCTGGCCATCCAGGAGAACGGCTCCGGCGCACAGGGGCAGGCCTTCACCGAGAAGGCCCGCAAGACCGCCAACGACATCGCCGGCCAGATTCTGCGCGAGACCCAGTACAGCTTCTCCATGACGCTCGCCCACGACGTGCAGAACCACCTCATCGACTCGACCGGCGCGGTCGACCGCGGCGTCCGCAAGAACCTGTTCTATGTCCTTCGGACCGCGCGCATTCCGTCGATCCTGGTGGAGGTCGGCTTCGTCAGCAATCCGACCGAGGGGACGGACCTGTCCCAGGGAAGCTATCAGGAGAAGCTGGCCGAGGGCCTGGCATCGGGCATCCTCGAGTTCCTGCACGGCGGGGGGATGCTGGCGCAGCGCTGAAGGTGGGGGCGCGACCGCGACCCTGACGCAATCGAGCTGGTGGCAGCGCGGCGCACTTCGGCACGATCTCCGCTCATCCCGCACCACCCGGATCCCGGCGAGCCCGTAACGGACGTGGCCGGCTGCGTCGGGCTGCGCTGAAGTGCGTGCCGGACAGGTGGTAGCATGAGCGCAGCATGGCGCGTTCGGGTCGACGTCGCGAGTCCGAAGCCACGGGAACGGAAGCCGCAGGATCCGGCGCCGGTGGGCCCGAGGCCGCGGGTTCCGGCAGCGGCGAAGCCAGCAACGATCAGGACGGCTCCGGCGGCGCCGACGTGGTGAGAGGCGCCGGTGGCGTCGTGTTCAACGGCGCCGGCGACGTGCTGCTCATCCGCCACGCCAACGGGTCGTGGGTCTTCCCCAAGGGGCACATCGAGCCCGGCGAGAGCCCGCTCGAGACCGCGACCCGTGAGATCGAGGAGGAGGCCGGCGTCACCGCCCACTGCGCGGATGCGGCCGAGACCTTCACCACCAGCTACCGCAACCCGCGCGGCGAGCTGCGCCGCATCACCTGGTTCCGGATGCGCACCGACGCCCAGGTACCGGTGCTGCGCGAGAAGCTCTTCCCCGACGGCGCCTTCGTGGCGCCGCGGGAGGCGCTCGAGCGGCTCACCTTCCATGAGGACCGCAACCTGCTGGCGCGGCTGCTCGGGGCGGACGGGAGCGGGGCGTGAGGCGCTGCGGCGTCTTCGCGGTGCCTGCGGCAGCGTGGACGCGGCCGTTGCCCGTGAGAGGCCGGGCATGAGCCTCGGCCTGTTGGGCACCACCGGAGCCCTCAGCGGCCAGGACCTACTCGAGGGGCTGCGCAACCTGCGCGCCAGCGGCACGCTGGCCCTGTCGGCGCCGAACGGCGCCGTGCTGCTGCAGGTGGCGCGCGGCCAGGTGGAGGCGAGCTACAAGCTCGGGCACTACGACAGCCTGGAGGCGCAGGGGCAGGGCTTCCACCTGCACCCTCACGAGCCGGGCGACGCCCCGCGGCTGCCGAGCCGCTTCCCGGCGAGCTCCAGTCCGCTGCTGCGGGCGATGCCGCGCTTCGCGCCGCCCAAGATCCTGCCACCGGCGCTCGTCGACCTGCGCATGCTGCTCGAGAGGCTGCGCGGCACCGCCTTCAACGGCGTGCTGTCCTTCTCTGCCGAGCAGAGCAGCGCTGCGGCACTGTTCCTGCAGGGGCGCATCGGGTCCGCTGCAGCGGAGCGGGCGGGCCACGTGCACGCCGGCACCGACGCCATGCGCGTGCTGCAGCGGGCGGGTCTCGATCCGGACGGGCCGGAGCTCGAGCTCGACGCGCTCGACCCGGTGCTGGTGCGTAGCCTGCTCGGCATGGCGCTGGGCCGCAGCACTCCGAGCGCCGACCCGAGCACCTTCAACGGCCTCGTTCTGGAAGCGCAAGGCTTCCGCTTCGTCCGCAACGGCCAACCCTACCTGCAGATCGAGGGCGGCGCCGGCGGACCGACGACGCGTTTCGCCCTGCTCGAAGACGACGCCGCCATGCCCGACCTCCACCTCCCCGACGAGCCCCCCGGCTGGGAGCAGCAGCGCTACGCCCTGACGCTCCGCGGCCAGGACGCGCTGAACCCCATGACCGAGCTGGCCATGCACTTCCGGACCTCGTTCGGTCGCGCCGGCCAGCGCGTGCTGGAGGCGCTCGGGCGCGGGATGACCCTGGAACAGGCGTCGGAGCAGCTCCACCTCGACCTGCAGGAGCTGAAGCCGTGGTTGAAGCGACTGGAGGACGAGGGGCTGGTGCGGGCGAGCGTTGGTTGAGGCGTGATCCGGCTCCCAGCAACCTCATATGGCATGGGACGAGAATGTCTATCCTAGGGCTCACCGCACAGGAGCCGGGCCGACGGCGCGCCGCCGGCCGCGCTGCCCCTCCGGACGTGCGGTGGGCCGGACCCCATCGAGGAGACCGTCCCCTTGAGAGTCACGCACCAGCGTAGGAATCGCAGAGGAGCACGCCGCATAGGAGCGCCCCGCAAAGGAGCACGCCGTGGGTGAACCGCAAGACGAGATCTCGTTGCGCGAGCTCTACCTGATCTTCAAAGGCGGGCTGCGCTGGAT
>CAZIBD010000055.1:0-21492 GCA_964536935.1 uncultured bacterium | reverse complement strand
CTCCCAGGTCAGGCGCGTCGCGGCCTCCGCGGCGAGCTCGGGAGTCATGGTCATGCGCCAGGTCTGCACGAGGCGGTGCGGCGGATCGACCTCGAGGACCTCGCCGTCGCCGATGACGTCGGGGATCTCCGGGAAGGCCTTCATGCCCTCGTTGGCGTGGGCGCGGAAGGCGCCGCCGGGACGCAAGTCGTACTCGACCAGCGGGGCGTAGCCGTAGCGGACGGTCCGCTCCGGGCGGGTGATCGCGTCCCAGATCGCCTGGGGCGAGGCCTTGATGTAGATGCGGTACACGTGGACGGCACTGGAGGTGGGCGCGTTGTCGCTCACGGCTTCCTCGCGCCGCCCTTCCGAGGCCCCTGCGCTCCGGCGGTGCGCCGTCCCGTGGCCTGCGCGTCGCCCCGGGGCGGAGCGTAGCGAAGCGAGCCCGGCGTGGTGAGCGACTCGCCCGTCTCCAGGAGCGTCTTCAGCCCCGAGAGGATCATCGGCCAGCCGCCGTAGAGCTGCGGGTCGGCGCCCTCGGGCAGCTGGTCGTGCGTCACGACCAGGTGGCAGGAGTCCCCGACCGGCTCGATCTCCCAGGTGACCCGCGAGGTGCCCGCGGAGCGGACGTCCTCGCCCCACAGGGCCCGGAAGCTCTGCACCAGGCGCCGGGGCGGGTCCACCTCGAGGTTCTCGCCCTCCCAGAGCAGGTCGGGCACGGCCGCGGAGCGGGCCTGGTAGGGGGAGCCGACGGTCCAGTCGGACTCGATGCCGACCCCGAAGTGGTAGACGCGCCGCTGCTCCGGGTCGGTGATCGCCTCCCACAGACGCTCCGGCGTCGTCTTGATGTAGATCTCGTACACGCGCTCCAAGGTTCTCGCCTCCAGATCGCGCTTCAGGTCGCTCAGCGTGGCGGCCCAAGGCTCGGAGAACTTGCTCACCCACCGGTCGTGGACCAGCCGGATGGGAACCGGGTTCAGGTAGTGGAGCTTCCTCCTTCCGGAGCGCCTGGTGACGACGAGGTTCGCCTCCTCGAGCACGCGCAAGTGCTTCATCACACCGAAGCGCGTCATCTCGACCTCGGCCCCGACCTCGGCCTCGAGCTCCGAGAGCGTGCGGCCGTCGCGCTCGAAGAGCCGGTCGAGGAGGAGCCGGCGGGTGGGGTCCGCGAGCGCCTTGAAGATGCGGTCGTCATCATCCACGGACCGGACTATAGGTGACTTATTGGTCACATGTCAAGCGGGGCCACGGAAGGCGGCGCAGGACCGCTCGTGATGCGCCTAGCACGGCGCTCCGACGACCCGACCGGCCCCTAGGCTGATCGGACGAGAGGAGGTGGGTGGTGGCAACGGGCGGTTCTTCGGGCGGCTCCTCGCGTAGCTCGGCGCGTGGCGGACGGCGCAATGGCCTGCGCGGTGGACTCCGCAGTGGCCTGCGCGGTCGCTCCCGCGGGTCCTCGCACGACTCCTGGGTTGGCTTCTCGCGGGGCGCCCACCGGCGAGCGGCTAGCGCCGGCGCGCTGACCGTGGCGATCGGCGTGTTGTGGCTCGCCGCCGGGGCCGGCGCGAGCGCCCTGGGGACGGTTCGGAGCATGGCCGAGCGCGCTCGGCCCCGCCTCGTCGCCGATCTCGTCACCGATTTCTCCGCCGATCTCTCGGGCCCGCCCCTGTCCGGCGTGCCGTGGGCCGCTCTGCCGCGCGCCATCGCGCAGCGCGGCCCACGCGATTGCGGGCCCGCGGCGCTCGCCACGATCCTCGCCTGGCGCGGGCGTCCGGTCGGCGAGGAGGCCGTGCTCCGCCTGGCCCACGTCCGGGCCGACGGCGTCACCCTCGCCGAGCTCGCCCGGCTCGCCGCCGCCTTCGAGCTTCCCGGGGCCTGGTACGCCGTCCCGCCCGACCGCCTGGGCTCGCTGCCGACCCCGTTCCTCGCCCACCTCCGCGCCGGCCACTTCGTCGCGGTCCGCCGCCTGGCCCGCGGCTTCGTGCTCTTGGCCGATCCTGCGCGCGGGCTCGTGCTCGAGCGGCGCGCGCGCTTCGTGCGCGCCTGGAGCGGGCGCGTCCTGCTGTTCGACGCCGTGCTGGCGGAGCGGGCCGCTGCGCGCCGCCCGCTCCAGCACGCGGAGTCTCGCCCGTGAGCCTCGGCGGCGGACCCGCTAGCCGGCGTACCGGTAGCGGCCCCGGCGGCGGCACTGGCGGCCGCCTCCGCGACGGGGCTGCCCCCCGGCCCGTGGCCCATCCCGGCCGGCGGAGGGGAGCGGCCCGGCATCGCTGGACGCTGGCGCTGACCAGCGGGACGCTGCTCGTCGTCGCGGGCCGCCCGTGGGGGCTCGGCTGGCTCGCCCTGGTGGCCTTCGTGCCGCTGCTCCGGGCGTTGCGGCTCGAGCCGAGCCCGGCCCGGTCTGCGCTCCTGGTCGGCGTCGTGGCCTTCGGTGCCGCCTGCGTGGCGTACGAAGCGCTCGGTCCCGTCTCGCCCGCCCTGCTTCCGCTCGTCGCGGCCGCTGCGGCCCTCCCCTTCGCGGCGGCCGGCGCGATGGCGCCCCGGCTGCGGCGCGCCCTGGGCGAGGGTGCGCTGGCGGGCGTGTTTCCGGTGCTGTGGCTGGCCGCGGAGTGGCTGCCGGGCCGGACCTGGCTCCTGGGGCGCTTCGCCAGCCCGCTCTTCGCGGTGGGCTACAGCCAGGCCGGCCTCCCCACCATGCAGCTCGCCCGCCTCGGCGGCGTCGCCGCGGTCAGCCTGGCCGTGCTCGGGTGCAATGCCCTCCTGAGCGTGGCGCTGCTCGATCGCCGGCGCTGGGCCTGGGCCGCGCTCCTCGCCCTCGCGGCGCTGGTGGCGGGCGTCTGGAGGGCGGCGCCCCCGCCCGCGTCGCTGCCCGGCGTCGCTTCGCCCGGCGCCCGACCGGCCGCGCGGCTGCGCGTCGCGCAGCTGGCGCTCCCCGACGCCGCCTACGCCGCGGCCGTCGCGATCCCGGGCGCCGGGCAGGCACTGGTGCGGAGCCTCGTGATGCAGAGTCGCGCCGTGCCGCTCCCCGCCGGGCCCGGCCTCACGGTGTGGCCGGAAGGCGCCCTGCCGGGCCCCCTTCCGGTGGCGGGCCCGGCCCGGCTCGAGCGGACGCTCCAGGGCGTCGGCCCGCTGCTCGCTGGCGCCCCCGCCCGGACCGAGAGGGGAATCGCCAACGCCGCGTTCGCGTGGGACGGCGACGTGCTGCGCTACGTCTACGCCAAGCGGCGCCTCGTCCCCGTCGCCGAGGACGACCTCGTCGCCGGCGACCGACCCGGATGGCTCGAGCTGGGCGGCCTGCGGGTCGCCCCCCTGATCTGCTTCGAGGTCGCCTTCCCCGAGCTCACCCGGCAGGCCGCCCTCGGCGGAGCGCAGGTCCTGTTGGTCTTGACCAACGACGCCTTCGGGCGATACCTGGGCACTCCCCTCCAGCACCTCCGCGTGGCACGATTCCGTGCCGTCGAGACGGGGCTGCCGCTGGCGTTCGCCTCGAACGGCGGCCCCAGCGCCGTGATCGACGGCGCTGGGAGGGTCCTGGTCCGATCGCGCATCGGTCGACCCGAGACGCTCGTCGCGACGCCGAGGCTCCGGGCCCGGACCACCCTCTACCTGCGGTGGGGTGACTGGCCGGGCACGCTCGCGCTGGCAGGCAGCCTCCTGCTGGCGCTCGTGGCGGGGGCGAGGGGAGGTGCGGTCAGGACCTGACGACGCCCTCACCATCCCGCCGTCCCGACGCCCTCTGACCCTTGGGAGGAAGAAGCATGCTCCGACACCTCACCCTTCGCCCCCGCGTAGGCTCCGCGCGCCGCACGCGCTCCGATACCCACCGGCGCTCCGCGGCACGATCCGGCACCATCCCGGTTCCCGTCCTGCTGGCGGTTGCGATCCTGGCGTTTGCGATCTTCGCGGTTGTGAACCTGGCGTCCACCGCCCACGCGGCGACCGCGCTCGCCGCTCTGCCAGGCACACATCACGCCTCCGGCGCCCTCGACGGCTCCGGGATCGCCGGGGAGCACATCGCCCTCGACGACCTCGCTCGCATCACCGGCGGCTTCTGCACCACCTGCTCGTCCGACGGCGGCGGCGGCGGTGGTGGTGGTGGTGGAACCGGGACGAGCGGCTCGCCCACCGCCACCGGGAGCCCCTACTGGTCGACCTACCGCGTCAGTCTCAACTCCAGCTCCACCACCCCCGCCTCGCTGGTGAACCAGATCAACAACTACTCCGGCCAGACCGTCAACGGGACCTTCGAGTACACGCGTACGGTCGTGCGCGACGTGCAGTTCTCCGGTGGGTACGCGAACTTCGTCAAGGCCTCGGTGGGCGGCGAGGTGAGCTCGTCGACCCGGACCTCGGTCACGTACCCGATCGCCCCGCGCACCTACGGGAAGCTCTACGTCGCGTACCGCACGGAGCGCAGGACGTACTACGGCCGGCAGTACCAAGACTTCACCGACGGCACCCGGACCGTCGTCGACAGCGACTCCGGCCCCTTCCTGAGCACCACGACCGTGCTCGGCTACGTCACGGGCGGGCTCTAGCGGCGCCTGCGCCCCACCGGACGCGCACGACGGCCAGACCGGTGGGGCCGCTCGGCAAAGCGCCCCGCGAGAAAGGGCCCCTCTGCGGGGGCGACCCGAGGGGGTCGCCCCCACCCCCCACCCCCACCACTGCCTGAAGGGAGACGTCATGCTTCCAGCCCCCGCGGAACGGGGTCGAGGCAGCCTCGTCAGGGCCGCCAGGGTCACCAGGGTCACCACCGTGCTGCTTGCGGCCGCCTTCATCGCCTCCGGGACGTGCGCCGTCGCGGCGAGCGCCCCTTTCGAGCTCGCTCCCGGCATCGCCTTCGCCTGGACCGACCCCGCCACCGAGGGGCTGCTCGCGTTCGGGCTCGAGCGCGGGCCGTCCCGCCGGGTTCCGGTCACCGGCGTCGGCGTCGCCGCACGACACCTCACCGTCACCGGCTACCGCTTCGGTGCGGCGGACGGGCGGCTCACCCTACGGGTGCGTGCCGACGCCGCCGGTACCGTCGAGGTGCCCGCGCTCCTCGTCCAGACCCGCTACGCCCCGCAGCAGCGCGTGCGCACGGGAGCGGCCGAGGTCCTGGCGCTGCCGCGGTCCGGGGGGCCGCTGCGCCTGGCAGCGGCCTCGAGCGACGACGCCCTCGGGCTCTACGGGGCCCTTGCCCTCGTCAACGACGGGGCCGACGCAATCACGGTCCGCAGCATCCGCTACGCCCCCGAGCCGCTGGGGCGCGGCCTCGTGCTGGTCGCCGCGGGATCCCCCGCTGGCTTCGGCGCCTGGAGGGACGCGGTGCTCGACCGGATGGCGCCCGCCTTCGCCGCCTTCCTGGAAGGGCACGGCCGCTCCGCCGGGGTCGCCGCGCGGCCGGTCCGGCCGGTGTCGCTCGCCTTCCCACTGCATGGGGCGCTCGCCGCTTCGGCCTGGCGGGCACCGGACGCGCTGCGGGTCCGGCTCGAGCCCGGAAGGGCCCTCTACCTGGCCATCACTCCGGCGGCCTTCCAGACCTACGTTCACGACCTCACCATCGTCTCCTACCCAGTCGTTGGCTTCGCGGCGGCGAGCGGCTGCTGCACGCTCCAGGGGGTGCCGGCCGCCCTCGTCCACCCCGGACGCCGGCCGCCCCCGGGCGCACCGCGATGAAGCGCGCCCTGACGCTCCTGGTGCTGATCGCGACCTGGAGCACCGGGCGGGCCGAGGCCCCTTCGTTGCTCGCGCAGGTACGTGCGGCGGCCTTCGAGCGCGCCCGCGAGCCTCTCGCCGACGAGGCGCTCGAAGCCGCCCGGCTCGAGGTCCGGCGGGCGGCCGCCGCGGGCCTGCCCAGGCTCCGCCTGCACGAGCAGACGCGGCTCGGGCTCGACGGAGCCTATGGATTGACGCTCGAAGCCGGCATCGCCGTTCCACTCCTCGCTCCCGACGTTCCCGCCGATGGGCGCGTTGCCGCGCTCCGTCTCACCCTCACGCGGCGGCAGCTCGCGGCGCAGCGGAGGGCCGAGGCCCGCGACGCCCTGGCGCGCGCCGTCGCGCTGGAGGCCGCGGAGCAGCGCCTTTGGGCCCTGATCGAGCTCGACCGCTCGCTGCGCGCCCTCACGCCATCCCGTCCGCGAAGCGGCGCCTACCCGTCGGGCGCACGCAACCCACCGGCCCCGCCTAATGGCAGCGCGGGCACCGCGATCGACGCCCGCCTCCTCGCCGCCGGCCGCGAAGCGCAGCTCCGCGAGGCGCGACGCCTGCGGAGCGAGCTGAGCACGGCGCTCGGCGTCGCGCTCCCCCCGATCGGCGAGCCGGCCCGGATCCGGGGTCTGGCGGAGAACGCCCCGACGGCCGCGCCGCTCGGCTTCGGAAGCGCGGACCTCGAGGCGACACCCTGCATCGCGGCCAGCGACGCCGTGGTGCTGGCCGGCCTGGCCGCACGGGAGCGGGCCTCGAGCGCCCGGCTTCGGGCCGCACGAAGCGCGGCCCGGATCGACCTGGAGCTCGGCGGCGCGCTCCGGCTCGGCGACGCCACGGACGCCGAGGGCGCTGCACGGATCGCGCTCTCGGTGCGGCTGCCGCCCTGGAGCCCTGTCGCCGGCGCTGCCTCCCTGACGGGCGGGGCTGCGGGCCTCGAGCAGGAGGCCACGCTCGTCGTTCCCAACCGCACCCCGGCGCCGCCCCCGCCTGACGCGAGCAGCGACGCAACCGACGATCCTGTCGACGACGCGCGGTCCACGGTTCGATCGACGCTCCTCCGGCTGCAGGGCGAGGAGGCGGACCTCCTGCGGCGCCGCCGCATCCTGGCGGCCGCGCTCTCCGCCAGGCGCACGACGGCCCCGCGAGCGAGCACCGCCCTCGAGGACGCCTACCTCCGTGCCACGTTGCGCCTTCGCCTGGCCGACGTCGATCAGGCCCTCGGCCTCAACGGCCTCGACGCCGCCCTGCTCTGTGGCGCGCTACCACCTTGAGCCCGCGCCGTCACGGGACCGCGCCTCGCCCGCCCCGCCAGCCGGTCCGGTATCGTGCTGGGCGTGGAGGCAAGCCCGCACGCACCTCGGCGCGTGGCCGTCGTCGGCGCCGGCATAACGGGGCTGGCGACCGCCTACCGGCTCGAGGCCGCGCGGCCTGGCTGGGAGGTGGTGGTGCTCGAGGCCGGGGATCACGTCGGGGGGAAGGCCCGCACGACCGTGCGCGACGGCTACACGGTGGACTGGGGGCCGAACGGGTTCCTCACGTCCGCCCCCGAGACGCTGCGCCTGGCGCACGGCCTCGGCCTCGAGGCCGAGCTGCAGACGGCTGCCGACGTGGCGCGCCGGCGCTACCTCTACCTCGACGGCGGCTTGCGCCCGTTGCCGACCGGTCCCGCCACCTTCTTCGCAAGCGAGGTGGTTCCGCCGCTCGGCCGTCTTCGGGCGGCCCTGGAGCTTGCGCTCGCGGGCCGCGCCGACGGAGAGGAGAGCGTGCATGCCTTCCTCCAACGCCACTTCGGCCGCACCTTCTCCGACGCGCTCGCCGATGCCTTCGTGTCCGGCATCACGGCCGGGGACCCCCGCGAGCTGAGCGTCGACGCGCTGTTCCCGCGGCTGCGCGCCATGGAGCGCGCCCACGGGAGCCTCGTGAGGGCGCTCCTGTCCGGCCAGCGCCGCGCGCGACGTAGGGCGCGTGATACGGCGCCAGGAGCCGGCGACGCTTCGCGCCCCAGCGGCCGGCTGACGTCGTTCCGCCACGGCGGCATGCAGCGCCTGCTCGACGCGCTTCAGGGCGCTCTGAAGGGACCGGTTCGCCTGGAGACGCGCGTGGAAGGGCTCGGCGCCGCCGCGGACGGCGGCTACCGGCTGCGCCTGGCGGGACCCGGCGCGGGCTCCGCGAGCGGTGCCTTCGACGACGTCGTCCTCACCGTTCCGGCGCCCGCCGCCGCCGACCTCCTCCGCGCCCACCGGCCGGTGGCGGCCGACGCGCTCGCCGCCATCCCCTACGCCGGCGTGCGGGTGTTCGGGCTCGGCTTCGATCGCATCGACGTGCCCCGGATCCTCGACGGCTTCGGGTTCCTGGTGCCGCGTGGGCAGGGGGTGCGCAGCCTGGGTGTCCTGTGGACCTCGACCCTCTACCCGCAACGCGCCCCCGACGGGAAGGTGCTTCTGCGCGTGCTGGCGGGCGGCCGCCTCGATCCCGCCATGCTCGAGCTGGCCGAGGACGAGGCACTCGCAGCGGTGCGCCGCGATCTGCGCGTGAGCATGGGCGTGGTGGCCGACCCGGAGTTCGTGGAGACGGCCCGCTGGCCGCAGGCCATCCCCCAGTACACGCTCGGGCACGCCGCGCGCCTGGCCGTTCTCGACGAGGCGCTCGCCGATCTCCCGGGCGTCCACCTCGCCGGCAACGCCTACCGTGGGGTGGGCGTCAACGACTGCGTGCGCGATGCCGAGCGGGTGGTGTCCGCGCTGACCGCAGGCTAGACGGGACGAATCCGTGAGCTCGAGCGGCGCGGGGCCGCTCCTCGGTTCGCGCCTTGGGCCCCGCCGGGCGCGCCGCTTCCTTCCGGCCCCGCAGCCGTGCTACAATCTCAATTTGCCGCGCCAGCCGCCGGCTTCCGTACGGGTCGCAACCCACGCGTCCCTTGCGGCCGCGGGCGGCGCGGTGGCGAGCCCACGCTGGAGAGGGCTGTGACGCGGGCCGAGGGCCGGCCGTGAGGTCGGGCCCGGTCGTTGCGTGCCGGGACGACGTCCCGGGCACGCCCATCGCAGCCACCGGCCTTGGAAGGAGGTGCCCATGTCCGAAGCGACCTACGATCTGAACGTCATCCTGGACCCGAATCTGAGCGAACCGCAGCTCCAGACCGAGAAGGATGCCGTCACGATGCAGGTAGAGCGCGCCGAAGGGGAGGTCCTGGAGCTGGAGGAGTGGGGCGTTCGCCGCCTCGCCTACCCGATCCGGAAGCTCAACGACGGCTACTACCTGATCTACCGCCTACGCCTGTCGAGCGAGAAGCCCAAGGCGCTCGAGACCGCCCTGCGCCAGCGTGATAACGTGATGCGCGTACTGGTAGTCAAGGACCGTCCCGAGTGGAAGACCCGCAAGGAGTCGCGGGAGAAGGCGGAGGCCCAGGCCGGCGCTTGACCGGCGGCGCGTTCCGTCTTCCGTGAGTCGAGGAGAGCTCCATGGCACGAGGCCTGAACAACGTGTACCTGGCAGGCACCCTGACGCAGGCACCCGAGTTGCGCTACACGCCCGGGGGCCTGGCCATCCTGGAGCTCAACGTGGCCGGCAACGATCATGTCCTCGGAGACGACGACAAGCGCCGCGAGCTGGCCTGGTACCACCGGGTCACCGTCTTCGGCGCACAGGGCGAGTCGCTCGTCAACCAGCTCGAGGCGGGCACGCCCGTGTTCGTGGAGGGGCGGCTCAACTACCGCAGCTGGGAGTCGCAGGACGGGCAGCGCCGTGCTGCGCTCGACGTCGTGGCTCAGCGCATCGAGGTGCTCACGGCGGGCGCCCGCGGCGGTGAGCCCACGGTGACCGACGCGAAGGGGCAGCATCGCCTGCGCGACGCGCTCAACGAGGTGCTGATCATCGGCAATCTCACGCGCGACGCCGAGCTGCGCTACACCCCCAACGGCAGCGCCGTCACGCGCTTCAGCGTCGCCGTCAACGATCGCTTCCGCGATCGCGGCGGCAACGACCAGGAGCGCACGCACTTCGTGGACGTGAACGTCTGGCGCGAGCTGGCCGAGGCCACCGCGGAGCTCTCCAAGGGCGACCCGGTGTTCGTGATCGGCCGTCTCGTCAACGACTCGTGGACGGACCGCGACGGCAATCGGCGGTTCACGACGCGCGTGGAAGGCTCGCGCGTCGAGTTCCTGACCCGCGGTCCCGGTAGTGGTGGAGCCGGGACCCGCCCCGAGAAGGTGTCTCAGGGCGCCCAGGCGAGTCAGCTTGATATCGATGAAGAGTTTCCACCGGAAGAGGATCTGCCTTTCTAGATGCCACGCGAACGAGACGGAAGAGAACGGCGCCGCCGCGGCGGCGGTCGCCGCGGACGTAGACCGAAGGTCTGTGCGTTCTGCACGGGCGAACTCGAGATCATGGACTACCACGACGGGAGGATGTTGCGGCGCTTCATCTCCGATACCGCCAAGATCCTGCCCCGTCGTCGAACGGGCACGTGTGCCAAGCACCAGCGCAGGCTCGCCACCACCATCAAGCGCGCGCGGTCGCTGGCCATCATCCCGATCACGGAGAAGCTGGTGCGGAAATGAACGTCATCCTGCTCGAGCCCGTCGATGGCCTCGGTGAGGCCGGCGAGGTCGTGCGGGTGCGTCCCGGCTACGCCCGCAACTTCCTGGTGCCGCAGGGGCTGGCGCTGCCGGCCACCAACGCGAACCGCGCCGAGCTGCAGGCCCGCCTGGCGCAGCGCGCCCGCGTCCTCGCCGAGCGCAAGGGCGACGCGGAACGGCTCCAGGAGATGCTCGGCGACGCCACCCTGGAGATCAGCGTGAAGGCGGGCGAGGAGCGCATCTACGGCTCCGTCGGCAACAAGGACATCGCCCAGGCGCTCAAGACGGCCTATGACGTCGAGATCGACCGGCGCAAGATCGTGCTCCAGGATCCGATCAAGACGCTCGGCGAGTACGTCGTTCCCTACCGCCCCCACCCCGACGTCACGATCGAGCTGAAGGTCGTGGTCCGGGCCGAGGAGGGCTAGGCGCAGACTGCCGGCAACGTCAGCACAACGATGACGCGGCCTGCAGGCATCCTGCAGGCCGCGTTCGCATGGACCGTCGGCGCCGCCGCTCGCCGGCCCGCGCCACCGGCGCCGGCACTCAACTTTGCGGCCGGTAGCGCTCCACGCGGATCAGGTTGGTCGTGCCCCGCATCCCGAAGGGAACGCCGGCCGTGATGACGAACCGGCCGCCGGCGTCCGCGAGCCCCACCCTCTGGATGGTGTCGGTCGCCACCGCCACCATCTCGTCGGTGCTATGGATGTCGTCGCTCAGGAACGGGACGACGCCCCAGGCCACCGACAGCTGCCGGTAGGCCCGCACGTTGGGCGTCACCGCCAGGATCGGCACGGGGGGACGGTTCCGGGAGACGCGCTGTGCCGTGGTCCCGCTCGACGTGAAGGTCACGATGAGCTGCGCCCCCAGCGTGAAGGCCATCTCGCAGGCGCCGAGCGACACCGCGTCCGCGGTCGTGTTCTCGGGCGTCGGGTAGTGCTCGCGCATGCCGCGCTTGTAGCCCTCGTCGGACTCCACCGAGCGCGCGATACGGTCCATCATCCGCACCGCGTCCACCGGGTAGTCGCCCACCGCGGTCTCGGCCGACAGCATGACCGCGTCGGTGCCGTCGTAGATGGCGTTGGCCACGTCGGAGGCCTCCGCGCGAGTGGGGGTCGGGCTGTGCACCATCGACTCCAGCATCTGGGTGGCGGTGATGACCGGTTTGCCGGCGTCGAGCGAGGCGCGGATGAGCCGCTTCTGGATGAGCGGGACCTGCTCCGGCGGCATCTCCACCCCGAGGTCACCCCGCGCCACCATGACGCCGTCGACCTCGTGGAGGATCTCGTCGAACCGCTCGACCGCTCCCGGCTTCTCGATCTTGGCCATCAGCTTCGCCTGGGAGCCGGCGCGCGCCAGGTAGTGCCGCGCCAGCAGCAGGTCGTCGCGGCTGCGGACGAAGCTCATGGCCACCCAGTCGACGTCCAACTCGGCGCCGTAGAGCAGGTCCTCGACGTCCTTGTCCGTCAGGGCCGGGATGCTCAGGTCGGCGCCCGGGATGTTGATCCCCTTGTTGTTCGACAGCACGCCTCCGAGCTTGACCTCCGTGTGGATGGTGCTGCCGCGGATCGCCGTCACCTGGAGCCGGAGTCGGCCGTCGTCGAGCAGCAGCGTGTCGCCGCCCTTGACGTCCTGGCACAGGTTCTTGTAGGTCGCGCCGACCCGCTCGGCGTCGCCCGGCGAGTCGTCGTCGCACGTCAGCTTGAACGCCGCACCCTCCTGCAGGACCACCTCGCCGTCCGCGAACGTGGCGATGCGGATCTTCGGACCCTGCAGGTCCTGAAGGACGCCGACCGGCCGCCCCAGACGGTCGGCCTCGGCACGGATCAGCCCGATGTTCGTCCGGTGCGTCTCCTTGCTGCCATGCGAGAAGTTCAGCCTGAAGACGTTGACGCCCGCTTCGATCAACTGCTTGATCGTCTCGGCGTCGCTGCTGGCCGGTCCGAGCGTGGCGACGACCTTGGTGCGGCGCTCCAAGATCATCTCGTGAAGGCCTTCACGCCGAGGTAGCGCGCCCGATCTCCCAGCTCGGCCTCGATGCTCAGGAGCCGGTTGTACTTCGCGAGACGATCGGAGCGGCTGGCCGAGCCGGTCTTGATCTGGCCGGCATTCACGCCCACGACCAGGTCGGCGATAAAGGCGTCCTCGGTCTCGCCGCTGCGGTGGCTGATGATGTTGCGGTAGCCGTGACCCTTGGCGAGCTCGATGGTGTCCATCGCCTCGGTGAGCGTTCCGATCTGGTTGACCTTGACCAGGATGGCGTTGCCGACGTGCTCATCGATGCCGCGCTGCAAGCGCTCCACGTTGGTGACGAAGACGTCGTCGCCGATGAGCTGCACGCGCCCGCCGAGGCGCGTCGTCAGGGTCGCCCAGCCGCTCCAGTCGTCCTCGGCGAGCCCGTCCTCGAGCGACAGGATCGGGTAGCGCGAGATCCAGTCCTCGTAGTAGTCGATCAGGCCGTCGGCATCGAGTTTCTTGCCTTCCGATGCCAGATGGTATACGCCATCTTCGTAGAACTCGCTCGACGCCGGGTCCAGCGCGATGAAGACCTGCTCGCCCGGGCTGTATCCCGCCTTCTCGATCGCTTCCAGCAGGACCTCGATCGCCTCCTGGTTGCTCTTGAGGCTCGGCGCGAAGCCGCCCTCGTCGCCGACGTTGGTGTTGTAGCCGCGGGCGGTGAGCACCTTCTTGAGGTGGTGGAAGGTCTCCACGCCCGCCCGGAGCCCTTCGGCGAAGCTCGAGAAGCCGGCGGGCGCAAGCATGAACTCCTGCATGTCGACGTTGTTGTCGGCGTGTTTGCCGCCGTTCAGCACGTTCATGAGGGGCACCGGAAGGATCCGCGCGTTGGTGCCGCCCAGGTAGCGGTAGAGCGGTAGCTCGAGGACGGCTGCCGCCGCCCGCGAGGTCGCGAGCGATACCGCCAGCATGGCGTTGGCCCCGAGATTGCTCTTGTTGGGGGTACCGTCCAACTCGATCAGCGCGGCATCGAGCTGTGCCTGGTCGATCGCGTCCATGCCTATGACGGCCGGGGCGATGTCGTCGTTCACGTGTCCGACCGCCTTCTGGACGCCCTTCCCCAGGTAGCGCGGACCGCCGTCACGCAACTCGACGGCCTCGTGGACGCCGGTGGAGGCGCCGGAGGGGACGGCGGCCGCCCCCTGGACTCCGCTGGACAGCGTCACTACGGCCCCCACGGTCGGGTTGCCGCGCGAGTCGAGGAGCTCGAGCGCGCGGACGTCTTCGATGATGGTCATGTTGGGTCCTCCCTTGTCGTGTTGCGGTTCTTGCCGAGCCGCGTCCCCCCGCACCTCCGGCGCCGACCGTGGCGTGGCCACGATACCGGACGCGTGCGGCGTCGCGCTCAGCCGGTCCGCAGCGGTACGACCATCGCCAGGTAGCTGGGGTCGCCCAGGTCCGCCACCACGCTCGGAGCGGAGGACGGTCCGCCGCCCGAGAACGACAGGCGCACGTCACCGGCTGCCGGACCGAGGGCGTCGACCAGGTACTTGGCGTTGTAAGCAAGAGCGATCTCGGGGTCGGTCCCTTCCTGCAGGACGTCGAGCGACTCCTGCGACCGACCGTACGTCCCCTCGGCCGTGATCTGCACCACGCCGTCACGAACGAACAGATCGACCCGGTTGTTGGCGGTCTTGTCGGCCATGAGCGCAACCCGCGACACGGCCTCGGCCAGCTTGGGGGCATCGACCGTGACCGATACCGGGAAGCTCTTCGGGATGATGCGCTCGTAGTCGGGGAACGTGCCGTCCATCAGCTTCAGGTTCACGTGAACGCTGCCGGTGTGCACGCTGAGCTGCCCCTCGGAGAGCCCGAGCCGGGCTTCGCCTTCCCCCAGGATACGGGTCAGCTCGTCCACGCTGCGGCCGGGCACGACGACGTCGCCCTCCAGTCCCGTCGCCACATCTAGATGGTAGTAGGCCAGACGGAAGCCGTCGGTGGCCACCGCCCGCGTCGTCTGCGCTCCGAGCTCGACCTTCACGCCCCGGAACACGGCCTGGTAGTCGGCCACGGCGGCGGCGTAGCGGACGCTGCCGAGCGCCTTGGCCAGCAGCGCGGCGTCGAGTGCCCCATCGAGCTCGTTGGGAAACACGAGCTCGGGAGCCGATGACGGCGCCATGAGCTGCAGCTTGGTGGCGAAGGTGCCCGAGGAGAGATCGAGCTCCTTCTCACCGAACTCGAGCTCGACCAGATCGTCGGGCAGGGCCCGCACCACCTGGCTGAAGACGTGGGCCGGTACGGCGTAGCTGCCTTCGCCCCGGGTGTCGGCTGCGAATCGCGCGCGGATGTCGACGTCCATGTTGCTCCCGCTGAGCTCGATGCCGTCGTCGCGGGCATCGATGCGAAGCAGGCTCAGGCCGGGGTTGCTGCTGCGGCTCGGGATGATCCGCTCCACGTGGGCTAGCGTATCGGCCAGGGTCTTCTTGGGAACGTGAACCTTCATGCGTCTCTCCCGTACGGCATTGCCTACGAGCATACCCGATGAAGGTGCTGCGCAACGCGTTCTGAGCGGCTTCTCGTTGGAAGGTGGCGGTACGAGGAAGGAGGGTGGATGAAATGGGGGTACGAAATTCTCTCGATATGAAAAGGACTCTATAACCGTAGGGGCTGTGGAAACTGTGGAGAAGTCCGGCGAGGGGCGACGGCGACGCTTTCGGGCATGTGGAGGGTGTTGTGGAGAAGACGAGGTGCGCTGTGGACAAGACTTCGAGCGGTCCACAGGTGTCCACAGCACACGGGGTGAGCCGTGTTTTGCACAGGGTCGTCCACAGACTGTCCACACGTTATCCACAGGGTTCTCCACAGGCGGCCACAGCCCGGTAGAGACCAGGGCGAAGCGGTGCGCGAACGGATCCGAACGGGGGACGCGGATTCGGCGATCGATCGGCCCGCGGGTTTCGTGGCTGCGGGGCGGAGCGGCATCGAGCCTCCGACACGGGATCGGGCGCCGCGCCACGCGGCGCCGGCGTCTCGGCATGAGAGGGTTCCGGTGGGCGCAGGCTCTCAGACGAGGCTGGACTTGAGCTCGCGCACGGTGGCCGCGAGGTCGGAGTCCTTCTCGATCTGATCCGTGACCTTCTGAACGGCATACATCACCGTGGAGTGGTCCCGTCCGGAGAAGAACTGGCCGATCTCGGGGTAGGAGTGCGGGGTCAGCTCACGGATCAGGTACATGGCGATCTGACGGGGAACCACGAGCTCCTGGCGGCGCCCCTTGCCACGGACGTCCGCCGTGTCGACCTCGAAGCGTTCTGCGGTGATGCGCAGGACATCGGCCATGGTGAGGTTGAGCTCGCCCGGCGCGAAGACGTCGGAGAGGGCCTTGGCGACCGTCTGCTGGTCGAGCGTGGCCTGGTTCATCGAGGCGTAGACGATGGCGCGCACCAGGGCGCCCTCGAGCTCGCGGATGTTCGACGTGACGTGACGCGCGATGTAATCGATGACCTCGGACGGAACCTTCACGCCTCGGTACTCGGCGTTCATCTTCAGGATCGCGATGCGCGTCTCCAGCTCGGGTGCCTGGATGTCGGTGATGAGCCCCCACTCGAAGCGGCTCCGCAGGCGCTTCTCGAGGGTGGGGATGTCCTTCGGGGGCCGGTCCGACGATAGGATGATCTGCTTGCCCGACTCGTAGAGCGCATTGAAGGTGTGGAAGAACTCCTCCTGGGTACGCTCCTTGCCGGCGATGAACTGGATGTCGTCGATGAGCAGCAGATCGATGCTGCGGTAGCGGTCGCGGAACGAGACCATGCGGTCCTCGCGGATGGCGTTGATCATCTCGTTCGTGAACGCCTCGGTGGTGGCGTACTCGACCACCAGGTTCGGATAGCGCTCGGCGACGGCGTGACCAACGGCGTGCATCAGATGGGTCTTGCCGAGGCCGGCATCGCCGTAGAGGAACAGCGGATTGTAGGCGCGCCCCGGCGACTCCGCCACGGCGAGCGCGGCGGCGTGCGCGAGGTTGTTGTTCGGGCCCACCACGAAGTTCGAGAATACGTACTTGGGGTTGAGCTGCGGCCTGGGCGCGCGGACGGCGGGCGCGGTCTCCTGGTGGGCGCTGAACATGTCCTGTTGCTCGATGGTCTGGAAGGGCACGACCTGGAATGCGACGCGTGGGGTGTCGGCGCCGAGGTCGGCGAGCGCGCGCTCGATGACGTTGGCGTAGTGCCCCTTGAGCCAGTCGCGCGCGAAGGAGTGCGGGACGCCCACCATGAAGGCACCGTTCTCGAAGCCGAGCGGCTTGACCTGGCGGAACCAGGTTCGGAACTCGACCTCCGGGATCTCCTCCCGGAGCGCGTCGAGGATGTCCTCCCAGATGGCTTCGTCGCGGCTCAGCATGCCTGCAGCGTTCCTCTCGCCCGCCTACCGACGAGCCCGGTCTCGGGGCCGACGGGACAGGCCCGGCCGAGGACGGCCCCGGTCGGGACGGGTCCGGTCCAGGTGGTTGCGTCGGGGCGCCGGAGAGGGTCCGGCGCGCGCCGCGCGCGGGCACGGCGGAGCCGTCCGGGCGCGGAGGTTCAAGGCCGCAGTCTATCAGACGGGGGCGGGCGGCCGGGCCGGTCGGCGGGGGTGTGGTGGACCACCCCGAGGGGGAGGGCGCGGGAGCGAGGGAGGGGTCGCGGAGGTCGGGAGTCAGGCATCGGCGAAGCCAGCCGCGGTCCGGGGCAACGGGGGAGCGCGTTGCGGAGGCGCTGCCGGGAAGACGTGGCCCGCGGTAGGCTGCGGGTCGAGCCGCAAGCCCGGAACGACGACCGGTGGGGGTCGGTCCGGCGCGGGACACTGCGGCTGGCGGAAAGGTGGCGTAGGGATGAAGTTCGACGTGATTGTCGTGGGTGGCGGTCACGCCGGCATCGAGGCGAGCGTCGCGGCCGCGAGGCTGGGGGCGCGAACCGCGCTGGTGCTGCCGAACCCGGACAAGATCGGCGTAATGCCGTGCAACCCGGCCGTCGGGGGCCCGGGGAAGTCGCAGCTCGTTTACGAGATCGTGGCGCTGGGCGGTGTGATGGGCCGGCTGGCCGACGAAACGGCGATCCATGCGCGCACGCTCAATGCGAGCAAGGGGCCGGCCGTGCAATCGCTCCGGGTGCAGAACGAGCGTGACGGCTACGCCGCAGCGGCGCGGGCGCTGCTGGAAGCGACGCCGGGCGTGGAGATCGTGCGAGCGGAGGTGGCCGCCCTGACGGTGGAGGGAGGTGCGGTCGCCGGTGTAGAGACGACCGATGGGCGGCGGCTGCGG
Source organism: uncultured bacterium (assembly GCA_964536935.1). Classification (GTDB taxonomy): domain Bacteria; phylum Deinococcota; class Deinococci; order Deinococcales; family Trueperaceae; genus JASBRS01. The sequence continues at coordinate 3,999 of CAZIBD010000055.1, read as the reverse complement.
GCACCGAGCGTGGTCCTGTGCACGGGGACGTTCCTGGCGGGGGTGGTGTGGTACGGCAAGCAGCAGCGAGCGGCGGGACGTCAGGGCGAGGCGCCGGCACGGCACCTGTCGCGCAGCCTGCGCGCGAGCGGGCACGAGCTCATGCGGTTCAAGACGGGGACTCCTCCGAGGATCCGGGCCGACTCGGTCGACTTCAGGGTGCTCCGGGAGGTGCCGCCGGACGATCCGCCGCGGAGCTTCACCGGGCGTCCGGGCCCGCGGGTGACCAGCTCTCCGACGTGGATCACGCGCACGACACCGGCGACGCATGCGCTCATCGAAGCGAACCTGGAGGCGTCGGCGATGTACGGCGGCACCATCGAGGGTCGGGGACCGCGGTACTGTCCGTCGATCGAGGACAAGGTGGTCCGGTTCGCGGATCGCGACCACCACCTGCTGTTCGTCGAGCCCGACGGCGTCGACACCAGCGAGGTGTACCTGCAGGGATTCTCGAGCTCGATGCCGCCGGTGCTCCAGGACGACATGATCCGGACGCTGCCCGGCTTCGAGCGCGCGGTCATCCAGCGCTACGCATATGCCGTGGAGTACGACGCGATCGATCCCACGCAGCTTTCGGTGACGATGATGTCGCGGAGGCTTCGAGGCTTGTTCAGCGCGGGGCAGATCAACGGCACCAGCGGCTACGAGGAGGCAGCTGCGCAGGGGCTCGTTGCCGGGGTGAACGCGGCGCGTTTCGCGGCCGGGAGCGACCTCGTCACGGTGCGCCGGGATCAGGGGTACCTAGGAGTCCTGGTCGATGACCTCGTACGCTGGGGCATCGACGAGCCGTATCGGATGCTGACATCGCGGAACGAGTATCGGTTGTTGCATCGACAGGACAACGCCGCGGAGCGGCTGAGCTCCGTCGGGCAGCGATGGGGCCTGGTGGGCAGCGAGCGGGTGCGTGAGGTCCTGGAAAGCCAGGCGCGTGTCGAACGTGAGGTCGAGCGGCTCGGGCGGGCGCGGCATCAGGGGGATACCGGGGCGAAGATGCTGTGTCGGCCCGGGATGGACCATGCGGCAGTAGCCGCGCTGGTCGGCGCGCCGGAGGAGCCGCTGACGGCGGACGAGCGGGAACGGGTCGAGATCCTCGTGCGCTATGCGTCGTACATCGAGCGCTCGGCACGTCATCTGGCGGAGCGTGCCGAGTACGAGCTGCTGGAGCTGGTGGGCGTCGACTTCGCGAAGGTGGCGAGTCTGTCCGCCGAGGGCCGCGAGGTCCTGGTCCGGCAGGCGCCGGCGACGCTGGGCGCGGCGCAGCGATTGCGGGGCATACGCGACAGCGACGTCACCGCGTTGTTGGTGCACATGAAGACGCGTGGTGTTTCACGTGAAACAGCCGCCGGCTGACCCGATCGAACGCTACAGGGCGCTCCTGGAGCGCTACCACGGAACCCTGGATCTGCTGTCCGACCGCGGGCTCGCCGAGGTGGACCGGCTGCTGGCGGAGGCCGAGCGGTACGTGGCCGTGGTTCGGCGGGTCGCGCCGGAGGCGCGGACGGTGCTCGATGTCGGCTCGGGGGCCGGCCTGCCGGGAGTCGTACTGGCGGTCCGGTTGCCGGGGTGCCGGCTGGTCCTGACCGAGCGGCGCCGGAAACGGGCGAGCTTCCTGGCGTTGGTGGCCGGGCAGCTGGGCCTGTCCAACGTCGAGGTCGAGCACGGCGACGTCGAGCGGTTGGAGGGCGTGTCGGCAGACGTGGTGGTGGCGCAGGCAGTGGGGACGCTGGCGGAGGTGGTGCGCTTGACGCGCGGGGTGGCCGGGGGTGGCGCCGTGTATGTGAGCCGGAAGGGGCCGGACTGGCGGAACGAGCTTGCGGTGCTGGAACGGGAGGTGGGGACGGCGGTTGCCGTGGTGGCTGAGGAGGCGCTGGGGCACCGTGGTACCCTCGTCGCATTGCGTCTCGGTGGAGGAGCTGCTTGCCGATCATCGGCGTGATCAACCAGAAGGGCGGCGTGGGCAAGACCACGACGGCCGTGAACCTGTCGGCGGCCTTGGCGGAGCGGCGGCGGATCCTGCTGGTGGACCTCGATCCGCAGGCGAATGCCACGAGCGGCGTGGGCGTCGAGCGTCCTGTGCGGACCGTGTACGACGTGCTCAGCGGGCGCGCCTCGGCGCGGCAGACGCTCGTGCGGAGCTTGCAGCCGAACCTGGCGGTCCTCCCGGCGTCAGCGGATCTGGCGGGAGCCGCGGTCGAGCTGGACGCGAGTTCGGACAACCTGCTGTTGTTGGCTCGCTCGCTCATCGGCGTGCGGCCGAACTTCGACTTCATCGTGGTGGACGCGCCGCCGTCGATGGGGGCGTTGACGCTCAACGCTCTGGCGGCTGCGGATCACCTGATCGTCCCGTTGCAGTGCGAGTACTATGCCTTGGAAGGCATCGCGGGGATGATGGACACGGTGGAGCGGGTCCGGGGCTCGCTGAACCGCGACCTGAGGATCCTGGGGATCTTGTTGACGATGTTCGACAGCCGCACCAAGCTGTCGCAGCAGGTGGAGGAGAACGTGCGGCGGCACTTCAGGGGCGAGGTGTTCCGAACGGTGATCCCCCGGAGTGTGCGGTTGGCGGAGGCGCCATCGTACGGGCAGTCGGTGCTGGAGTATGCCCCGGTGTCGTCGGGTGCGCTGGCGTACCAGAGCCTCGCGGAGGAGGTCATCGATCGTGTCAGCCAAGGCTAGAGGGCTTGGACGGGGACTGGATGCGCTGCTGCCGAAGGCGCAGGGCAGCATCCAGCAGATCGCGATCGATCGCTTGGCGCCATCGCCGCATCAGCCGCGGAAGCGCATGGACGACGCAGCGATTGCCGAGCTCGCCGCATCGATCGCCGCGAAGGGCGTGCTGCAGCCGATCCTGGTGCGACCGAACGGGGAGGGCTTCGAGATCGTGGCCGGGGAACGGCGGTTCCGGGCCGCGAGGCAGGCGGGCCTCGGCAGCGTGCCCGCGGTGGTCCGCGACCTCGACGACCGCGAGACGCTCGAGGTGGCGATCGTCGAGAACCTGCAGCGCGAGGACCTCAATCCGGTGGAGGAGGCGCGCGCGTTCAGGCAGTTGCTCGACTTCGGGCTCAATCAGGAACAGGTCGGGCGGGCCGTCGGGCGCTCTCGGAGCGCAGTGGCGAACAGCCTGCGGCTTCTGACCTTGCCGGAGGAGGCCCTGACGGCGGTCGAGCGCGGGGACGTATCGGCCGGCCATGCCCGCGCGATCCTGGCCCAGCCCGAGGAGGACCGGCTGTGGGCGTTGGATCGCATCGTGACCCGCGGCCTCTCGGTGCGGGAGGCGGAGGCCCTGAAGCGCCCCAGCGAACGCAGGGCCCCGGGGCGGGACGGGGGGGACGGCCGCTACGCCCGTCTCGAGGAGGACCTGAGTCGCCATGCCGGGACCCGGGTCCGCATCAAGGGGGGCAAGCGCGGACGCATCGAGCTGCACTTCCATTCCGAGGACGAGCTGACCCGGCTGCTGGAGCTCCTGGGTTACCAGGCCTGACCGGGAAGCGCCGGGGGCGCCGCGGAGCGGCGCGCGATGGTTCGCTGCGGCCGCCTCGAGGAGCAGTCGCCGTTTCACGTGAAACAGTGGGCGGACCGGAGTCCTTTGCGTGCGTTCTATGGCCGTCGGGGGGCCGAGTGGCGGTGGTACGATGCCGTTTGGAGCCTGCGGGCTCGCCTCTCACGCGGCGCCGGCGTCGTTCGCATGGAGCGCTGCCCCTACGTCGTAGAGATTCACGGCGGCTGCTGCCCCCGGGGTCGGGAACGATCCGCAGGCAAACGACGTATCGATGCGAGGAGATCCTATGAAGAATCCAGTACGTGTTGCGGTGACGGGCGCAGCGGGGCAGATCGGCTACGCGCTGCTGTTCCGGATTGCCTCGGGCGACATGTTGGGCAAGGATCAGCCCATCATCTTGCAGCTCCTCGAGATCCCCCAGGTGATGAAGGCCCTCGAAGGCGTGGTCATGGAGCTCAACG
>CAZIBD010000054.1:19507-21610 GCA_964536935.1 uncultured bacterium | reverse complement strand
AGCGCAGGATGTCGGGGATCGACAGCTCCGGCTTGTGCCACTCGACGTCGTGGAAGGTCTTGTTGCCCACGTGCACGCTCATGGGCGCAGCGATGGTCTCGTTCGGGTTCAACAGGCCGTCCTGGATGAGCCCGGCCACCACGAACGGCTTCATCACCGAGCCCGGCTCGTACTCCTGGGCGAAGGGCCGGTCCATCATGTCGTTGCTGCTCGCCTGGCGCCAGTGGTTGGGATCGAAGCTGGGATAGCTCGCCGCCGCCAGGATGCGACCGGTGCCGACCTCCAGGATGACCGCCATGCCGTCGGCCGCCTGATTCTTCTCGGCCACGCGCTTCAGGTTCGTCTCCGCCGCCGCCTGCAGGGTCGGGTCGATGGTGAGGCGCACGTCCCGACCCGCCTGGAGCTTGCGGTCCAGGCTGTACTCGAGGCCTTCGAGCCCGTAGCGTCCGTCGGGCTGGATGGCGCCCGTGAAGCCCAGCAGGTTGGCGGCCAGCGTGCCCTGCGGATAGCGTCGGTCGTTCGCCGGGCCGTAGGCCAGCACGGTGCCGTCCGATGCCAGGATCCTGCCGCGCACCGGAGTGTCGGCCGGCGGCGCGGGGAAGCTGGGGGCGCCGCGTTGCTGGCTGGCGAAGCCGAACAACGCGGCCAGCAGTGGAACGACGAGCAGCACGGACATCAGGCCGCGGCGCGTGAAGCGCAGCTCCGTCGGGTCGCCCTTCTTCCTCGAGTTCAGTGCCATACCGTGCGGATCTCCAGACCACTGGCGGGCAGCGTCGGTTGAGGGGCGGCGCCGGGCGCCACCGCGCCGACGTTGGAGGCTTCCGGTGCAGGCACCATGCCGTGCGCGTCGGCCCACTGGGTGACCGCCAGCGGCCCGTTCACGCCGGCGGCCCGGAGTTGGAGGTTGGCGACGGAGTCGAGGAGCTTCTGACGCTGGTCGATCAGCGTCATCTGATGGTGGTAGAGCCCCTGGTTCACCAGCCCGACCGCGCTCAACAGCAGCAGCAGGCCGAAGTAGAGGGGCACGGCACGACGGGCGACGCGACTCACGACGCACTCCTCTCGCCGACGCGGAGCTTGGCCGCGCGGGCGCGCGGGTTGGCCTGCACCTCGTCCTCGCTCGGCGTCACCGGCTTCTTCGTGACGGCGACCATGCGAGGCGAGTCGTTCAGGAAGCGTTTCACGATGCGGTCCTCCAGCGAGTGGTAGCTGATGGCCACCAGCCGGCCGCCGGGCTCGAGCAGCCGGGCGGCGGCCTCGAGGCCCTCCTGGAGGGCGCCGAGCTCATCGTTGACGTGGATGCGAAGGGCCTGGAAGGTGCGCCGGGCGGGGTGGGTGCGGCGCGGCCCACCGGGGTAGGCCGACGCCACCACCTCGGCCAGGCGGCCGGTGGTACGGATCGGGGCGCGCTCCCGCGCCTCCACGACGCGGCGCGCGATCCGCCGACTGTGGCGCTCCTCGCCGTAGCGCCACAGCAGCGCGGCGATCTCCTCCATGGGAGCTTCGTTCACGATGTCGGCGGCGCTCGGGCCGGTGGCAGTCATGCGCATGTCGAGCGGTCCGTCGGCCCGGAAGGCGAAGCCGCGCTCCCCTTCGTCGAGCTGCATCGACGAGACCCCCAGGTCGAGGAGGATGCCGGCCACGGTGGAGAGCTCGAACGACCGTGCCAGTCGTTCCATGTCGCGGAAGTTGCCGGCCGCGAAGAGGAAGGTGCCCGCCACTTCTTGGGGCGCGCCGGGAGCGCCGGCGTTCCCGGCGAGCGCAGCCACGTGGTCGGCGGCCCGAGGGTCCTGGTCGATGCCGAGTACGTTGGCGCCCGCTTCCAGCAGGGCGCGGGAGTGGCCGCCGGCGCCGAAGGTGGCGTCGACCATCCAGGCGCCCGCGCGGGGCCGCAGGTAGGCGAGGACCTCGCTCACCATCACGGGCTGGTGTGCCTGGTCCGCCGGGGCGCTCATCCCACCAGCTCCCGCAGCAGGTCGGGCGCGGGCGGCTGCGCCTGCACGGCGGTGAGGTTGCGCAGCCAGCGGTCCTCGTTCCAGATCTCCAGCCGGTTGGGCGCGCCGGCGACCACCACGTTGCTCTCCACCTCGGCGAACGACCGGA
>CAZIBD010000054.1:0-19497 GCA_964536935.1 uncultured bacterium | reverse complement strand
AGAAGCGCACGAAGTTGCGCGCTTCCGGGTCGGTCAGGGGGAGCTCGGTGAGGCGGGTCTCGATGCGCTGCCAGGCGGCCAGCGGGAAGACGTAGAGGCACCCTTCCATGCCGCGGGTGACGACCATGCCGTCCTCCACGAAATCGCGGAAGGCGGGCGGCACGATCACCCGTCCCTTGTCGTCGACCGCGTACTGGAATTCCCCGAACGGCATGCCCTGGTCGCTCCTCGTCCCACGTGGATGGGGTGCATCCACCGCCTCGATCGGCGTTGGACGATTCTACCACACTTTCCCACGTTCTCCCACCGTATTTCACTGTTTCACCATGATCACGGAGATGCGTCCCACAAGGCCCCCACTCGGGCGTTGCGCCGGTCGGGCCCGCCCCCTGAACTCCCACCTCACTGCGGTTGGGCGGGAGCGGCCGGGGCGCTGTCGCAGCGTGGGACGTGTGGGGGTGGAACGGGGCAAGATCGACACCGCGGGGAACGACGCAAGGAGAAGGGGCGACCCCGAAGGGTCGCCCCGTGGCAGGTGGGCCTGTAAGCCGGGTTCTGTGATCCGCCGGCCGTTCGCCTGAGCGGCGGCGCGGCGGGCCTCTGGCCATCTATCTGGGACGCGCGTCGCCGCGCGCCTCGAGCGGTCAACCCGGAGATGATGACGAGCCGGGCAGGCTCTCTCTCCCTATCGGACCTTGCACCGGGTGGGGTTTACCTAGCTGCCCCTGTTGCCAGGGGCACTGGTGCGCTCTTACCGCACCGTTTCACCCTTGCTGCGCCGGCGGCGGCCCCGGGTGGGGTCGTCGTCGGCCCCGCAGCGGTCTGCTTTCTGTTGCACGTGCCGTCGCCTTACGCGCCCAGCCGTTGGCTGGCACCCTGCCCTGTGGTGCCCGGACTTTCCTCAAGGAACCTTGCGAGTTCCCCGCGGCCAGACAGCCCACACTGCAAACGCGAATTCTAGCACGCCCGGGCGGCCCCTGGGCCGCGACCGTATACTCGCGGTCGGGGAGGGGTAGGCATGGCGCAGACATCGACAGCCCGCGCCCCGGCGTGGGGCGCGACGCGGCGGCCGGCGCCGCTTGGCCAGGTCCCGACATGAGCGGGTTCGCCGCCAGCGTCTGGGAGCAGCTCAAGCGAAGCCTGCTGCAGGCGCTGGGCCCGTTCGGGCCCCAGGGCCTGGGAGGCAACGGCGCGCTGACGACGTTGGCCACGCGGCTGATCGTGGCGCTGCTGCTGCTGGTGCTGTTCGTGGCGGCCTACGGGGTGCTGGCCCGGCTGCTCGCGGTCGGTGGCGAGCGGCTGCGGCTCCCGCGCGACCTGGCGAGGATGCTCCGGCGCGCCCTGGCGTATGCGGTGACGCTGCTGGCGGTGCTGGCCGTGCTGGCGCAGTTCGGGGTGGACGCTGCCGTTCTCGGCCGGATCGCGACCGCGGCGCTCTTCGCCCTGGTGTACTACGCCGCCTGGCTGGTGGCGCACCGGCTGCTGGCGAACGCCACCAGCCGGGCAGGGCTCGACCGGTCGCTGATCCAGCTGCTGCGCAACGTCGTGGGGGTGCTCATCGCGGCCCTGGCGGTCATCACGGTGATGGATCAGTTCGGCGTCGACGTGCTGGGGGTCGTCACCGCCCTGGGCGTGGTGGGGATCGCGGTCGGCTTCGCGGCACAGGACACCCTGTCCAACTTCATCTCCGGGGTCACGCTCCTCATCGAGCGACCCTTCCGCATCGGCGACTGGGTGGAGCTCGACGGCAAGGTGGGGCGCGTCGAGCGCATCAGTCTGCGGACCACCCGCGTGGTCTCGCGCGACAACGTGCACAGCTCCATCCCCAACGCCAAGGTGGCCTCGGGGGAGATCGCCAACCTGTCGGCCGGAGGGCCGCTGCGGCTGCGCATCCCGGTGGGCATCGCCTACAAGGAGTCGGCCCGGGAGGCGCGGCAGGTGCTGATGCCTGTGCTGGCGCGCCACCCGCAGGTCCTGCAGGACGGCGTCCACGCGCCGGCGGTGCTGATGGAGGAGCTGGGCGCGTCGTCGGTGAACCTGGTGATGCTGGCCTGGATCGGGCCCGAGACGATCGCGGTGGAGCCGATGGTGAGCGCCGCGCTGGTGGAGGGGGCCAAGGAGGCGCTCGATGGCGCTGGCATCCAGATCCCCTTCCCGCACCTGCAGCTGTTCATCGACGAGGCGAAGGGGCTCGAGCCCGTCGTCGACCGCATACGCCGCTAGGACCGTCGCCGCGGCCTAGAACAGGATGCGCGACCAGTCCAGATCGTCGAGCGGCTGGAAGATATCGACGTACTCCAGCAGGATGCCGGCCGACTGGTTCTTGAACATGGCGCACTCCACGTGCTTGCCGGTGCGCTTGATGCTCTCCACCAGCTCGACGTAGTCGCCGTCGCCGGACACCAGCAGAGCCGTATCGTAGGCGTCCTGGTAGGCGAGGGCCAGGGCCTCGACCGCCAGCGCCACGTCGATCCCCTTCTCGACCAGCGAGCCGTCCTGGCGGCGGTGCAGCCGGCCGAGGCGGACGGTCACGTAGGGGATGCGCCGGAGCGACTCGAAGAAGCGCTGCTGGCCGTCGCGAAGGTCCTCGTCGTAGTCGTCGGTGAGGGTGGCGTTGTAGTAGTACGTGCGGAACAGCGGACGTTCGCGCCGCAGCTGCTCGATGAACTCGGCCATGTTGACGCGCGTGTTCTGCAGGTTCTCGCGCATCCCGTTGTACAGGTTGCTGCCGTCGATGAAGATGCCGATGCGCTCGTCCGGCGGCGTGATGCGGTACAGATCGTCGTTCCCGGCCGCGTTGCCACCATTGCGCCGGGCCCCTGGATTGCGTCCTTTCCCGTATCGCGTGCTCATGCCGTCGTCCGGGCCGTGTCCTGCTGAATCGGGCCGGGGCCCAGTGTAACCGGCCCCGCCGGCCCTGGCTAGGGGCGCGCGCCTCCGGGCAGGCAGGGCACGTGGCGGGGGCGTCGGCACCCGTATACTCCCGGCATGGAACCCGTCACGCGTGTCGCCAGCTTCGATCTCGACCACACCAGGGTTCGCGCGCCGTACGTGCGCGCGGCGGGCACGTACGTCGGCCCGCGCGGCGACGTGGTCTCGAAGTTCGACCTGCGACTGGTGCAGCCGAACCGTGCGGAGATCCCGACCGCCGCGCTGCACACCATGGAGCACCTCCTCGCCGGCTACCTCCGCGACCGCCTGGCGGCGACGATCGTCGATGCCAGTCCGATGGGCTGCCGAACCGGCTTCTACCTGACCGTGCTGGGAGAGCCCCCCATCGACGCCGTGCGGGGGGCGTTCGAGGCGGCGCTGCGGGACGTCACCCGTCATCAGGGTCCCGTTCCGGGCTGCAGCGAGAAGACCTGTGGCAACTGGCGCGATCATTCCCTTCCCGGGGCTCAGGCGTGGGCAGAAAGCGTGCTCCAGACGGACATCATCCTTCAGGAGACCATCCCGCTGGTGGACGGCGGCTGACCTCGGCGTCGCGCCCCGCGACAGCGCTACGTTGCCCTCATCAAGACTCTCATGAGAACGGGCGCCATAATGCCACTCATGGAGCGCAGACCCCTGATCCTGATCGTCGAAGACGAAAAGGAGATCGCCAAGTTCATCGACCTGGAGCTCCAGGCCGAGAGCTACGACACCGTGGTCACGTACGACGGCGTCACCGGTCTCTCCAAGTTCCGCGAGCTGAACCCCGACCTGGTGGTGCTCGACCTGATGTTGCCGGTCCTCGATGGCCTGGAGGTCGCCCGGCGCATCCGCAAGACGAGCAACACGCCCATCATCATCCTCACGGCCAAGGACTCGGTCGATGACAAGGTCACCGGCCTCGACTCGGGTGCCGACGACTACCTCGTCAAGCCCTTCAGCATCGAGGAGTTGCTGGCGCGCGTGCGAGCCCATCTGCGTCGCGTCAATCCGGCGGTCACGGGCGAGGTGCGCGTCGCCGATCTGGTGATGAACCTCGACGGCCGCGAGGTGTTCCGCGACGGGCGCCGCATCGAGCTGTCGGCCAAGGAGTTCGAGCTGCTCGAGCTGTTCGCCCGCAACCCAGGCAAGGTCTTCAACCGCTTCGAGATCGAGGAGAAGGTCTGGCCGGAGTACACCGGGGGAAGCAACGTGGTCGACGTCTACGTCGGCTACCTCCGTCGGAAGCTCGAGAAGGAAGGAGAACGGCGCCTGATCCACACGGTGCGCGGCGTGGGTTACGTGCTGCGTGAGGAATAACGTGTCCATGTCCCTCCGTTTGCGTCTGACGCTGTTCTTCAGCGTCTTCATCGCGCTGATCCTGTCGGCCGTGGCGGTGTCGGTGTACCTGCTCACGCAGCGGTCGCTGACGTCGGCGCTCGAGGACCGGGCGCAGCAGGCGCTGTCCGACCTCACGAGCGGGACCGTGCCGGTGCGCGAGGGACTCCAGAAGCTGCCCAGCGACGCGTATTATCAAATCATTTTGCTGGGCCCGGCCAACCACCTGCCCGACGGGCCGGCGGGCATCCGCGACGGCTTCCCCTACCAGCCCTCCGACTATCCGCCCAACCCGACCAATGACTCGCTGGTGGCGCTGCTGTCGAATCCTGCGCTGACCGACCTGCTGGCCAAGGGTCACGTGTCGTCGGTGGTGTCGCTGGCCAGCGGCGAGCAGCTGACCGTCCTGTCCGAGCTCGGCACGCTGTACTTCCCAGCGCAGTCGCGGACGTTCGAGGCGGCGACGTTCGTCGGCATCCCGTCGAGCACGCTCGCGCGCACGCTCGATCAGCTGGCCCGGAACCTCGTACTGACGGTGCTGCTGGGGTTCCTGGCGTTCGGTGCCGGCGTGTGGCTGCTGTCCAGCCGGGCGCTGGAGCCGCTGAAGCGGGTCACGGCCGCGGCGGCGCAGGTCTCGGGCCGAGACCTGTCGCAGCGCGTGCCGACGCCGCGCAGCCGCGACGAGATCCGGGAGATGGCGGTCACCATCAACCACATGCTCGACCGGCTGCAGGAGTCGTTCGAGACGCAACGCCGCTTCACGGCCGACGCCAGCCACGAGCTTCGGACGCCGGTCACCGCGATCGTCGGGCACGCCAACTACCTGCTGCGACGCACCAAGCCCAGCGAGGAGCAGCGCGACTCGCTGACGGTCATCCGCCGTGAGGCCGAGCGCATGGCGAAGCTGGTCAACGACCTCCTCGAGCTCGCACGGGCCGATGCCGGCTTCTCCATCCAGATGGAGCCGATGAACCTGGTGGAGGTGCTGGAGGCCGTGCACATGGAGGTGGCACCGGTCGCCGGCGACACCATCATCGAGGTCAACGCGCCGATGCCCGTGCTCGAGGTGAGCGGTGACCAGGCGCGCCTCAAGCAGGTGGTGCTCAACCTCATCCACAACGCCATCAACGCCGGCGCCAAGCACGTGTTCATCAACCTCCAACGCGAGCGCCAGGAGGTCCAGCTCGAGGTCCTCGACGACGGGCCCGGTATCCCGCCGGATGCCATTCCGCACCTGTTCGATCGCTTCTACCGGGTCGACGGCGCGCGCACGGGGCGCGGCAACGGCTCGGGGCTGGGGCTGGCCATCGTGCGTTGGATCGTGCAGCAGCACGGCGGCAGCGTGACGGTGGAGTCGCGCGTCGGTGAGGGTACCGTCTTCACGGTGCGGCTCCCGGCGCTCAACCCCAAGCTGTCGGACTCGGCGCCGGTTCGCGGTGCGCTCGGTGATGGTCTGAGCATCTTCAGCCGGCAGAGCTGACGACGGATCACAGCGAACCCGCGTTCGTGTGAACCCACGGGTAAGAGTTCCGTTGGGAACGACCTCCTAGCCTGGGGTCACGAGCGTGACGCCCATGCCGACGCAGAGCCCCAGATCCACGCTGACACCCCTCGCGCACGACCCCGCGCCCGTGACGCGCGGTGAGCGCCGTCCGGTGCCGCCGTGGCGCCAGACGGCGGCGGCATGGCTGGTGGTCGTCGGGGGTGCCGTGCTGCTGCACGGTGCGCTGCGCTGGCAAGCGGGGACGCAGGTCGCGGGCCTGGTGGCGGCGGTGTGGCTGGCCGGCCACCCCAGCCGGTCCGGACGCGTCAACGCGGTGGCGCTGGTCGTGGCAGTGGTGCTGGTCGACGTGCTGGGTGCGGCCGTCCCTAGCCTGGGGTGGCTCTGAAACGCCGTGCAGCGCTCCTAGCGGAAGCGCACGCCGGCGCCGGGCTCCACACGACCGATGGGGAAGAGGGGCTCGGGGCAACGGGCCCGCGCCTCGTCCACGCGTTCCGGCGGCACCGCCAGCACGAAGCCGATCCCCATGTTGAACACGCGCGCCATCTCCGCCTCGTCGACGGAGCCGCGCTCCTGGATCAGCGTGAAGATGGCGGGCACCGGCCAGCTTCCCCGTGCCAGCACGGCGCCGAGGCCCTCGGGCATGGAGCGCGGCAGGTTGCCGGGCAGCCCGCCCCCGGTGATGTGGGCCATGGCATGCACCAGCCCCGGCACGTCGAGCAACGGCGTCAGCGCCGGAAGGAAGCTGCGGTGTGGAGCGAGCAGGGCGTCGGCGACGGTACCGCCCTCGAAGGGATCGTCGAGCGCCTCGGCGAGCACGTGGCGTGCCAGGCTGAAGCCGTTGGTCTGGAGACCACCGGAGCCAAGGCCGAGCAGGACGTCGCCGTCCCGGACGGCGGAGCCGTCGATGATGGCGCTCCGTTCCACGATGCCGACGATGGTTCCGACGACGTCGAGCTCACCGGCCGCGTAGACCCCGGGCATCTCCGCCATCTCCCCACCCAGCAAGGCGGCGCCGTTGGTGCGGCAGGCGTCGGCCACGCCCTCGACCACCTCCGCGGTCACGGCAGGGTCGAGTTGCGAGCTCGCCACGTAGTCGAGGAAGAACAGGGGCCTCGCGCCTTGCACCAGGATGTCGTTCACGCAGTGGTCGACGAGGTCGCGACCGATGCCGCGGAAGGCGCGGCGGCGCGCTGCCACGATGGTCTTGGTGCCGACCCCGTCGGTCGAGGCGACCAGCACCGGGTGCTCCATGCCGTGCGGTACCTCGAACAGCCCACCGAACGCTCCGAGCCCCTTGAGCACGCCGGGCGTGTAGGTGCTCTCGACGAGCGACCTGATCCGGGCCAGGGCATCGTCGGCGGACGTCAGGTCCACGCCTGCTTCCCGGTAGCCTCCCTTGCCGGTGGTCATGACCGCCACTATAACGTCGCGTGCCACGGCGGCTCCGGTGGGGACCTTGCGGCGTCGGGCCGAGCCGCCCCGGCCGCCTACCCACGGGTAAACTGGCCCGTGCCCACCGCGATCGAGGTGCTGGTCCCCCTGCCGATCGAGCCGCTCACGTACCTGCCGCCTGCCGGCCGCCCCGCCGCGCCGCGGGGGGTGCGCGTCGCCGTGCCGTGGCATGGGGGCGCACGCCTGGGGCTGGTGGTCGGCGAGCGCCAGGTTCCGGTCGGGCGGGGGCTCGAGCTCAAGGAAGCGATCGACTGGCTGGACCGGGACCCGTTCGTGTGGCCCGAAGCGGTCGACGCGCTCCTTCGCATCGCGCGTCGTGCCGCAGTTCCCGCCGGCGTGGTGCTGGCGACGCTGGCGCCGTGGGGCTTCCGCGACCCTCTGCGGCACGAGGTGCGTGCCATCGATGGGGTCGAGGCTCCCGGGCTGGAGGGCGACGGCCGCTGGATCGATGCCGCCGGTGTCGGTCTGGAGCACCTGGACTGGCTGCGAGGGCAGGGGCTGGTCGAGGAGCGTGTGGTTCGCGTCCGGCCCACGGTGCGAGTGCTGGCGCCCATCGCCCCCGTCGACGCCGGACTGGGCGGCGCCCGTCGCGAGAACCAGCGCCTGGCCCTCGAACGGCTCTGGCAGCTCGAGACCGCCGACAGCGCCGCAGCCCTCGCGCGCGACGCGGGGGTCCCCGAGAGCACCGTGCGCACGCTCGTCCGGAAGGGCTACGTCGAGTACCGCGAGGTGGAGGCTCCGCCACCGAGCCTGCCGAGGCCCGCGCCCGGCACGCCGGTATCCCAGGTGCCGGCCGGTGCGGTGCCCCCTGTCGGTGACGGCGGCGTGGTGGGGGGGCGACGAAGCGAGCGCCTGGCGGCCCTCCTACCGCGGCTCCGCAACGACCTCGATACCGGCCACAGCGTCCTGGTGCTGGCCCCCGAGCAGGCTCGGCTGAGCGAGGCCGCGAAGGCGCTCGCCGGCCTGCCGCTGCAGCTGTTGTCGGGCGAGCTCGACGACGCCCAGCGGCTGCGGCTGTTCGAGGAGCTGCCCAGCTCGGGGCCGGTGGTGGTGCTGGGGACGTACCAGGCTCTGCTTGCGCCGGTCGTGCGGCTGGGGCGCGTGACGGTCCTGGAGGCGGCGAGCTCGAGCTACAAGCTCCAGGGCGGCGCGCGTCTGTTCGTTCCCGAGGCCGCGGCGTTGCTCGCCGACGCGAGCGGGGCCGCGCTCACCTTGACCGATGTCGTGGCCGGACCCGACCTCCTCGCCCGACTCCCCGAGGGCGGGCGCCGCAACCTGCCGCTGCCGCGCCTGCGGCTCCACGTGGCCGACATGGGCGGCAGCGGCAACTGGCCGCTCCACCCCGACCTGGTCCGCGTGCTCAAGCAGGTGCGCGATCGCGGGCGGCAGGCGGTCCTGGTCGCCCCGCGCCGCGGCTTCTCGGCGGCGCTGGGCTGCGAGAGCTGCGGCTGGACGGCGCAGTGCCCGAACTGTGACCTGAGCCTGCGCTACCATCGCCAGGACCGGCGGTTGCGCTGCCATCAGTGCGGCCACGAGCAGGCGCCGCCGGACACCTGCCCGGAATGCGGCGCAACGGCGCTCGCGCCGCTGCGTGGAGCGGGCACGCAGTGGGTGGCCGAGCAGCTGGCGGGGATGCTCGACGGCCTTCCGGTGCTCCGCTTCGATCGCGACCGCCGCGACGACCTCGCCCCGCTGCTGGCGGGGGAGCCCGGCGTGGTCGTGGGGACGACGGCGGTGCTGCGGCTTCCGCCGCTGCCGGGGCTGTCGCTGGTGGCGTTGACGCTGTTCGACACCCACCTGGCGGCGGCCGACTTCCGGGCCGAGGAGGAGGCGTTGCGGATGTTGCTGGAGCTGACCGAGCTCGCCGTGGAGCGTCGACCGCTGCTCCTGGTGCAGACCTACCAGCCCGAGCACCCGCTGCTGCAGGCGCTCCGGGCCGACCCACCCGAGGCGGCGGTCGAGGGGTTGCTGGGACGCCTGCTCGAACGCCGGCGGCGCTTCGCGTACCCGCCCTTCGGGGCCCTGGCCAAGCTGCAGCTCACCTCGCGCGAGCGCGGGGTGGCGGCCGAGGCCGCGGCGGCACTCGCGGAGGAGCTCAGGCGTCGCGGCGCACAGCCCGAGGAGATCCTGGGTCCTGCGCCGACCCCGGTCGCGCGCCTCAAGGGGCGCTACGCCTATCAGGTGTTGCTCCGCCTCCCGGCGGCCGACCGTCTCGAAGCGATGCTGGCGGGCCTGCCCCCTCGGCTGGGGGGCGCGCGCCTGCGGGTCGACGTCGACCCGCGAGACGTCGGCGAGCTGCTCGAATGAGGCTGGGGAGGCACCAGGTCGTGAAGGGGGGCACAAGCGACGCGTTCGTGAACTCGTGCCAGCAGAGGGCTCGACCCCTCGCGAGCGAGCCCTCTTTGCCATTCTCACGCGCCCTGGCTATCATGTGCACCGGACTGAACCATGCTGCGAAATCGCCGAGCCACCCACGACTACGAGATCCTCGACCGCTTCGAGGCCGGCATGGAGCTCACCGGCAGCGAGGTCAAGGCGCTGCGCCAGGGGGGCGGCTCCATCGCGGAAGCCTTCGCCCGCGTGCACGGAGGCGAAGTGTTCCTGGAGGGCATGACGATCCCGGTCTACACCGAGGCAAGCTACAACAACCACGATCCGCTGCGCGCTCGCAAGCTGCTCCTGAACAAGCGGGAGATCGCCGAGATCGCGCGCGGCCTGGAGCGAAAGGGGCTGACGCTGATTCCGCTCCGGCTCTACTTCAAGGACGGCTGGGCCAAGGTCGAGATCGGCCTGGCGCGGGGCAAGAAGCTCCACGACAAGCGCCGCAGCGAAGCCCAGAAGGATGCGCAACGCGAGATCGATCGGGCCATGAGTCGGAGCGAGCGCGGAACGTGAGGGGACGCACGACGCTCGGGCTCCGGCTGCTGCCGCTTCTGCTGCTCGTGTCCACCGCGGTCGCCGTTGCCCAGAACACGCTCGTCGTCAACGGCATCACCATCGACGGCAACACCACACAGTTGGTGAAAGGCACCAGCTATGCCCCGGCCGCCACTCTGGCCGGTGCGCTCGGCGCGCGCTACTACACCGACGGCGACACCACCATGGCCACGTTCCAGCTCGGCGGCCACGTGCTCGCCGCAAAGGTCGTGTCCGATCCGGCCGCAGCCAGCCAACCGGGCGGGCTCCACCTCGATGGCAGGACGATCGCAGGGCCCGCTGCCGTTCTCCAGACCGGCGATGTGCTGGTGCCGGTCAAGCCGGTCGTCGAGGCGCTTGGCGGCCGCGTCGCCTACTTCCAGAAGGACCACACGGTCGTGGTGGTCCAGCCGAGGGCGCAGCTCACGACGATCAGCACCGAGGGCAACGGCGCGGGGCAGCGATTGGTGCTGCACGTGTCGGCTCCCGTGGGGACCTCGCAGTTCTTCAACTCACCGGTGAGCACCTTGCAGCTTCACTTCGACCGAACCGACGTCGCCTCCGGCGTCACCGGGGTCGAGGGAAGCGCCTTCGTGCGGGCCGATGCCAGTGCCTCGGGCAGTGGCGCCGATGTCCGGGTCCAGCTCGCTCCGAACACCAGCTACCAGGTGTACAGCCTCCCCGACGGTGCCGGCTTCCGCGTCATCGTGGCGTTCACCGCCAAGGGGGCGACGACGACCGTTGCGCCGCACATCGTGATCGACCCTGGGCACGGCGGTGAGGACCCCGGCATCAACTTCCCGGGCTATGGCAGCGAGGCGTCGCTCACGCTGGCCTTCAGTCAGGCGCTCCAGCAGGCGCTGCAGGCACGAGGCTTCGATGTCACGCTGACGCGCACGGGCGACTACACGGTGAGTGCCGCCACGCGGTCTCGCGACGGTGTCGGCGCCGACCTGTTCGTCTCGATCCACGGCGCCGTTCTGCCGGCGGGGCAGTTCCACGCGTACTACCTGTCCAACGCGGCCAACATCGAGGAGCTCAACGCAGCCATCCGGACGAACGCCCAGAGCGCCGTGAAGAGCCAGGACATCAGCGCCCTGAGGCGGAAGATCCTCCTGGGACTGGTACCGCAGCTCGACGTGGGCCGGAGCTTCGCCGAGGGCCTCGGCAATCAGCTGTTCCAGAACGGCGGCTACCGCTCCAGCGATACCGCTGGAGCGCCGCTGTACGTGCTGGGCGGTGCCGCCGGGCGGGGCATCCTGCTCGAGTTCAGCCCGCAGGACCTGGCCTCCACCAGCCTGCCCACCGATCTTGCCGGCGCCCTGGCCTCGCTGCTCGGCTCCGGAGGGGCGACGCAGTGAACGAGCCCAGACGGCGCGGTCCGGCCCGCTGGCGGCGTTTGGCCACGCCCTACGTCATCTTGGCGGCGCTGGTGTTCCTCGCCAGCGTGGTGTTCTTCCTCGGCGGCCACGGGCCACGGGCGCCCCAGCCTCAGCCGGTCGACATCAAGCCGGTCCAGCCCGCCGTCCAGACGCAGAGCCAGGAGGTACGGCTGGAACTGGTGGACCAGAGCGGCCTGGCGCGCCCCGACTTCGTGACCCTCGACCTGCCCGCGGACCCTGCCGCGCGCCTTCAGGCGATCGTGGCCGCTCTGCGCACGGCGATGCTGCAAGCGGGGACCTGGCCGTCGGGCCTCGAGACGCCCGAGGTCTTCGTGGAGCAAGTGAACCGCAAGCAGGTGGCCGTCCTCGACATCAAGGAGAGCGCCCCGGTCTCGGTCGGCGTGGCCGAGGAGCTGCAGCTCCTGCACTCGATACGGCAGACCGTCCTCAACAACGGTGCCGACGAGGTGCGCTTCCTGCGCGACGGACGCCCGGCGCACACGTTGCTCGGCCACGTCGCCGTCGATTCTTCGCTCTGATCCGCAATATGGTCTTGGCGCGGGCGCTCAGGGGTACATGCGCGTGAGCATGCGGGGGAAGGGCACCACCTCGCGCAAGTGCTTGGCACCGGCGATCCAGGCTAGCGTCCGTTCCAGGCCCAGGCCGAACCCCGAGTGCGGTACGCTTCCGAATCGCCGGAGGTCGAGGTACCACTGGAACGCTGAGGTCGGCAGCTGGTGGGCGGCAATGCGTTCTTCGAGGAGCGCCAGCTCGTGGATGCGCTGGGAGCCGCCGATGATCTCTCCGTAACCCTCCGGCGCAATCATGTCGTCGCACAGCACCCGGCTCGGATCGCCCTCTACCGGTTGCATGTAGAAGGCCTTCGTCTCGGTCGGCCAGCGCTCGACCATCACGGGGCGGTCGAAGTGCTCACCGAGGAGGGTCTCGTGCGGCGCGCCGAAGTCCTCCCCCCAGGGCAGGTGCTCGCCCTTCGCTTCGAGCAGCGCCAGCGCCTCGTCGTAGCTGATGCGCGGGAACGCGCCGGCAGCGCTCGGCTCCAGGGCATGCGGGTCCCGTCCCAGCATCTCGAGCTCGCGAGATCGACGCTCCAGAACGCGCCCGACCAGGTAGGCCACCAGCTCCTGCTGGAGATCCATGTTGGCGTCGTGCTCGAGATAGGCGACCTCGGGCTCGATCATCCAGAACTCGAGCAGGTGCCGCCGGGTCTTGCTCTTCTCGGCGCGGAAGGCGGGCCCGAAGGTGTAGACCTTGCCGAACGCGAGCGCGCCGGCCTCGGCGTAGAGCTGCCCCGACTGCGACAGGTACGCGTTGTCCTGCTCGAACAGCTCGATCTCGAAGAGGTTCGTCGTTCCCTCGACCGCGGTCGGCATGAACAGCGGCGTGTCGAAACGCAGGAACCCGCGCTCGCCGAAGAAGTCGTGGATGGCGCGTTCGATCTCATCGCGAATGCGGAGCGTGGCCCACGGGCCACGGTGCCGAAGGTAGAGGTGGCGGTTCTCGAAGAGGAAGTCGACGCCATGCTCCTTGGGCGTGATGGGGTAGTCATGCGCAGGACCCACGATCCGCACGTCTTCCACGCCGAGCTCGACGCCGCTGGGAGCGCGGCTGTCCTCGCGGACGGTGCCGAGCACGATGACGCTCGTCTCCTGGGTCAGGGAGCGTGCACGCTCGAACGCCTCGTCGCCCGCGTCGTTGCGGGCGACGACGCCCTGGACGAACCCGCTGCCGTCACGGAGCTGGAGGAAGGCGATCTTTCCGCTGGAACGGAGGTTGGTGAGCCACCCCCGTACCTCGACGGCCTCCCCGATGTGTTCGGGTAGCCGAAGGATGGGCGTCGTTGCCATGCGTGCGAGTCTACCAGGGCACAGACCGTGGCCGGTCGGACCTCACGCCTGCTCCAGTGCCAGCGCTTCCTCGAGCGCCACCACCACGCCGCACGACTCCACGTCGCCGGCCACGTCCGGGAAGCGCTCGAGGAGCTCCGGGACGCTGTTCGCCATCACCACCGGGTGCCCCACGGCCTCGAGCATCGGGAGGTCGCCTACGCTGTCGCCCACGGCCATCACGTCGCTCAGGCCGACACGCAGGACCTCGGCGATGTGGCGCACGGCGCTCGCCTTCGACACACCCTCGCGCGTCACGCTCACGAACGCGGTGTTCTTCAGGGCGGGACTGGTTGCGGTGGACACCTGCACGCCGTCGCCGGAGATGGTCGTCACCATGGCGATCTCGCTCACCGGCACGATCCATTGCGCTCGCACGACCGGCTCGTTGGCGACGACGTCCTCCAGGTCGCGGACGATGGCATTGACGCCGATCATCTTGGCGTGTGCCTCGCTCATGTCGGTCTTTCGCTCGATGAAGAGGTTGCTCGGCGTGTAGAGCTCCAGTACGCGGCCCAGCTTGCGGGCCTGCTCGATCAGTCGACGCGAGGTCGCCTCCCTGAGGGCGGAGGCCTTGAGGGTCTCGCCGTCCGGATAGGCGATGTGGGCGCCGGACTGGAAGACGTGGGGCGTGGTCGGGCCCAGACGCTGTGCCACGCGCTGCGCGAGTCCGAAGGCGGGCCGTCCGGTGCAGACCGCCAGCTTGACACCGGCCTCGCGGACGCGCTCCGCGGACTCCCAGACGCAGCTGTCGACCACGCCCTTGGAACCGATCAGGGTCCCGTCGAGATCGAGCACGACGAGCGGGATCACGCGCTGCGCTCGTTCGTCAACGCCAGCCCGAGCTCCTCGAGCTGGGCCGGGTCGACGGGCGAGGGGGCGCCCGTCAGGGGATCCACGCCACGCTGGTTCTTGGGGAACGCGATGACGTCGCGGATGCTGCTCTGGCCGCTCAGCAGCATCACCAGGCGGTCGAGGCCCCAGGCGATGCCGCCGTGGGGCGGCGTGCCGTAGGCGAGGGCTTCGAGGAAGAAGCCGAAGCGGCGCTCGGCCTCCTCGTCACTGAAGCCCAGCGCTCGGAACATCCGCTTCTGGACGTCGAGGCGGTGGATGCGAAGACTGCCGCCGCCGATCTCGTTTCCGTTCAGCACGAGGTCGTACGCGTTGGCCCGGACCGAGCCGGGGTCGCTTTCGAGCCGCTCGAGGTCCTCGTCGCGGGGGCGCGTGAACGGGTGGTGCATGTAGGTCCAGCCGCCGCCGTACTCGTCGCGTTCCAACAGCGGGAAGTCGACCACCCACAGGAAGTTCCGAGCCGCCGGGTCGAGTCCCATCCCCAGCGTCTCCGGGAGGCGGGTGCGCACGGCGCCGAGGGCGGTACAGGCGACCTTCCAGCTACCGGCGACCAGCAACAGGACGTCGCCTTCGTCCTCGGTCACCTCCCGCAAGCGCATACGCTCGGCGTCACCGAGGAACTTCGCGATGGGGCCGCTGTAGCCACCGTCTTCGGCGCACTTCAGCCAGGCCATGCCCTGGGCGCCGTAGCGTTTGGCGTGGGCCTCGAGCTCGTCGAGCACGCGTCGCGTGAGCGGTGCGGCGTAGGCGGCAGGCACCCGAAGCGCCTTGATGACGCCTCCGGCATCGAGGACCGATGCGAAGCCGCGGAACGCGGTTCCCTGGAACGCGGCGGAGGCATCGGCCAGGGCGAGGCCGAAGCGCGTGTCGGGCTTGTCGCTTCCGTAGCGGTCCATCGCGTCCCGGTAGCTGAGGCGCGGGAACGGGGTCTCGATGTCGGCCCCCGTCGCCGCATGCACGACGGCCTCCATCAGCCCCTCGTTGAGCTCCAGGATGTCCTCCTGGTCCACGAAGGCCATCTCGATGTCGAGCTGCGTGAAGTCCGGTTGCCGGTCGGCTCGCAGATCCTCGTCGCGGAAGCAGCGGGCGACCTGGAAGTAGCGATCGACACCCGCCATCATCAGCATCTGCTTGAAGAGCTGGGGCGACTGGGGCAGGGCGTAGAACGCGCCCGGCCGCAGGCGCGCCGGCACCACGAAGTCGCGCGCGCCTTCCGGCGTCGATAGCGTCAGCAGCGGCGTCTCCACCTGCACGAAGCCGAGCTCGTCGAGGTGGTCCCAGATGGCCTTGGTCATCCGGTGCCGGGTGCGCAAGGGTGCCAGGGCCTCCGGACGCCGAAGGTCCAGGTAGCGGTGCTTGAGGCGCAGGTCTTCGTTGACATCGCGTCCGTCCACGCTCCCGTCGACCAGGAACGGTGGTGTCCTGGCAGGAGAGAGCACCTCGAGGCGGCGGGCCACGACCTCCACCTCGCCGGTCGGGCTCCGGGCCGACCGTTGCTCGGTAGGCCGGAGGCGGACGTCTCCGTCCACCTCCACCACGAACTCGCTACGCACTCCCTGGGCGGTGGCGAAGGCCTCGGCGTCGGTTGGTTCCACCACGACCTGGGTGAGGCCCTCCCGGTCGCGCACGTCGAAGAAGATGAGTCCGCCCAGGTCGCGCCTGCGGTTGATCCATCCCTGCAGGACGACGGACTGGGCGGCGTGCGAAGCGCGCAGCGCCCCGCAGGAATGACTCCGTCTCATGCCCGTGAGCTTATCAGAGGCCGGCGCCGCCGCCTGGCCGGCCGCGGCACCGGGGCCGCCGCACTCACAGGCGCTCCTGCACGTAGTCCTCGAGGGCGGTCTCGGCAACCGCCACCTGCTCGCCACTGGCAAGGTGTTTGAGCTGGACGACGTTCTGGGCACGCTCGCTGCTGCCGCGCAGGGCCGCGAAGACGGCTCCGCTGCGGTCGGCCTCCTTGAGCCCCTTGCCCGGGTTGCGGGCCTGGTAGGCGTGCTCGACGCGGAAGCGTCGGCGAAGCCGCAGCGCCAGCGCCGTCATCTCGACGACCGCGTCCTCGTCGAGCGGCACGAGGAACAGTGCGGGACGCTCTTCGTCCGCCGGCACGACCCCCTCCTGCGTCAGGGCGTCGAAGACGCGCTCGATGCCGAGCGCCCAGCCGACGCCGGGCAGCGGCGCCCCGCCCAGGCTTTCGATCAATCCGTCGTACCGCCCGCCGCCTCCGAGGGCGGACTGTGCGCCGATCCCCTCGAAGTGCACCTCAAAGGCCGTCCTCCGGTAGTAGTCGAGGCCGCGAACGATCGCGGGCTCCATCTCGTATGGCACGCCCCAGGCGGTCAGATACCGACGCACCTCGTCCAGATGCGCGCGGGCGGCCTCGCCAAGGAAGTCGAGGGGGCGCTTGAGGTCGGCGATGATCTCCTGGTCCTGCTCCGACTTGCTGTCGAGCACGCGCATGGGATTGAGCTCCAAACGGCGCCGGCTGGTCTCGGAGAGGGCCTCGGCCCGGGGAGCCAGGCGCTCCCGCAGGTAGGCATTGTAGGCCGCCCGGTCCTCGGGATCACCTACCGACCCAAGGAGGATGTGGTGGTGGCGGAGCCCGCTCGCGTGGAGCGTCCGGTACAGGAGCTGCACCGCTTCGGCATCGGCCAGCGCCTGCGACAGCCCGACGATCTCCAGGTTGACCTGGTGGAACTGCCGGTAGCGCCCACGCTGCACGTTCTCAGCACGGAACAGCGGCCCGGCGCTCCACAGCTTCACCGGGAGTGGACGGGTGTGCATGCCGTGCTCGATGAACGCGCGAAGCACGCCCGCCGTGAACTCCGGGCGCAGCGTCAGGCTTCGGCCGCCGCGGTCCTCGAAGGTGTACATCTCCTTCTGGACCACCAGGTCGGCGGAGTCGCCCACCGACTTCTCGAACACTTCGCTGTACTCGAACACCGGCGTCGTGAGCTGGCGGGCGCCCGCCCGGGTCAGCTCCCGCTCGACGGCGCCCAGCAGATGCCGCCAGAGGGGCTGCTCTTCGGGCAGGACGTCGTGGGTGCCCTTCACGGCTTGCGATTTCATAGGGTCCGAGTGTACCGCGCGATCCCGGGGCCGTCACGACGGGCACGCAGGGAACACGAGGCGGGCGGGGCCGCTCGACGCAGCCCCGCCCTGTCTCTTGCCGGTGGTGATCCACCGCGCCTGCGGTGGGTCAGGGGAAGTTGGCCGGAAGGCCGTTGCTGATCTGGCCTCTCACGACCACGAACACGAAGCCGTAGCCGGCGTTCGCCGGTTCGGTGAACTCGATGCGGCTGGCACTCCACGACGTGGCTTTGACCTTCATGCCACCGTCGCCGTTCATGTTTGCGCCGACCAAGACGTAGCTGTTCGACGCCGAGCCACCGTGGCCGTCGCCGAAGTAGCGGCCCTGGAGCACCACGGTGCCCCCGCTCGACTGCGGCGGCGTCACGGAGATCAGGGTCGGAACCACATTGGTCTCGACCGACGTGGTGGGTGCGCATGCTGCAAGCGTGATGGCGAGCAACCCGAGCGCTATCCAGGCAAGACGCTTCACGGTCTCCTCCTCGTTCACCAGAGCCTACGGAGGGCGCCGGCATGCGTCAATGGGATGTTTCATAGCCTGCACGCGGGCCTCTCTGCTGGTCACGGTACGATACCCGTTGTGACGAGCCACTACTTCGCCTACCTGGCACGCTTGAAGTACATCCTGCGGTGGGGGCTGATGCGCAACACCCGTGCAGAGAACACGCAGGAGCACAGCCTGCAGGTGGCGATGGTGGCCCATGCTCTGGCCGTGATCCGCAACCGGCTCTACGGTGGTTCGGTGGATCCCGAGCGTACCGCCTTGCTGGCCGTGTTCCACGACGCCGAAGAGGTGATCACCGGCGACGTCCCCACCCCGATCAAGTACTTCAACCCTGGAGTGGCGGAAGCGATGGACGGCATCCGCACCGTCGCGCGGGACCGGTTGCTGGCGATGCTCCCGGAGGCCTTGCGGGACGACTACCGACCGCTGTTCTTTCCGTCCTCGGGCGACGCTTCCGAGTGGCGTCTCGTGAAGCTGGCCGACAAGCTGACCGCCTACCTCAAGTGCGTGGAGGAGGCCAAGGCGGGCAACGAGGAGTTCGCGCGTGCCGAGCAGGGTATCCGTGCCGATCTGGAGGCCCTGGAGGAACCGGAGGTCGCGTACTTCATGGAGACCTTCGCCCCCAGCTTCCAGCTCACGCTCGACGAGCTTGACTGAGCGGCTGCCCGGAGATTTCACGAGCGCACGAGCGATTTCTATGTGACCAAGAGCACAAGTGAGACGAACCTCCGGGGCAGGGGAGACCAACGGTGGCGGCCGGACGCGAGCTCGAGGGCGTGGCTGGTAGACTTCTCTGGCGCCGGACGGGCGCGGATCGCGCCATGGGGCGGAGGTGAGGCAGATGGTTCAAGCTCCCGACTGGGAGGCCCAGCGCGACGAGCTCCTCGAGCTGGTCGAGGCGCGGCGCTTCGAGGAGCTCCGGACGCGACTTCGCGACCTGGAACCGCCCGACCTCGCCGAGCTCATGGACGGCCTGCCGCACGAGGCGGAGGCGGTGGTGTTCCGCATCCTGCCGCGCGACCTGGCTGCCGACACCTTCGAGTACCTCCGAGTCGATGCGCAAGAGCGCCTCTTGAGAGCTATGGGCGACCGCGACGTCGCGCACATCCTGAACGACATGTCGCCGGACGATCGCACGGCGTTGCTCGAGGAGCTGCCGGGCAAGGTGACCAAGCGGCTCCTGAACCTGCTTTCGCCGGAGGAGCGGAGCGTGGCGACCCGACTGCTCGGGTATCCCGAGGACTCGGTCGGCCGCCTCATGACCCCCGACTACGTCGCGGTGAAGCCCCACTGGACGGTGGCCGACGCGCTCACGCACATCCGCGCTTTCGGCAGCGACTCCGAGACGCTGAACATCCTCTACGTCACGGCTCCCGGCGGCAAGCTCATCGACGACCTGCGCATGCGCGAGCTGCTGCTGGTCGATCCAGGGACGCATATCGAGGCGCTGATGGACCGGCAGTTCGTCGCGCTGGAGGCCACGCAGGACCAGGAGGAGGCGGTGAGCGCGTTCCGGCGCCTCGACCGAACGGCGCTGCCCGTTACCGACACGGGGGGCATCCTGGTCGGGATCGTCACGGTCGACGACGTGCTGGACGTGGCCGAGGAGGAAGCCACCGAGGACTTCCACAAGCTCGGCGGTGTCGA
>CAZIBD010000053.1:0-21912 GCA_964536935.1 uncultured bacterium | reverse complement strand
GACGCGAACGAGCGAACGGAGGTGACACGCGTGCCGCAAGGAGATCCGGACATGGAGCAGCGACTCGTCGAGCTGGAGCGTGATCTCCAGGGGACGCTCGGTGTGGTGGCCCATGAGCTTCCCCCCGACGGCGACGAGGCGCGACGCCGGGCGTCTCGCGAGCCCGTCACCTATCGTGCGGAGCGTGCGTTTCCGGCCGCATCCACGATCAAGGTGTTCGTCCTGCAGACCCTGCTGGAGCACGTGGCCGACGAGCGGGTCGGGCTGGCCGACGACGTGACGCTGAACGCCTCCGATCAGGTCACCGGCTCCGGCATCCTGAAGGACCTGACCCCCGGACGGCGCTACACCGTGCTCGATTTGGCGAGGCTGATGATCACGATCAGCGACAACACGGCTACGAACCTGCTCATCGACGCGCTCGGCGTGGCCACCGTGAACGCGTCGATCGAGCGGCACGGCTGGTCCCGCACGCACCTGGCGGGCCTCCTGCAGAGGCCGGACCTCGCGAGCGCGGGCGACACGCGCCGTTCCACCACCTCCCCCGGCGATCTCGCCGACGCGTTCACGCGGTTGTGGCGCGGTGAGCTGTTGCCCCCGCCCCTCACCGAAGTCGCCCGGTCGATCTACCGGAAGCAGCAACGCACCGACCAGCTCGGGCGCTACCTGCCGTTCGACTCGTACAGCACCGAGACGGGCGAGTCGTCGCTCGTCATCGCATCCAAGAGCGGTTCGATCCGCGGGGTCCGCAACGATGCCGGCGTGATCGAGCAGGGAA
The DNA here is from genome assembly GCA_964536935.1 of uncultured bacterium. Lineage (GTDB taxonomy): Bacteria > Deinococcota > Deinococci > Deinococcales > Trueperaceae > JASBRS01. The sequence goes on along the minus strand of CAZIBD010000053.1, from coordinate 21,134 downwards.
ACGCCCGTTACGTCGTGGCCGTCATGACCGAGGGGTGCCCCGACGTGCGCTTCCACCCCGACAACCTCGGTGCGATTGTCGTCGCGGAGGTCTCGCGCCTGATCTACGACCACTTCGGGGGCGCGGTCGAGGCCGGCGCCTGACGGGTCGTCAGGCAGCCGGGAGCGTGCTTGCCGGGCGCCGTCGTGAGCGGCGAACGATCAGCTCTGCAACGACCAGGTTCGGGATCCAGGCCAGCCAGGCCACGGCCACGTACGCCGTGGCGAAGTCGGTTCCGAGGGCCGCGAATCCCACCTTCTCCAGCCGTAGCGTCACGGCCGCGAAGCTGAGCGCGTAGCTGCGGATCACCCATTCACGGTGACGGTCGACGATGCGCTGCCGGATCCGGCGATACGCCATGGCGCTGGTGACGAGCCAGCCGATCGCCAGCAGCGCGAAGCCGAGGCTCGTGGCGCAGCTACTATGATCGGGCCACGACCCTGGAGTCACGAAAGAGGAGTCCGAGCATGTCGACACACCAACTGGTCACCTTCGCACTGCTGGCGTTCGCCCTCATCGTGGTCCCGGGACCGAGCGTGCTGTTCGTGATCGGCCGCGCCGTCACGGTGGGCCGCCGGGCGGCGTTGGCGACGGTGGCGGGGAACGCCGCGGGCGTGTACCTGCAAGTGGTGGCCGTGGCCCTGGGGCTGGGCTTCGTGCTGGCACGCTCGGAGCTGGTGTTCTCGGCGGTGAAGCTGCTGGGCGCGGCCTACCTGGTCTGGCTCGGCATCCAGGCGATCCGCAACCGTCGGGCGCTGGCCGAGGCACTGAGCGCGGACGTCTCCCCGACGCGCGGGTGGGTTGCCCTGCGCGACGGCTTCGTGGTCGGGGCGTCCAACCCCAAGGCCACCGTGTTCTTCGCGGCCGTCCTGCCGCAGTTCGTCGAACCGGCGGCGGGCTGGGTGCCGGGGCAGATGCTGCTGCTCGGGTTGGTGTTCATCGCCATCGCCTTGCTGTCGGACAGTACCTGGGCCCTCGTCGCCGGCACCGCCCGGCGCTGGTTGGGCCGCTCCCGTGCCCGCCAGGAGGCCCTGGGCTCGATCGGTGGCATCGTCATGATCGGCCTGGCCCTCGAGCTGGCGTTGCGAGGGCGGCGCTAGCGGCCGGCGCCCGCGCGACCTCGCGTGGGCCGAGCGTTGTGGCGGCGTCCGCTGCGGGCGAGGGCGACCTGGGACCGAACGCGCTAGCATGCTTGCCATGCTCGACATGGCCTTCGTCCGCTCGCAGTTCCCCGCTCTCTCCGGCGAATGGACGTACTTAGACAACGCCGGCGGTTCACAGACTCTGGTGGGCGTCGCCGACCGGGTGCGCGACTACCTCTTGAGCACTAACGTCCAGCTCGGTGCCAGCTACGAGGTCTCGCATCGGGCCGGCGAGCGCGTCGCGGAGGCGACCCGCGCGGTCGCCGCCTCCATCCACGCCGCGGACGAGCACGAGGTCGTGATCGGCCCGAGCACCACCCAGCTGCTGGCGAACCTGGCGCAGGCGATGCGGCCCCAGCTTGCTCCGGGCGACGAGATCATCGTCACGAACTGCGATCACGAGGCCAACATCGGTCCGTGGGTGCGGCTCGCGGACCAGGGCGTGACCGTCAAGACCTGGAAGGTCGACCGGGACACCTTCGAGCTCCGGCTGGAAGACCTCGAGCCGCTCCTGAGCGCGCGCACCAGGCTGGTGTGCTTCACGCACGCCTCCAACATCCTGGGCACCATCCAGCCCGTGGCCGACATCGCTCGCTTCGTTCACGAGCACGGTGCCAGGGTGTGCGTCGATGCCGTGTCGTACGCGCCCCACCGGGCCGTGGATGTGCAGGCGTGGGACGTGGACTACTACGTCTTCAGCTCTTACAAGGTCTACGGCCCGCACCTCGCGGTCCTCTACGGCAAGCGGGAGCTCCTCGAGGGGCTGGGCACCATCAACCACTACTTCGTTCCACCTGACGACGTTCCGCGGAAGCTGCAGCCCGGTTCGGTGAACTACGAGCTGACCTACGGCCTGCTGGGCGTGACAGAGTACCTGGAGGCGCTGGCCCGGCGTCATGCGGCGAAGTCGGAGCAGAGCCTGCACGGCCGGGTTCGCCAGGCGTTCGACCTGATGGCCGGGCAGGAGGAGGTGCTGGCCAAGCGCCTGCTCGACTACCTGCGCGACAAGCCCGGCGTACGCATCTACGGGCTCGAGCACGCCGACCGCACCGCGCGGGCCCCGACCGTGAGCTTCACAGCCGAAGGGCACGACCCGGCCGCCGTCGCCGCCCACGTCGACGGTGCGCGCATAGGGATCCGCCACGGCGACTTCTACGCGCGCCGGCTCATCGAAGCGCTGGGCCTGGCCGAGACGGGCGGCGTCGTGCGGGTGTCGATGGTGCACTACAACACCCTGGACGAGGTGGACGCCCTCCTCGAGAGGTTGGACGAGGTGCTCTGAATCTTCAAGCCAAGGGGTGCGGACCCGGCCCGGAGGCGCGGGATCGGCATCAAGTCGTATGCTGACCGCACGCGTGCGTGCCAGCCTGTCGGTGACCGGCGTTAGAAGCGATGGCGGTCCGGGTGCGCGTGGTCCATGGAGTGCGCGCCGAAGGAGGCCGATGATGAGCCGTCCGACCGACCCCGGAGCCGCGGGCGATCCCGCCGTCTGGCCGGAGCATCTCGATGCCCTGGTGGCGGCGCCCGACCATCACACCCTCTTGTTCGAGGACCAGCACGTCCGTGTGCTCGATACCCTCATACGCGCCGGCGATCGCACGCCCGTCCACACCCCCGTCCACACGCATCGCTGGCCGGCCGTCATGGTGGTGCTCGAGTGGAGTCCGTTCGAGCGCACCGACGATCAGGGGGTCGTCCTGGTTGATTCCCGAGAGGTACCGGCGCTGGCCTCGCCGCCGTCGTCGCTGCCCTCGGACCCGTTACCGCCTCACGCTCTGGAGAACGTCGGTGACGGCGACATCCGCATCATCAGCGTGGAGCTGAAGCCCTGACCCAGGCGCACGGCGGAGGGGATCGCCGGCCTCGAGGCCGACGCGCCCGCGTCAGTAGTAGTAGTAGTAGTAGTACGGGCTGACGATCACCTCGCGGCCACCGGCCGTCTCGCCGTCGAAGGAGCACCACACCGTGTCGTAGCCGAAGTACGGGTCACCCGACTCGTACCAGAGCGTGACGCTCCGGATCTCGCCCGCATACAGCGTGGTGCTGCCCGACAGGTACGTCGTGGCTCCCGGATACCCCTCTTCCATGCAGAAGGCGTCGATGGTGAACCAGCCGAGGTCCTGGCTGGTCGTGAGGCCGAAGAGGGTCACCGACGCCATGCCGTAGCTGTTGACGGTGAAGAAGTCGTACCTGGCGTGAAGCTCGACCGGCTCGACCGGCGCCGTCGTCACGACGATCTCACAGCCGGCCAGCAGCGCCGAAACCGTGACCAGCCCCAGGGCGAGCCTTCGGTGGCGGGCGAGGCGCCTCATCCTGTCCTCATGGTAGGGCCGGATGGTCCGTGGCGCCATGACGGACGGCGCCCGCCTGGCCGTTGGGAGCCGGTGTCCGACGGGGCGCGGGGGCGACCCGGTTGCGGTCTGGCCCGGACGGCTTTGCGTCATTCCTGAGCTTGACACTCGGGATTCCGGTGGGCTAGCGTTGGCATACCCGAGTCGAGGACTCTGGTTTTTGCGCCCGGCGCTACCAGGGACGTTCCAGCGCCGGGGATGCAGGCCCCGAAGGATGCTCAGCCGTGATCACCGCTCGCGCCGACACAACCTGTTCCCCTCGCCACGCTCGGGCGCCGTCGCCGGCCCGTCGGGAGGGCCGATGAGGGCGACGGGCGGGCTCGAGCGGTCCGTGCAGCTAGTCCGGCATCCGCTTCTTCGCAACGCCGCCCTCGCTCTCGCGGGCGCCACCGTGGTGGCCGTGCTGGTGTGGCAGGCCGTCACCGCAGGCGGGAACCCCGATCCCGGTGCCCACGGCATCACGCCGGCGGCGGGCATCCTCGACACGGCGGTGCTGGTGTACCGCGAGGGCCTCGAGTGCATCCTGGTGCTCTCGGCCATCGTGGCGGGGCTGGTACGCAAGCAGAGCGTCTATTGGAAGCCGGTGGCAGTCGGTGCAGGCGTCGGCTTCCTCGCCACCATGGCGACCTGGTTCGTGCTGGTGGGCGTGCTCGCGCTGGCGGCGGGCACCACGTCGGAGCTCGCCCTGCAGGCGACCACCGGTCTGCTGGCGATCGTCGTGCTGATGATCGTCATGAACTGGTTCTTCCACCGCATCTACTGGACGGGTTGGATCTCGCTGCACAACAGGCGGAAGCAGCAGATCATCGATTCCGCCGAGTCCTCGCAGGACACTGGGGGGCGTACAGCGGGGACGGTCGCGTACAAGGGGTTGCTCGTACTCGGCCTCGCATCGGTGTACCGCGAGGGCTTCGAGGTCGACCTGTTCCTTCAGAACCTCCGCCTCCAGATCGGCTGGGCGCACGTTGCTCTGGGCGCCGGCCTCGCCCTGGTGCTGGTAGTGATCACCGGCTACGTCACCTTCGTGGCGCACCGGAAGCTTCCCTACAAGCGCATGCTGGTCGCGACCGGGATCCTCCTGGGCGCCGTGTTCCTCGTCATGGTCGGTGAGCAGGTCAACGAGATGCAGCTCGCGCACTGGCTGCCGGTGCACCCGCTGCCGGTCCACCTCCCGGCCTGGACGGGTGTGTGGTTCTCGCTGTACGCGAACTGGGAGACCGTCGTCGCCCAGGCAGCCGCGGCGATCGTGGTCATAGGTTCGTACTACGCGGCGCAGCTCGGCCGGCGCCGCCCCAGGCCCCGCGCCACCGGCGAAGCGTCCGTCAAGGCTGGCACCGACGCGGAAGTCGGTGCCTCCACGCTTCGGACCCCGGCTGCGCGTACGCCGACGCGTCCCTGAACGAGCCCGGTGCCAGGCGTCGATCCGGACATACCGCGGCTGACCGGTCGCTGAGCATCCACCGTGATCGCCATGACGGGCCACGGCGAGAACCCCTGGGGGCTCGCCTACGGTCCGCCGAAGCGACCGCCGCCGGCCCGTTCAGCGGCTGCCGACCGCCGGACCGGCGCCACCCTCGAGCGCATCCGACAGGAAGGGCAGGACGGCGGAGCTCATCCGGTCCTGGAGCATGTTCGTGACGTCACCGGCGTAGACGGTGAACTGGTGGGGGACCCCCGCCTGTGTGAGGGCGTCGTGGAGGGCCCGCGCGTCACGCACGGTGTCCGTGATCTCGCCGGTGCCCACGTCGATGCCGAGCGCATGCAGGCTCAGGAGCTGGGACCGGTGGCTCTCGATCATGTGGAGGGGCGTGCGTGCCACCCACGCGTCCCAGGCAGCGGGCTGCAGCTCTAGCTGGCCGTTCACCAACTCGTAGGGGAGGTCCACGAAGTAGGGCACGCTCTCGACGTCCGGCGACGCCACGGCCGCCATCGCCAGCTGGGCCTTCCCCATGTACGAGGTGGGGTCCAGCCCCAGCGCGCGATCCGGCGCCAGCATCGCGAACGCCTCTGGCGAGTACAGTGCGCCGTTGGCGGGATCGACGAGCGCGGCGTTCAGCGGGCTCACGGCGTACGCCGACCCGAACACGTCCGGGTGCTTCATCGCGAGTACCAGGGCTCCGGTGCCTCCGGCATCCACCCCCGCCAGGGCGCGGCCCCGGGAGTCGGCGACCGTCCGGTAGTGGTGGTCGATGTAGCCGACCAGGTCCGTGGTGACGAAGTCCTCCCAGTTGCCGCAGACGGGTGAGTTGGCGTAGAGGCAGGCGCCATACCTTGTCGACGCGTCCGGCATCACCAGGATCATGGGCTGGATCGTCCCGGCGGCGATGAGCCTGTCGGCAAGGGCGGGGATGTTCCGCCCCATGATCGTATGGGGCAACCAGCTGTAGGTGTTGCCCGTGAGGCTGTGGAGCAGGTACACCACCGGGAAGGTGGCTCCGGTGGCCTGCTGGTACCCGGGCGGCAGGTACACGCTCACGGAGCGCTCTGTTGGCGTGCCGAGCAGGTTGCCCTCCAGGCTCGGGCCTGGGACCATCACCGTCTCGACCTGCCCCTTGGCGGCAGGAGCCTCCTGTGCGAAGGCGCCGACTGCGGCGAAGAGCGCTGTAGCAAGCAGGAACCCCAGAAGCATACGGCGTGTCATGGCACTCACCCCCTCTGCCGTCGCGGAATCGAGGGCGAATGCGTGACGGGTGCGGCGGCAGGTGTCCGGCCGCCTGGCGAGCGACCGATCCACGTCACCGGCGACGAGGACGCACGATGCACCTTCCCCTGCGGGCATCGCGCTTTCACGACGGACGTGTTCGACGGACGTGTTCGACGGAAGTGTAGGGGCCGGATCGGCATCCAGCCAGAGCCAATCGTCCCCTGCATCTAGCGGTCGGCGGGAGCGCGGTGGTTCGGACAGGACGTCCGAGGCCGGGGTGAGCGCGGGGCGCCTAAGGCAGCACGTTCCCCGCGGCCAGGTAGAGCGCGTACCACTCCTCGCGCGTGAGGTCCACGTCGGCGGCCTTGCAGCAGTCGCGCAAGCGTCCGACGTTCATGGTGCCGATCACCGGTTGCATCCTGGCCGGATGCCGCAGTAGCCAGGCCAGCGCGATCGTGGTGGTGCTCACGTCGTGGCGCGCGGCCACCTCGTCGATCGCTGCGTTGAGCTCGGGGTACGCGTCGCTGCCGAGGAACACCCCCTCGAAGAAGCCGTACTGGAAGGGGGACCAGGGTTGCACGGTGATGTCGTGCAGGCGGCAGTAGTCGAGCACGTACCCGTCGCGGTCGACGGCGCCGTCGTCGAGCATGTTCACGTGGAGGCCGCTGGTGATCATGGTGGCGTTGGTGATGCTGAGTTGGAGCTGGTTCGCGACGAGCGGTTGCCGCACGTAGCGCCGGAGCAGGTCGATCTGGTGGGGGTGGTGGTTGCTCACGCCGAAGTGCCGGACCTTGCCGTCGCGCTCGAGCTGGTCGAAGGCCTCCGCCACCTCCTCGGGCTCCATCAGCGCATCGGGACGGTGCAGCAGCAGCACGTCGAGGTGATCGGTCCGCAGGCGCTTCAGGATGCCGTCGACCGAGGCCAGGATGTGCTCCTTTGAGAAGTCGTACATTCCGCGGCGGATCCCGCACTTGGACTGCAGCACGACCTTCTCTCGTACCGACGCATTCATCCCGATGGCGTCGGCGAAGATCTCCTCGCAGGCGCCGTCACCGTAGATGTCGGCGTGGTCGAAGAAGTTCGCGCCCTCGTCGAGTGCGGTGTGCACGAAACGCTCCGCGTCGCGTCCGTCCAGGCGGTTGATGCGCATGCAGCCGACCGCCACGACCGGCACGTCGAGGTCGGTGGATCCGAGCTTCATCGTGCGCACGGTGAGGTCCTCCTCCCGGCGCCCGCCCGGCGCCTGGGTTCACCCTACCCTCCTGGAATCCGGCGATGCGGCGCACGGCCGGGTCCCCTGAGCCTCGCGGCTGCGTAGCTCCTGAGACGCTGGACGGCACGGCTGTGCAAGCGACCACGCGATGTCCAGGGCCCCGCGCTAGGCTGGAACCGTCCTGTAGGAGGGGCATCCATATGCGCACGATCTTCCGCTTCACGACCGCGGTGGCCCTGCTGGCTGCCGGCACGGCCTTCGCTTTCACGTGGAACCCTGACGCGTTCCCGACCGGGAACCACAGCTACACCTGGGAGATGACCGTCGACGGTAGTGACGGCGCCCAATCGGCGACCATCACCGTCGACATCACGCAAAAGGGCAAGACCTACGACACGGCGACGACCATGAAGATGACGCAGACGGGCGTTGCCCACGACGACCTGAGCAGCGCCGTGCTGGGTGGCTCGATGATGGGTGCCCTGGCCTTCGGACCGATGATGGTGTTCTACGGCCCGGCGTTCATGATGTTGCCGCTTCTGCTCGGCAAGGAGGACATCCACGTTCGCAGCGAGCCGGTTCGGGTCGCAGGCATGGGGAGCATCACCATGAACAAGTCGGAGAAGATCGCCGGGCACGACTGTGTCGTCCTGCGTCTCGAGATGGACGATGGGAGCGCGCCCGTGGAGATGGCTCTGGCGAAGGACCTTCCGTTCCCGTGCTACAGCCAGTACGGCGACAAGGGAGACCAGACCACCATCCGGCTGATCAAGGCCGACTGACCCCGGCGTACAACGACGGAGCTAGGTGGCCGGCCGCCCCCCGACCCACTCGATGCCGATGTCGAGCGCCGTTCGCAGCCGGTCCGCGAGCTGGGCCGCATGGTGCTGGATGTGCCGCAGGTTGACGAGCTGGTGCTCGAGCTTCGACATCCGGTACCACGAGAACCCGCTCGTAGGCTGCGCCAGGTCGAGCGCCTCCACCGCCTCGTTCACCATGCCGTCGCAGACGCTCCAGTAGGCGAGCGCCTGGGCGCGCGTGTAGGGGTCGGGAAGCAGCGGGAGCGGGCTGTCGGGATCGTTGCGCCCCGGGATCCCGTCGGGGTGCTGGGCGTTCGCTTGGTGACCGTGCCACGCTCGGAAGTCGGCCTCCTGCGGCATCAGGTAGAGATGGGTGAAGTACAGCGTGTGGTAGGCGACCTGCCAGAAGGCGTTGGTGGGGGTCGGGTCGACCCAGAGGTCGTCGGGGCAGCGCTCGATGCACGCGCGCAGCATGGCGAGCGCGGCGTGGTACTGGCTCTCGAGGATCCGGCGGACGGTCTCGTGCGGTATGGCGTCTGCTGAGCCGGCGGCGTCCATGGCGGCTCCTCTCGGGTGCCGTGGGTTGGCGCCCATCATGGCACGCCCTGCGGCGTTCGCGGATCCCGGCCCGGTCCCATGCGCCGGCGGAGCGCGCTACGCCTCGAACAGCCGCAGGAAGATGTCGACCACGGCCGGGTCGAAGTGGCTTCCGGCGTTGTCGCGGATGTGGGCGAGCGCGTCCTCTCGCGTCCAGGCGGGTCGGTAGGGGCGATCGCTGGTGAGCGCGTCGAAGACATCGGCGACGGCGAACATCCGGGCCGACAGGGGGATGGCTTCACCGGCCAGCCCTTCCGGGTAGCCGCTGCCGTCCCAGTGCTCGTGGTGCCAGAGGGGGATCTCCAGCGCCGGCCCGAGGAAGTCGATCGGTTCGAGAAGGTCGCGCGCGAGAAGCGTGTGGTGGTGCATGACGTCCCATTCCTCCTCCGTGAGCGGGCCCGGCTTCTGGAGGATGGCGTCGGGGATCCCCATCTTGCCGATGTCGTGGAGCAGCGCACCGCGCCGGACGTGCACCATCTGTTCCTCGGAGAGCCCCATGGCGCTCCCGAGCCGCAGCGTCAGCTCGGTGACGCGCCTGCTGTGCCCCTCGGTCTCACGATCGCGCAGGTCGAGGGCGCGGGACCAGCCTTCGATGGTCGCGTCGTAGGCCGTTCGCAACTCGGCGTTGCGGGTCCGGAGGTCGGCGAGCAACGTGGTGTTGTCGACGAGGATGGCACCCTGGGCCGCAAGTGCTACGAGGTACTCGCGCCAGTCGTCGGGTGTCTGGGTTGCGCTCCGGTGGGCGGCCACCAGCACGCCCCGCAGCGATCCGCGCACCATCATGGGAGCGGCGGCGAAGGTCTCGAACCCCTCGTGCTCAAGCGTGAAGGCCGTTTCCCGGCAGAGCTCGGCAGCCATCTGCTGCTTCCCGTGTACGATGTGCGCCCTGCCGGTGCGCACGGCCCTGCCCGCAAGCCCTTCCCCCAGCGGCAGGAGGATCGCGGGAGGCGGCGTGCGGAAGCCCTGGGTCCGCTCCAGCTGCAGCGCATCGCCGTCGGGAGAGGTCAGGAATATCCCGACGGCGTCCGCGCCGAGCCCCGCGCGGGCCGCCGTGAGGAAGGCATTCATCGCCGCCTCCGGGGTGCGCCCGTCCGTGATGGCGGTATCGATGTCGTGGAGAGCCGTGAGTCGTCGCAGCTGCACCTCGAGGCTCCCGTTCAACGCGCGGATGCTGTCTTCGGCGGCGCGCTTCTCCGTGACGTCCTGCTTCACGGCCACGAAGCGCTCGATCGTGCCGTCGGACCTCTGCACCGGCGTGATGCTCATCTCCTCCAGGTACTCGCTGCCATCCTTGCGGCGGTTGACGAGCTCTCCGTGCCACACGCGGCCGGCGCCGATGGTCTCCCACAACGACCGGTAGAAGGCGTCCGACTGGTGGCCGGAGTTGAACAGGCGCGTGTGTTGGCCGACGACCTCCTCGAGCGAGTAGCCGGTCAACCCCAGGGCGTGCGGGTTGGCCCACTGGATGATGCCGGTCGGGTCGGTCACCACGATGCCCGCCGATGCTGCCTCGAGCGCGGTCAGGCGGAGTCGCAGGGTGGCCTCGTCCTGTGCCTGGCGTGTGTGGTCGAGCAAGGTGCCGAGGATGGCCGGGCGGCCGCCGACGTCGAGGGCGCGTCCCAGTACCTCGACCGGCACGGTGTGGCCATCCTTGCGTAGCCCGCGGAAGCGGTAGTGGGCGACCTCGGCCCCCCGGGTCAAGCGTTGCTCGATGTTCCGGCGCACCAGCGCCCGGTCGTCGGGGGCGGTGAGGTCGTCCGGCCCCAGTCGCTCGATGATCGCGCTCGCGTCGTAGCCGAAGGCGTTCGCGAAGGTGCGGTTGACGTAGGTGAACCGCCCTTCCTGGATGAGGTAGACCCCGACCAGCGCCTCCTCCGCCAGCAGCCGGAAGCGTTGCTCGCTCGCGCCCAGGGCGGCCGCCAGGGCCTCGCTCTCCTCGAGCTCGTCGCGGGCCTGCTGCTCGGCCACGTCCAGGACCTGTTGGCGCTCGTGGACCGCGCCGAGGCCGACCGCGGCGGCGAGCGTCATCAGACCACCGGGGATCGCGTCCGGCAGCGTGGCGGCCGCCAGAGCGGCATGGTGGCTCGAGGTGACGCCCAGCACGGCGTTCAGCCCGATCAGACCGAGCGCCATGATGCCGCCGCCGAGCGCCCCGAACCACCAGCCCGCCAGCGCCGCCGGCGCCAGGAGCAGCACCATGATGGGCGCGCCAACGTGCGGCCCCAGAACTTCGAAGACGATGCTGTACGCGGCCGCGACGACGGCCAAGAGAGCCAGTCGCGTGGCACAGCCCAACCGGGCTTCGTCCCTGCGCGTCTCCCCGCCACCACGGGTGAACGCCTTCACGCCCACTCCTCTCCCCACCGGCGCCCGCCGGTCCCCCCGTTGGACGCATCGGTCGGGCAACGGATCCCCCTGGTCCGGCCCGCCCCACCGTTCCCGTGCCGCTCGCAACGACCCGGGCCCGGCCCGATACCTCGCCATCGTACATGGTGGCGCTGGTGCCCGGTGCCCCCTGCGCCGGCGCCCGGACTCCCGTGAGCCGGCCGGTGGGGCCCCCTACGCCACGACCGGGTGCTCGAGACGGCGAGGGCACCGCCGGTCGCGACGTTCATCGACATCGACCCACTGAAGGCACGAGGCCATCACCCGCTCACTCTTGGACCCGGCCCCCCAAGCTCGAGCGTTCGTCCTCGACCGGTGCGTTCGAACCCTAGCGACCCCATGCTCGCCCGGGCGCAAGCGCGGTGCAGTACTATTCCAGACATCCGCCGGATCGGCCCCGCGCGCCGTTGCCTGCGTGTGAGGCGCAGGCTGAGGATGTTCGGATCGGGAACTCCGGTCGGATCGCGGAAGGGGGAGACCGTGGCGGAACTCTGGACGCTGGGACGTAGCGATCTGACCGTCACCCCGATCGGGCTCGGCATCATGCAGTTCGCCGGCGGCGCCGGCATGTTCCGCTACATGTTCCCACCGATCGACCAGGAGCGCATGACGGCCGTCGTTCGTGCTGCGCTCGACGGTGGCATTACCTGGTTCGACACCGCCGAGATGTACGGCGGCGGCAGGTCGGAGCGCGGGCTCGCGGCCGCGTTGCAGGCGCTCGACGTGGAGCCGGGCGGCGTCGGGGTGGCGACGAAGTGGAATCCCTTGCTGCGAACCGCGGGGAACATTCCCCGGAGCATCGGGCGACGACGGTCGGCGCTGATGCCCTACCCGATCGATCTCTACCAGGTTCACCAGCCGTGGTCGTTCTCCCCGCCCGAGGCCGAGATGGACGCGATGACCGACCTGGTCGAGTCCGGCGACATCCGCGCCGTCGGCGTGAGCAACTTCGACGAGCGCCGCATGCGGCGGGCCCACGCCGCACTCGCGAAGCGCGGGCTCCCCCTGGCGACCAACCAGGTCCACTACAGCCTGCTCCACCGCGAGATCGAGACGAACGGAGTCCTGCACGCCGCGAAGGAGCTGGGCGTGAGCATCATCGCCTATTCGCCGCTCGACTCGGGGCTGCTGACCGGCAAGTTCCACCGCGACCCCGGCCTGCTGGAGGCGACTCCGATGGGGCGCCGGATGATGCTGAGGCGCAGGATCGAGCGGAGCCGGCCCGTCATCGATCTACTCGAGGCCGTCGCCGCCGACCATGCGGCGACCCCCGCGCAGGTGGCTCTGGCCTGGCTGGTCGGCCGGCATGGGGACACGGTCGTGGCCATCCCCGGGGCCAGCAAGCCCGAGCACGCGGCCGCAGCGGCCGGGGCGCTGCAGGTGTCGCTCGACGCGGAGGAGTTCGAACGGCTGGATCGGGTTTCCCGGAACGTTCGCTAGGGCCGTCCCGGGGGCGGCCCGACGAGGGGGTCGCGGCGAGTCCCACCGGGCACGCCGTGAACGCGCTACGCGTGCTATAGTGCGCGTTACTCTCGTCGTCGCCGACGCCGTGCAGGAGGGGGCATGCATGAGCGTGGACACCCGTTGCGGAGCGGTGTTCGGACGCTGGCTACAACGACGTCGCAGGCAACTCGAATGGACGCAAGCCGCGCTCGCCGAGCGAGCGCAATGCTCGTTGGCGACCATCCGGAAGCTCGAATCGGACGAGCGGCACCCGTCGGAGCGGATGGCGGGTGTCCTTGCCGGTGTGCTCGGCGTTGCCGACGAGGAGCGGAGTGCCTTCGTGCGCTTCGCTCGCAGCGGCTGGGCCGATCGAGAGCCGGCCGGTGTGGAGCCGGTGCTGGATCGCCCGTGGATGACCGGGCCGGCTCCGAAGCCGGTTCCCGAGACCATCGACATGTCCGGGCTGGCCACCCGGGTGCGCCTGCCAGAAACCACCCTCCGTCCGCCTCAGCGCGTTGGACGCGAAGCGCTGTGGGCCGAGCTGGAGCACGCGTGGAGCGAGGGCCGGCACGTGTTCCTGTGCGGCCCCGGCGGCATCGGCAAGACGCGGCTCATGCGCGACTTCGCCGACAGCAAGGGACCGACCATGGCGGGCGAGGGCTTCCCCGGCGACCCCGTGCTCCCGTTCAGCACGTTGAGGCGAGGCTTCCTGGGCTTCCTCGAGCCCCGTCCCGAGGTCGTGGCGGAGCTGCCGACCTGGGTGCGAGGGGAGCTCTCTCGCTTCCTACCCGAGCTCTTCACGCCTCAGCGTCCCCCGCTTGGCGGCGAGTCCGAGCGTCTCCGCTTCTTCGAGGCGGTGCTGCACGTGAGCGTGATCATGAGCCGGCATGTCGCCATGGTGATCGCGGACGATCTGCAGTACTTCGATCGCTCCAGCTTCGAAGCGACGGGGTGGGCGACCTCGGAGATCACGCGCAGAGGCCTCGGCGGGGCGCGCGGCATCGCCGCCTTCCGGCCGGCGGGGATGCCGCCCGACTATCAGTCCGTCGTCGATGCCATGGTCGGGAGCGGGCTGTCGCTGCTGATCAACGTCGGTCCGCTCAGCGAGGCTGCCTGCGGCGAGCTCGTGACGGTGCTCGGGGTGCCTCCTGGGGCGCTCGATGCCTCCGAGGTGTTCCGCCTCACGGGTGGCAATCCCACGTACGTCATCGAGGCCGTCAAGAGCTGGTGGGAGACCCGCCAGCTCCACGGCGGCCCATTTGCGGGAGAGCGGCTCGCGATCGACGCGGCGCGGACGATCCACGCCCGCCTCGAGCGCCTCGTTCCGGGGGACCTCAACCTGGCCCAGGCCATCGCCGTGCTTCAGGATGCCAGTGCGCCGGACCTGATCGCCCAGGTGGTCGATGAGCCGGCGGCGGTCGTGATCGAGCGACTCGCGCGCCTCGAGGCGGTCAACATGGTGCGCGACGGGCGCTTCGTGCACGACCTGCTGGGGGAGAGCGCTCTCTCCTCGCTTCCGGACGCGCAACGGCGCTCGTTGCACGCACGTGCGGCGCAGTCGTTGATCGCGCGCGGCGCCGAGCCGGCTCGTGTGGCCCACCATCTGGAGCAGGCCGGCCGTGCGGACGAGGCTCTGGCCTGGCGCCTCGAGGCGGCAGAGCGCGCGCTCGAGCAGGGAAGCCGTATCGAGGCCCGGCGCTGGCTGGGGCGGGTCCTGGAAAGTGCCCCTGAGGGCAGCCTGCCGGCCGCCCGGGCCGGCTTGCTGCTGGGGAACGCGCTGCTCGGCGTGGACGTGGATGCAGCGTACCGGAGGCTTCTGGGGGCACGGGCGAACGCCCGCCGCGTCGCCTCGCCGACACTGGAGGCGCGCGCGCTTGCCGGCCTCGCGCAGGCGGCGGCGCTGCTCGGCGACGACGGGGCGGCCCGTGACTTCGACCACGACGCCAGCGAGATCGCCGGAGCGCTGGCGCCGCGCGAACGCGCCGGGATCCTGCTCGCCCTAAGCGAGGTGCGTTGGGCGATCGGGGACTTCGGGGAATCGCAGGAGCGCATCGGGGAGGCCGTCCGGCTGGATCCGTCGCAGCCGCGCTACCGCCTCACGCTGGCTCGCTTCCAGTGGCACCGCGGCTGTTACGAGGCTGGTATCGCAGAGCTCGAGGCCGTGCTGCAACTCGATCCGGAAAGCGCCCGGTTGACGCGGGTGCTTCACGATCTGGGGCAGAACTACCGGGTGCTGGGGCTGCTCGAGCCGGCGCGCAGCTGGCTCGAGCGTGCGCTCGACGTATGGGCCGGTTCCGGCGACCTGCTCATGGAAGGTCGGGTCCGGGAGGCGCTCGGCTCCACCCACACCAGCCGCGGCGCCTTCTCCGTGGCCGAGCGCGAGCTGGTCGCTGCGGCGGAGCTCTACGGGCGTCACGGCGCTCATGCGCGGCTGGCCGCCATCGTGCCCAAGCGGGCCTACGTGCGGTTGCTCACGGGCGAGCCGGCCTCGGCATACCGCATCGTGCGCGCGGGCCTGCGGGCCCTCGGGGCTGAGGGAAACCCCGTCCAGCGCAGTGAGGGCCTGGCCGTCCTGGCGGTGGCCGCGGCGCGCACCGGTCGCGACGCTCAGGCCCGCGAGGCGGTTGCGGAGGCGCGACGGCTGGCCGAGGCGAGCGGGCATCCCCTGGCCCGGGTCGGGGCTCTGCGCGGCGAGGCCGAGGTGGCCCTGTCCGCGGGCGACGCCAATGGCGGCCGGGCCGCGTCCTGGGAGCTGCACGACCTCTCCCGACGGCACCGCATGCGCGAACACGAAGCGTGGGCACACCTGCTCCTCGCGCTCGGAACGGCCGGCGAGGAGGCCAGGAGGCACGCTTCCTTCGCGTGCACGCTGGCCACGGAAGGCGGCTTCCGGCCGGTCGAGACGCAGGCCGTTGCCCGGCTCGGCGAGCTCGGTGAGTCCACGAAGGCGCGCCGCGCCGGCGCCGCGGGCCCGTGGGCCGCAGCTACGTCCCGTTCTCGTACGGCTTGAGCACCAGACCGAAGAGCACCACGTAGGCGAACTGGAGTCCTGCCGCCAGGAAGAACGGCAGGTCGAGCAGGCCGAGGCCCATCAGCCAGCCGGCGACCGCGGCACCGGCCGCGGACGGCATCCGGAACGACAGCGCGTTGAGGCTCCCGGCAAGCCCGCGCCGCTCGTCTCGTACGAGCGCCATGCTGAATGCCTGGCGGGTGCCGGCCGTGCCGCGGTTGAGGATCGACCGGAAGGCGTAGAGCCCGGCAGCCCACGCGTAGGCGGGCATCAGCGGCATGGCGAGCAGCATAAACACACCGACGGTGCGAGGGCCGACGATGGAGCGCACCACGCCCACCCTGGCGCCCACCTCGCCTGTCACGACCGACGAGATGGCCGTCAGGAAGAACGTCAGCGCGTAGACCGAGCCGATGGCCTCGGGCCCGACGCCGAAGCGCACCGCGAACCAGTACGGCATCAGCGGACCGATGAGGCCGATACCCAGGGCGTTCACCGAGTTGACGGTGGCCAGGAGCGTCAAGGCGACGTTCTCGCGCCGGCGCAAGGTGACCGCGCCGGCCGCGGAGGTCGACCCTGCCCGGGTTTCGGCGGGTGACGCGACGGCGGACGACGTCGCAGCGGGCGACGCCGCGGCCGCTGTCGCTCCGGCCAGCGTCGCACCCGCAGGGGTGGTTCCGGAGGAGGCCGGGCCGGCGGGCGACGCCGCGCTGGCCGGCACCTCGGCCGGCCGCGACGACGCGGAGTCCGGCGCCTCCGATCGGGCGTCCTCGGCGAGCGGGCCGCGTGGAGCGTCATGCGCCGCGGGGTCCACGGCGGGCGTACGCTCGCCCCCCGGGCCGCGGCGCGCTTCCTGCAGCCGGGCGATCATCCAGGTGGTCGCCAGGGCCACCACCAGGTTGAGTACGAACAGCGGCTCGTAGGCCGTGGGCCCCGGAAGGAATCGCTCGAACAGCGGCACGGCCGAGCCGATCAGGGTGCCGAGGCCCATCCCGAAGAACCCCAGAGCCGCGTTGAGGCTGAACGCCTGGCTGCGGCCCGTGGACTGCACGCTCGCGGCCAGCCACGCCTGTTCGACCGGAGCGAACGGTCCGGCCGCGCCGTTGGCGCCGCGCCCGTACCCCAGAAGCACGGCCGTCAGCACCAGCACCCACGAGTGGGGGAAGACGACGACGGCCAGGGCGCCCACCGCCGATGCCAGCTGGTAGGCCATCAGGAACGGGCGGCGTCCGAACCGGTCGCTCAGCACGCCGGCGGCCAGCAGCATCGCGGCTCCCACGATCCCGGTGGCGCCCAGAAGGAGGCCGATCGAGGCCGCTCCCCAGCCGAGAGCCTTGAGGTAGAGCACGAAGTCCACGACCAGCGCGCCCTGCGCCATGCTGCGCAGGAACCGCGCCGACATGAGGCCCCGCGCGACCGGGTCGAGGCGGCGCCAGCCGCGGGGGGTGTACGGAGGTGCGCTCACTCAGCTCCGCCGGGCGACGACTTCGGGCCCGCGCACCAGCGACGTCACCACTCCGACGGCGGCGATGGTGGCGCTCACCAGGAAAGCGGTGTGGAACGCGCCGGCGAAGGTGTGCTGAAGGGCGGTGATGTGAGCGGGGCCGGGGTCGGCCGGGCTTGCGTGGGTCAGCGCGGCCAGCTGCGCGCCGGCCGCCGCTCCCCCGAGGGAGATGAAGATGGCGCCCGCAAGCGCCACGCTGACGCTCTGGCCGACGACGCGCCCGGTTGCCAGCATGCCTGCCGCGACCCCCTGGCGTTGCCGTGGCGCGGCGCCCATGAGGGCGCTGTTGTTGGGCGACTGGAACAGCCCCTGGCCGATGCCGGTGAGGACGAGGGTGCCGATCACCCATCCGAGCGGCGTGTCCGCTCCGAGGGTGCTGATGAGCACGAGGCCCGCGCACGCAAGGGCCAGTCCGAGGGTGGCCGGCCAGCGCGTGCCGATCCGGTCGGCTAGAGAGCCGCTGAAGGGCGCGATGATCGCAAGGGTGAGCGGTAGTGGGGTGAGAAGCAGGCCGGCGTCGAGCGTCGAGAAGCGCCGCAGCTCCTCGAGGTAGAAGGGCATCAGGAAGCTCACCGCGAACAGCGCCAGGAAGCTCAACACGAGGCTGACGTTCGCCGCGGCGAACAGGCGGTTGCGGAAGAGCGCGAGGTCGAGGATGGGCTCGAGCACGGCGCGTTCCACGACCACGAGGGCGGTCAGCGCTACGACGCCCACCGCCAGGGAGGTGATCAAGGGGGCGGAGGTCCATCCCCATTCCTCGCCGAACGAAAGGCCCAGCGTGACCCCGCCGAGCCCCAGCGCCAGTAGGGCAGCGCCGAGTGGGTCGAAACGCCCCCGGCCCGTCGGTGCGCGGCGGCGCAGCCAGCGGATGGTGGCCATCACGCCCACCAGCCCGATCGGCACGTTGACGTAGAAGATGGCCCGCCAGGTCAAGGTCTGCGTCAGCACGCCACCCAGGGTAGGCCCCGTGCTGATGCCGAGCGCCACGATGACCGCGTTCAGTCCGAGCGCCCGGCCGCGCTCCTGGGGCGGGAAGGCGGCCGTCAGCATGGCGGGACTGATGGCCATCAGGAACGCGCCCCCCAGTCCCTGGAAGGCGCGGAAGCCCACCAGCGCCCCTAGCGAAGGAGCCGCGCCACACAGCGCGGAGCCCACGGTGAAGGTCGCAAGGCCGGCGATCCAGATCGCTTTGTGGCCCGCCATGTCGGCCAGGCGCCCGATCGTCAGCAGCAGCGCGGCGACGGCGAGCAGGTACGCGATGACGACCCACTCCACCACCCCGTTGAGGGGCACCTCGAAGCGGTGCGCGATGGCAGGCAGGCTGATGTTGACGATGGAAGCGTCCAGCGTGGACATGAACACGCCGATCCCGACGATGGCCAGCGTCGTCCACTTGCCGGTCGGGCGTGCCTCCGGGTGCGCCGCAGGCTCCGCGGCGCTGCCTACCGGATCCGGCGAGCCGCCGGAGGGTCCGCCCTCCCCGTCGGGAAGGGGTCGCTCGTTGTGCGATGGGGGTTGCGCCACGTCGCCTCTCTGGGGAGCCCCCCGGCTCCTGCAGCCGATGCTACCCCTTCCACCTGGAACCACCAAGCGCTCTGGGCGACGCTCGTTCGGCCGGCCGCCCTCGATCCGGGGCGCCCCGCCCGACCAGCCCGGCAAGGTGGCGGGGCGTGCGACAGGTCGCGCGGCAGCGGTGCAGGGAGGTGGTGGACGGCGCAACCGTCGCTGCGCGGTTCCCGACGCCACCGTAGAGTGGGCGCGAAGACTTCGGGAGGTCGTCGATGCTCAAGGAATTCCGGGAGTTCATCAGCCGCGGAAACGTGCTGGACCTGGCCGTGGCCGTCATCATCGGCGCCGCGTTCGGTGCCATCACGGCATCGCTCGTGAATCAGGTGATCATGCCCGTCATCGGCCTGTTGCTCGGCGGTGTCGACTTCAGCAACCTCGGAATCATCCTGAAGAACGCCGGCGCCTATGCCTCGGTGCACGCCGCCGTCGCCGCGGGCGCTCCCGTCATCCAGTACGGTGCGTTCATCAATACCATCATCAACTTCCTGATCATCGCCTTCACGGTCTTCCTGATCGTTCGATCGTTCAACGCCATGAAGCGCCGCGCGGAGAAGCCGGCCGAGCCTGCCGAGCCGGAGGCACCGGCGCCGGTGCCGGCCGAGGAGCGCTTGCTCACGGAGATCCGCGATCTTCTCGCGGCCGGGCACGACCCCCGGGCCGGATAGGAGCGCACGGCGGTTCGAGCGTCAGGAGGTCGGCCTTTCGGCGGCGGCGAAGCCCCGTGCGTCGAGGAAGGCTTCGAGCCCTCCGCCATACGTGCGCAACGCATCGAGGCTGGCACGCACGTCGCCGGCAATCTCCAGACTGTGGTCGGCGCCCTCGAGCACCACGGCTCGCCCGTCCGTGGCCGACGTCAGCTCCTGCAGCACGGCTTCGTCGTAGAGAGCGTCGGCGGTGCCGATCGCGAAGAGCGACGGTGGCCGGCGCTGCAGCACGGCGCGACGGAGCCCCTCGTTGCCGAGCAGTGGCGTCAACCAGATGCAGGTGGGCGGGTCGTCGACGAAGGTCTCCTCGACCAGATCGGCGAGCGCCAGGGTCCCCAGCGACTTGCCCACCAGCACGTGCCTCCGGTAGGCACGCTGGCTCATCGCCGCCCGAGCCGCGCGCTCGGCGTCCCGGCGTAGCCACGCGCGGCGTGCGGAGGGCGCCGCGGCCTCGAAAGCCGGGTCGGTGTCGTAGGCCAGGTCCAGGCGGAGCACGTCGAGGCCGCGCCACAACAGGCTTCGCTCGGTGTAGTGGAGCAGCGGCATCGTCGCCCGGTACCCGAAGCCGGGAAACAGCAGCGCCAACGCGTCGGCCTCGCCATCCCGCCGATGGAACGTGTGGGGCAAGGGCCGACCGTCGGCGGTCGTCAGCTGCTCGAGGGATCGACGTTCATACACGGTGCTCCTCCACGTCTCGCACCCCGGTGGCGGGGACCTTTGCCTCGTGCAGGCGCGGCCTGCCGGCCGCTACACTATATGCCCTGGGAGCGGGCGGCTCCCGTCCTCCCCTCACGATGAGCATGACGAAGCCTCGCTCCCAACGGGCGCTTGCGGGGCACGGCTCCATGGAGGCTTCCCGAGCCATGCCCGAGGGGCTGTGAGGAAAGGGGGGATGCCGTGTCGAGGCCGGTCGTTCGGACGCCTTCCGGATCATCGAGGGGATCATCATGAGACCGAAGGTCGGGTACCTGCTGGTGCTGGCGGCGTTGCTCGTTCCTACCCTTGCCTGGGCACAGCCGTGTGAGTCGGACGCGCAAGTGAGCGCGGCCAGAGGTGCTATCGCTCAGGTGTGGGCGCAGTACGAGACGGCCAGGAACGCCGGCGACATGGCGGCATGGCTTGCGCTGTGGGACGACAACGCCATCTATCTGTCACCGGGTCGTGAGGCCATCGCCGGCCTGGAGAGTCTGCGAACGGACGTGAGCTGGGCGAGCGAGGACGCGGTTCTCGACCTCCAGCCCCAGGAGACCGAGGTGTTCGGGTCCCTCGCCTACTCGCGGGTGGCCTACACGCTGGACCTGCTGGACCACCGAGGAGGCGTGGTCGGCCACGTCGAGGGCACGTTCCTGGCCGTCCTCAGGCAACAGGCGGATGGGAGCTGGAGGGTCTACCGGCAGGTCGAGCATGTCGGTCCGATGCCCGACTGAGCTGCGTCGCAAGGGCGAAATGCGGGAGCGCCGAGGGTGTCCGTGCACCCTCGGCGCTCGGCTGCCAGCGGGCGGGCCGCGTCGGTGAGAGGAACGTGAAGGGACCCTTCGGTACAATGCCTCGCAACCGCCCAACGCCGAAAGGACGCTCATGAGAACGTTTCGCATCGTCGCCCTCGCTGCCCTGCTCGTTGCCGTGCTCACGTCCTGCGCGCCGGGAGTAACCTCGCTTCCGGGGGCCTTCAAGCCCAACCCGCAGCCGGTTACCGCGGCCGCGGCGGCGAAGGCGCTGGCCATCGCACGGAA
>CAZIBD010000052.1:0-22196 GCA_964536935.1 uncultured bacterium | reverse complement strand
TTCGCGAGGGGCGCGGCGTGGGCCCGGAGAAGGACCACATCCTGCTCGACCTGACTCACATCGACGCGCACATCATCGAGGAGCGGCTCCCCGACATCACCGAGTTCGCCCGCATCTACCTCGGCGTGGACCCGATCACCGAACCGGTGCCGGTCCAGCCCACCGCGCACTACGCCATGGGCGGGATCCCCACCACCATCGACACCAACGTCATCATCGACGGTGCCAACACCATCGTGCCCGGCCTCTACGCCGCCGGCGAGGTGGCGTGTGCCAGTCTCCACGGCGCCAACCGACTGGGCACGAACTCGCTCGGCGATCTGCTGGTGTTCGGCCGTCGGGCGGGCATCCACGCGGCCCAGTACGCAGCCGCCAACCCCTACCCGGATCTCCCCGCAGACGCCGAGGAGCGTGCACGGGAGCTGCTCGCCACGACGCGCAGTGGCTCCGGCAAGGAGAAGGCCGGTCGCCTGCGCAAGGAGCTGCAGCGCAGCATGATGGATCAGGCGTCGGTGTTCCGCACGGCCGAGACGCTCCAGGCCCAGGTCGACAAGGTCGCCGAGCTGAAGCAGCGCTACAAGGAGGTCGGCGTCGAGGACAGCGGCTCGCAGTTCAATACCGAGCTCATGGAGGCGCTCGAGCTCGGCTTCCTGCTCGACAACGCCGAGCAGCTCACCCACGCAGCGCTCAACCGTACGGAGTCGCGCGGCGCGCACTCGCGCGAGGACTTCAAGGAGCGTGACGACGAGAACTGGCTCAAGCACACGCTGGTCTACAAGGACGGAAGCGGCGTGCGCATCGACTACAAGCCCGTGACGCTCGGCATCTACGAGCCGAAGCCCCGGGTGTACTAGGGGGCGCTGGCATGGACGTCACGTTCAGGATCAAACGCTACGACCCGGAGAACGACGCGCGCCCCCACTGGCAGGAGTTCAAGATCCAGGCGGGGCCGATGGACCGGGTTCTCGACGTGCTCAACGAGTTGAAGTGGGAGCAGGACG
Source organism: uncultured bacterium (assembly GCA_964536935.1). Lineage (GTDB taxonomy): Bacteria > Deinococcota > Deinococci > Deinococcales > Trueperaceae > JASBRS01. Next base: position 21,195 of record CAZIBD010000052.1, on the reverse strand, counting down.
GGAGCATCAGCTACCGCCGGAGCTGCGCCCACGGCATCTGCGGGTCCGACGCCATGGTCATCAACGGCGTCAACCGGCTTGCGTGCAAGGTGCTGGTCAAGGACCTGGGGAACGAGATCGCGGTGGAGCCGCTGCGTGGGCTCCCGGTGCTCAAGGACCTCATCGTCGACATGGAGCCGTTCTTCGACGCGTACCGCGCGGTGCTCCCCTACTTCATCAACGACGACCCGCCTCCGGTCACCGAGCGCTACCAGAGCGCCGAGGACCGGGAGCGCTTCGATGCCACCACCAAGTGCATCCTCTGCGCTGCCTGCACCACCAGCTGCCCGGTGTTCTGGACCAATGGCCGCTACATCGGGCCGGCCGCCATCGTCAACGCCCATCGCTTCATCTTCGACTCGCGCGATCACGGTGCCGAGCAGCGGCTGCAGGCGCTCAACCAGGTCAACGGGTTGTGGCGCTGCCGCACCGCCTACAACTGCACCGAGGCATGTCCGCGCGGCATCCCGGTGACGCAGGCCATCGAGGAGGTCAAGCGCGAGGTCCTGTGGCGGCGGAGCTGAGGGGGCTCGAGGCGGAGTGAGGCCCTGCTGAGCGTTCTCGACACGGGCTTGCAAGGGTGGCGCGGCGGCGACGGAGCCGCCGCGCGCCCTTGCTGTGGAAGGCTGACGGCATGAGCCTGGTGCTGCTGCTCATCGGCGTCGCATTGCTCTACGTGGGGGGCGAGGTCCTGGTGCGGTCGGCCAGCGGTCTGGCCCGGCGGCTGGGCGTCAGGCCGATGGTCATCGGCCTGACCGTCGTGGCCTTCCGCACGAGCGCGCCGGAGCTCGCCGCCAGCCTCACGGCCGCCCTCTCCGGCACCCCGGAGATCGCCATCGGCAACGTTGTCGGCTCGAACATCGCCAACGTTGGGCTGATCCTCGGGATCACCGCCATGATCTTCCCGCTCGTCACCGGCACCCGCTTCGTGCGGCGTGAGGTGCCGCTGATGCTGCTCGTGACCGCCCTGGTGGCGCCGGTGCTGTATGGCGGCGCCGTCACACGCTGGGAGGGCGTGGCGCTGTTGGCGCTCCTGGCGGGCTTCCTGTGGGTGATCACGCGCACCGGATCATCGGTCCTCGACGAGGTCGAGGAGGGCGGGGGAGCGGGACGAGCGCCGGTCTGGGTCGGCATCCTGGGGACGGCCGTGGGGGTCGTGTTGCTGTGGTTCGGGGCGCGACTGCTCATCCACGGCGCCGTGCAGATCGCGTCCTCGCTGGGCGTGCCGCAGCGTGTCATCGGGTTGACGCTGGTGGCGATCGGGACGAGCCTGCCGGAGCTCGCGAGCAGCATGGTGGCGGCGGTGCGTCGAGAGACCGACATCATCCTCGGCAACATCGTGGGCTCCAACGTGTTCAACCTGCTGGCCGTGCTGGGCGCAACGGCCGCCGTGCAGCCCATCCGCTTCGACGGGCGCGGCGCCACCATCGACATCGTGGTGATGGGTCTGTTCAGCCTGGCGCTGCTCCCGCTGATGTGGCGCAGCGCGCGACTGGGCCGCAGTGCCGGCGTGATCCTGCTCGTCGCCTACGCGGTGTACATCGTGGCCCTGGTGGCTTGAGCCGGGCGGTCGCGGGGCGAACCCCTTCGGAGATCAGGTCTTCCCGGGTTGCAGGTAGCGCTCGAAGTACGTCAGGGTGCGGCGCCAGGCGTCCTGCGACGCCGCCGCGTCGTAGCTGCGTGGGTTCAGGTCGTTGAAGAAGGAGTGCAGGGCCCCCGGGTAGACCTCGATGTCGTGGGCGATGTCGGCCGTATCGAGCGCCTGCTCCAGACGGCGCCCCGCCCCGGCCGTGAAGTCGCGCCCCGGGTACGAGCCCACGACGGGGCAGAGGCGCTCCACGGCCGTGATCGGTCGTGGGTTCTGCGCGTAGAAGGGAGCCACGGCCTTGAGCCGGTCGTCGCCGGCGGCCCAGGCGATGGCGAACGATCCGCCCAGGCAGAAGCCGATGGTTCCGAGACGGTCCCCCGCCACCTCGGGGCGCGCGGCCAGCCAGTCGAGGGCGCGCCGTAGATCCCGGATGCCCTGGTGCCCCAGCGAGTTCCACAGCAGGCCGCGCATGAAGCGCGCCATGCACACGGCGCGGTTGCGCCCGGCGAAGAGGTCGACGGCGAGGGCCACGTAGCCCTCCCCGGCGAAGCGCTCTGCGATGGCCCGGATGTTGTCGTTGAGGCCGAAGATCTCGTGGATCACGACGACCGCCGGGTGCGGGCCCGCCGTTGCCGGCCGTGCCAGGTGGCCCCGCAGCGTGGCGCCGTCCCCGGGCAGCGTGACCGCGGTCGCGTCGATGGCGTTGGTGATGGCGTCGGCGTCGGTGCTCATGGGCAATCCCCGGCTACCCCCGGCGGGGCGGCCTCAACCCGCCTCGGCGACGGCCTCGATCTCGATGAGCACGTCCTTCGGGAGCCGCGCCACCTCGACGGCGCTGCGGGCGGGTCGCTCGTCGCCGAAGTAGGCGCCGTAGGCCTCGTTGAAGACGGCGAAGTCGTTCATGTCGGCGAGGAAGCAGGTACACTTCACGACCCGGTCGAGGCCCGAGCCGCCCGCCTCCAGCACGGCCTCGAGGTTCCGCAGCACCTGCCGCGTCTGCTCGCGGACGTCGCCTTCGACGAGCGTGCCGTCGGGCATGAGCGGGATCTGCCCGGAAGTGAACAGCAGGTCGCCGACCCGCACGCCCTGCGAGTAGGGGCCGACGGCGGCCGGCGCGGACTCGGTCCTCACGGTGCGTTTCATGGCCTCAGCCTAGCAGGCGCGTGTGAGACGGGCTCGCCGCGCCCCTACAAGGGCCGGCGCTCCGCTACCCGCGCCACAGGCTGAACAGCAGGAACAGCAGCAGCAAGTACAGCGAGCCGAGGATCCAGATGCGGTAGGGGTACCAGGGGTGCTTGCGCAGCTTGCTGAGCGGCCCGTTGGCGGGGAACTCGTCCTCGATGCGCCGGATGCCACTCATGGTGTCGCTGATGTCGACCGACTCGGGGCCGGTCGCCGGATCGGGCAGGGCGTACCGCTTGGGGCGCGGTTCCACCTGCCGGACCTCGACCACCACGGCGGTGACGTTGTCCGGGGAGCCACGGTCGTTGGCTTCGATGACGAGCTGCTCCGCCGCAGCCTGGGGCGCCTCCTCGGTGACGATCTTGAGCATGATCGCTTCCGAGAGCAGCATGCTGACACCATCGCTGCACAGCAGGATGCGGTCGCCCGGCCGGACCTCGAAGTGCAGCACGTCGAGGCGGAAGCTGGCAGTGGCGCCGAGCGCGTTGGTGATCACGTTGCGCCAGCGATGACGACGGGCCTCGTCCGCGGTGAGGAGTCCCTGCCGGACCCGATCCGCGACCCAGCTGTGGTCGGCCGTCAGCTGACGGATCTCACCCTCCCGGATCAGATAGGCACGCGAATCGCCGACGTGGCCGATGAGGCCGACCTGATCGTCCAGGTAGACGGCGGTGAGCGTCGTGCCCATGCCGCGCACCTCGAGGTGCTCGGCGGCGTAGTCGTAGACCTCGAAGTTGGCGGTCTGTGCCGCTCTGGCCAGCGCTACCGGCGGAAGCAGCCGCGAGCGCTCCAGCTCGCGCTTGAGCACCTCGACCGCCTTGCGGCTGGCGATCTCGCCCGCCCGGTGACCACCCATGCCGTCCGCGACGACGGCGAGATAGCCCATGCCCGGGATCCGTCCGACGTAGAAGCTGTCCTGGTTGACGGCACGCACGCGACCTTCCTCCGAGTGCCCCGCTCCGACGATGCGGGTGTCGGAAGCCGGGGCGGGCGTGCGGGTACGGGCCATGCCTGCCCATTCTAGCCGCCTACGGCGTCCGCGGCACGATGAAACACCGCACTCGAAGGCCGTGCGGGACGCAACTCTCGAACTTGCCTCTGGTATGCTCGCCGGCATGACGAGCGCCTGGCTGTTGGCCCGCGAGGTTCGCGAGGGGAGTCGCACGGCCGTGAGCGCCGTGGAGGACGCACTACGGCGGGCCGAGGCGATCCGGCCGCTGAACGCGCTCCTGACCGTCGCGGGCGACCGTGCCCGCGAGCGGGCGCGCGCCGTCGACGCGGCCGTGGCGCGGGGAGACGACCCCGGCCCGCTCGCCGGCGTTCCTGTCGTCGTGAAGGACAACCTGTGCCTCGAGGGGGTCCGCACCACGGCCGGCTCGAAGAGCCTGGAGACGTTCGTGCCGCCCTACAGCGCCACCGTGGTGGCGCGGCTGGAGGACGCGGGCGCCGTCGTGATCGCCAAGGCCAACCTGGACGAGTTCGGCATGGGGTCGAGCAACGAGAACTCCGCCTTCGGCCCCGTCCGGAACCCCTGGGATCCCGAGCGCGTTCCCGGCGGCTCCTCGGGGGGCTCGGCTGCGGCCGTGGCGGCCGGCGTCGTGCCGCTGGCGCTTGGCACCGACACCGGCGGATCGGTGCGGTTGCCGGCGGCGTTCTGCGGCGTTCTCGGCATCAAGCCCACCTACGGCCGCCTTTCGCGCCACGGCGTCGTCGCCTACGCCAGCTCGCTGGATCAGGTGGGCGTGCTGAGCCGAAGCAGCCGCGACGCGGCGCTGGCTCTGGCGGTCATGGCCGGTTTCGACCCGCTCGACGGCACCAGCCTGGAGGCCGACGCCGAGGCGCTCCGAGGCCTCGCGGGACTGGGGGCGGAAGCAGGGGGGCCGGACGTTGGGCCGCCCGACCTGTCGGGGACGCGCGTGGCCGTGGTCCGCGAGCTGAGCGGTGACGGCAACGCACCGGGCGTGCTGCAGGGTCTCGAGCGCACCGTTGCGGCCCTGAGTGAGCTCGGCGCGGAGGTGATCGAGGCGAGCGTACCCAGCGTGCAGCATGCGGTGGCCGCCTACTACCTGGTGGCCACGGCCGAGGCGAGCAGCAATCTGGCCCGTTACGACGGCATGATCTACAGCACCCGGCTCGGCGAGGACGGCGACGGCCAGGAGGCCGTGATGCGCCGCTCCCGTGGCCGAACGCTCGGCCGGGAGGTGCGCCGCCGCGTGCTGATGGGGAGCTTCGCCCTATCCGCGGGCTACTACGACGCCTACTACGGCAAGGCGCTCAAGGTCCGGCGCGTCATCGCCGACGATCTGGCGGCCGCCTTCGCGGGCGCCGACCTGCTGCTGACCCCTACCGCGCCGAGTGCCGCCTACCGCCTGGGCGAGAAGGTCGACGATCCTCTGGCAATGTACGTCGGCGACATCTGTACCTGCCTGGCCAACCTGTCGGGGCTTCCGGCGGTCAGCGTCCCGGCGGGGCGCACGGACGAAGGGCTGCCGACGGGCGTCCAACTGCTGGCCCCGGCGCTCGAGGAAGCGCGCCTGCTGCGGGTGGCGGCTGCCCTCGAGGCGCGCGCCGGCGAGGCGTTCGCGCCTCCGGCGCCGGGGCGTCCCTGAGGGCGGCCTCGGCGGTTGTGACCGTCAGGCTTCGAACAGCTCGCGCGGGAAGTCGGTCAGCCGCTCGCAACCATCCTCGGTGACACGGACCGTCTCGCTGCACCCGACGCCCCCCTTGCCCGGGATCTGGACCCATGGCAGCACGTGGAAGGTCATGTTGCGTTGGAGCGGGCGCCCCTCGCCCGGCTTCATGCTGAGGATCTGCCCCTCACCCCAGTCGGGCGGGACGGCGATCCCGATGGAGTAGGCCGTGCGGGACGCCTGGTTCTCGCCGAAGCCCGCATCGGCGATGAGCGCCCGGCACACCCGGTCGACCTCGCCGGCGGGAACGCCCGGCCGGATGGTGCGCATGGCGGCATCGAAGGCCTGCAGCACCACGTCGAAGGCGCGCTTCATCTCGGGGTCGGCGCCGCCAACCGCGACCGTGCGCATCATGGCGGCGTGGTAGCGGTTGCGGCAGCCTCCGATCTCCAGGAAGACGGTGTCGCGGGGCTCGATGGTGCGCCCCTTCCAGGTGGCGTGTCCGATGGCGCCGCGCTCGCCCGAGGCGATGAACGGGACGATGGACGGCCAGTGGCTTCCTCCTCGGATCAGGGCGGCGGTGATCTCGGCCGCGACCTCGTCCTCGGTCCGGCCCGCGGCGACGGCGTCGACGCCGGCCCGCATGGCGACCGAAGCGGCCGCACCTGCCCGGCGGATCTGCTCGACCTCGAAGTCGGACTTGATCAGGCGCAGCTGCTCGATCAAGCCGGAGGCATCGACGAACTCGATGCTCGGCAGGGAGTAGAGCAGGCGCTGCTGCTGCGAGGCGGTGAAGAACCAGCAGTCCTGCTCGTACCCGACGCGCATGTCCGCCAGACCGTGGTCGAGCATGCGCGCCGCCAGGCTGGCCATGATGTCGTCGCTGTCGTGGTAGCCGTAGTTGAGCTCCACCCAGGTCTCGGCCTCGATACCACTCGTTTCCAGCAGACGTAAGAACGTGAAGGGCTCACCTTGGAGCGGAACGACCATCCCCTGGAACCAGTAGTGGCCGGGCGAGTCGAATCCGGTGAGGTAGGAGATGTTCTCGGGGGTGGTGGTGAGCACGGCGTCGAGCCCTTGCTCGGCCATCACGCCACGAAGCGCGTCCAGGCGCCGCTGGTATTCCTGCATGGGGAAGACGAGATCCTCGCGCTGCCGCATCCGTGGTCCCTTCCGCCCGCGGCCGGAGGTTGACAACCTCTCGGCGGGACGCGTACACTCTCGTTGTCTACAACTTGTATACAAGTACTACGCTCCCCGCATTCTAGGTCCCCTGTTCGTTGCCGGTCAACCATCTCCGCGCCAGCAGGGCTCCGGGTCAGCCCAGCACCCGAAAGAAGGCATTTGCAAGACTATGCATGCCCGTGATGCTTCCACCCGCCCACGCGGCGTCGACGTGATCTACCGCGAGCTGCGCGACCGCATCTGCCTGTTGCGCTACCCGCCGGGCTCGATGCTGAGCGAGAACGCTTTGGCCGACGAGTTCGGCGTGAGCCGCACGCCGATCCGGCAGGCCCTGCAGCGGCTCGAGTTCGAGGGACTGGTGATGAGCCGTCACGGCGTCGGCACCATGGTCACGACGGTCGACCTGCAGTACCTGAGGGAGGTCTACGCGCTGCGGCTCAAGCTGATCGACCTGATCGGCGAGATCCCGCCGGCGCGGATCACCGACGACGACCTCGAGCTGCTGGCGAAGCTGGCGACGGAAGCGCGTGCCCTGCGGGAACGGGGCGATCCGGAGGCGCTGGCGCGGGTCTACCACAGCTTCAATGAGGAGCTCTCGCTTGCTATCGGCAACCAGCCGCTGCGGGAGATCGCCGACCGGCTGTTCTGGCAGACCACCAGGGTGTGGCTGCAGCTCCTTCCAGAGATGACCTGGGAGGACGAGGTCGACTACATCGTCGACGAGATCGAGAGCGTGCTGCAGGCGCTCCGGCGCGACGACATGGAGGGGGTGGCCGCCGTCCGGCGCAAGCACATGGTGCTGTGCCTGGGCCGCATCAATTCCTATTTGGAGGGACCCATCCTGGCCCTGCCCTAGGGCGGGCCATCGTTACGAAGTACCTGGTTTGGAGGTCGAGGCATGACGAAGCAGCGTGATCCCGCGCTGGAAACCCTGGCGGTCTGGGCCGGCGAGGACCGCCCCACCATGCAGGGCGCCACGCAGGTGCCGGTGGTGCACAGCGTGTCGTTCGGTTACGACGACGTCGACGAGTGGCGCGACGTCGCGCTCGGCAAGCGCGAGGGCCACATCTACGGCCGAAACACCAATCCCACCGTGCAGGCGTTCGAGGAGAAGGTACGCCAGTTGGAGGGGGGCGAGGCTGCCACCAGCTTCGCGACCGGCATGGCCGCCATCAGCAACACCCTGTTCACGCTTCTCGTGCCCGGCGACCGCGTGGTCTCGGTGAAGGATACCTACGGAGGGACCAACAAGATCTTCACCGAGTTCCTCCCGCGCTTCGGTATCGAGGTGCAGCTCTGCGAGACGACCGACTTCGCGGCCATCGAGGCAGAGGTCGGCAAGGGATGTCAGGTCCTCTACCTGGAGAGCCCGACCAACCCGACCTGCAAGATCATGGACATCGAGCGCCTGGCGGGGGCGGCGCACGAGGTAGGCGCCACGGTGGTCGTCGACAACACCTTCGCGACCCCCATCAACCAGAACCCCCTCACCCTGGGAGCGGACCTGGTCATTCATAGTGCCACCAAGTACCTGGGTGGCCACGCGGACGCCCTGGGCGGAGCCGTGATCGGTCCGAAGGAGGTGGTGGAACGCATCTACCACTTCCGCGAGATCAACGGTGCCACCCTCCACCCCGAGGCCGCCTACCTCTTGCTGCGGGGCATGAAGACCCTGGGGTTGCGTATTGCGCGGCAGAACGAGAGCGCGCTCGCCATCGCCCGCCACCTGAAGGATCATCCGTACGTGGCGGCCGTGTTCTACCCGGGCCTGGAGAGCCATCCCAACCACGATGTCGCCGCGCGCCAGATGCGCGGTTTCGGCGGCATGCTGTCGTTCCAGTTGCAGGGCGGCTTCGAGGCCGTCAAGACCTTCCTGCCGCTGCTGCGCTTTGCCCACCGCGCGGCCAACCTGGGTGCCGTGGAGACGGTGGTGGCCCCGCCTGCCACCGGCAGCCACGTCGAGCTGACGGCGGAGGAGCGCGCCGCCATGGGCATCCCCGAGAGCCTGGTGCGCTACTCGGTGGGGATCGAGAACGTCGACGATCTCATCGCCGATCTGGACCAGGCCCTGGCCGTCGCCGCCGAGCGACACGGGGTGGGGGAGCGGGCATGAGCGCGACCCGGCTGGCGCTGATCGGCTTCGGCACGGTGGGGCAGGGGTTGGCCGAGATCCTCGCCGAGCGCTCGCAGACGCTGGCGGAGCGCCATGGGCTGGAGGTCGTCATCACCGCCGTCAGCGACGTCAACCGCGGTAGCGTCTACCGCGAGCGCGGTTTCGATCCCCGCGAGTTGCTGGGCGCCGCCGATGCCCTGGAGGTCCTGGAGGCCGACGCCAAGGGCTGGGACGCCGTCACGACCATCGAGCGCTCCGGGGCCGACGCCGTGGCGGAGCTCAGCTTCACCGACCTGAAGACCGGGGAGCCTGCGCTCACCCACGTGCGCTCGGCGCTCTCCCGGGGCATGGACGTGATCACCACCAACAAGGGCCCGATCGCGCTGCGCTTCGCCGAGCTCCGGCGCCTGGCCGACGAGCACGGTGCCGGCATCGGCGTCGAGGGCACGGTGATGAGCGGCACCCCGACGCTGGCGCTCGGAGCCGGCTTGCTGGCGGCGGCGGGCGTGCGCCGCATCCAGGGGATCCTCAACGGCACCACCAACTACATCCTCACGCGCATGGAGGCCGGGCTCGACTTCGAGAGCGCGCTCGCCGAGGCGCAGCGGGAGGGGTACGCGGAGGCCGACCCGAGCGGCGACGTGGACGGAATCGATGCTGCCGGCAAGGTGGTGATCCTGGCGAACCTGGTGATGGACCAGGCGCTCACCATGGACGACGTCGAGCGGGAAGGAATCCGTGCCATCACGCCCGACGACGTCGAGGCTGCGAAGCAGGCGGGCGAGCGCTGGAAGCTCCTGGGTAGCGTCGAGCGCGGCGCGGACGGCGTCGTCCGCGGCAGCGTGCGGCCGGAGCGTGTACCGCTGTCGCACCCCCTGGCCGGTATCGGCGGGCCGACCAACGCCTGTACCTTCACGACCGATCTGCTGGGGGACGTCACCCTGGTCGGGCCCGGGGCGGGCCGCCTCGCCACCGGCTACGCGCTCGTCGAGGACCTGATTGCCCTCCATGGCAGAGGGAGGCATTGAGCATGGAAATGCTATTGGCCGGAAACTGGGTCGAGCGCGACGCCGTCATCGAGGTCATGGATCCGGACGACGACAGCGTCATCGACACCGTGCCCCAGGCCACTACGGACGACATGGAACGGGCGCTGGCGGCGGCCGAACGCGGCGCCGCACTCGCCCGCACGATCCCCACCCACCAGCGCATGGCCGTGCTCATGGAGGCCGCGCGGCGACTCGAAGAAGACCTGGAGGCCTTCGCCACGGTGATCGCGCGCGAGGGCATCAAGACGATCCGCGAGGCGCGCAAGGAGGCCTCGCGTGCCGCCGACACGCTCCGCCTCAGCGCGGAGGAGGCGAGGCGGCTGCACGGCGAGACGTTGGCCTTCGACCAGCGGCCCGGCAGCGAAGGCCGCTTCGGCTACTTCGTGCCGGAGCCCGTCGGCATCGTGGCAGCGATCACGCCGTTCAACGATCCCTTGAACCTGGTGGCGCACAAGGTGGGGCCCGCGATCGCGGCGGGCAACGCCATCGTGCTCAAGCCCGACTCCAAGACGCCGCTCAGCGCGCTCAAGCTCGCCCAGTTGCTGCTCGAGAGCGGACTGCCGCCCGACGTGTTGCAGGTCGTCACGGGCCGCGGCAGTGTGGTGGGCGACGCGCTGGTGCGTGATGGGCGCGTGCGCGTGGTGTCGTTCACCGGTGGCAAGGAGACTGGCGAAGCGATCGTGCGGTCGGGGGGCCTGAAGCGCTACAGCATGGAGCTCGGTAGCAACGCTCCCACCATCGTCCTCGAGGACGCCGATCTCGAGGCGGCCCTCCCGGCGATCCTGTCGGGCGCCTTCTGGGCCGCGGGGCAGAACTGCCTGCACGTCCAGCGCCTGCTGGTCCAGGACGGTGTCTACGACGAAGTACGCGACCGCATGGTGGCCGGCGCGAAGGCCGTGCGCACGGGGCCGAAGCTCGACGAGTCCACCGACATGGGACCCGTCATCGACGCGCCCAACGTGGAGCGCATCGCGGGTATGGTACAAGGGGCACGGACCGATGGAGCGCACCTCCTGGCGGGGGGTGGTTTCGACGGCAACCGCTTCGAGCCGACGTTGCTCGAAGGGGTTCCGGCGACGAACCGTCTCGCGCAGGACGAGGTGTACGGGCCGGTCACGATCCTGCAGAAGGTGCGTGACCTGGATGAGGCCGTAGCCGTGGCGAACGACGTCGACTACGGTCTGCAGGCAGCCGTCTTCACGCGTGACCTGGGCACCGCGCATCGCGCGGTCTCCTCCCTTCACTACGGAGGCGTCATGGTGAACGACAGCACCGACTATCGCATCGACGCCATGCCCTTTGGAGGCGTCAAGGGCTCCGGACTCGGGCGGGAAGGCGTCCGCTTCGCGGTGCACGAGATGACCGAACTCAAGCTCGCGAGCTTCGTGCTGGGCTGACGCACGACGGAGGAGGGCCCCGTGGCAGTGACGACCGGAAGCGAGCCGACCCAATACGACGAGGCCGCAAGGACCGATTCCTTGCGGAATGCCGAGCCGATGGTGCGCTTCGAGAAGGTGCGCAAGTCGTTCGGCTCGCTCACGGTGCTGAACGACCTGGACTTCACGGTCGGGGCCGGGGAGAAGGTCGCCATCATCGGTCCCAGTGGCTCAGGCAAGACCACCATCCTGCGCGTGCTCATGACGCTCGTCAAACCGGACGGGGGCAAGGTGTTCGTCGGCGGCGAGCCGCTGTGGCATCGCGAGGTCGACGGTCGACAGTTGCCGGCCCCGGACCGTCAGCTGCGGCGCGTGCGCAACCGCATCGGGATGGTGTTCCAGCACTTCAACCTGTTCCCGAACATGAGCGTGCTTCGCAACGTCACCGAGGCGCCCATCCACGTCAAGGGCGTCAAGCGCGCGGCCGCCGAGAAGCGCGGCAAGGAGCTCCTCGACATGGTGGGGCTCGGCGACAAGGTGGGCGCGTTCCCTTCCCAGCTCTCCGGCGGCCAGAAGCAGCGCGTCGCGATCGCGCGCGCGCTGGCCATGGACCCCGACCTCATGCTCTTCGACGAAGTGACATCCGCCCTCGACCCGGAGCTCGTCGGTGAGGTGCTGGGGATCCTGCGCCAGCTCGCCCACGAAACCAACATGACCATGCTCATCGTCACGCACGAGATGGGCTTCGCCCGTGACGTCTCCGACCGCGTCGTCTTCTTCGACGCGGGTCAGGTAGCCGAGGAGGGGCCGCCCTCCAAGATCTTTTCGAGCCCGGAAAATCCCAGGACGCAGGGGTTCCTGAAGGCCGTCCTGGAACATTGAGCCGAGACGTCGCTGCCCATCGGGCATCGTTGCGCTCGAACGATGGGGAACCAGAACGGAGGAGGAGGCTGTGAGTCGAAGCTTGCTCGACGAGGTGCCGCCCGAGGTCGGCGAGGCACGCAGCCTCGCAGGCACCGGCCGTCGGACGCGCACCGGCCTGGCGCCGCCATAGCGCCGGCCGGGTACGCCGCGAGGCGCGTGGTGATGGCCACGCACGCGTCCAGAGACACGACGTTCTTCCACGAGGAGGCAATCATGGCCAAACGTATGTTCAAGGCAGTCGCGCTCAGCATGCTGGCTCTGTTGTTCGGCGCCATGGCGTTCGCGCAATCGTCGCTGATGAGCCAGGTCAAGCAGCGCGGCTACATCCGCATCGCCGTAGCCAACGAGATCCCGTACGGGTACGTCGACGCCAACGGGGACGCCAAGGGCATCGCGCCCGACGTGGCCACGGCGGTGCTCAAGGAGATGGGCATCACCAACATCCAGTGGGTCGTCACCCAGTTCGGATCGCTCATCCCGGGGCTGAAGGCCAACCGCTTCGACATGGTCGCGGCCGGCCAGAACATCCTGCCGGCCCGGTGCCAGCAGGTGATCTTCTCCAAGCCCAACTCGAGCTACGGCGAGGGCCTGATGGTCAAGGCCGGGAACCCCGACAACATCCATGGCTACGAGGCCTTCGTGAAGGACCACAGCCTCAAGATGGGCATCGTCTCCGGCGCGGATGAGCTCAAGTTCGCCCAGGCCATGGGCATCCCACAGAACCAGCTGGTGATGCTGCCGGCCAACGCCGACGCGCTGTCGGCGGTCGAGACCGGGCGCATCAACGCCTACGCGGGTACCGGCCTCACGGTCCAGCGCCTTGCGAAGAACTCGAGCAAGGTGGAGCCCGCTGCACCCTTCACGCAGCCCGTCGTCAACGGCAAGTCGGTGCGTAGCTACGGCGGCTTCAGCTTCAACAAGGACCACGCGGCCTTCGTCAAGGAGTTCGACGCGAAGCTCGCGGCCTTCCAGCAGACGCCGGCATGGACCAAGATCCTGACCGGCTACGGCCTCACCACGCAGGACGCTCAGGCGGCCCTGGCGAAGACCACGCAGGGGCTCTGCCAGGCCCAGTAATGCCCGAGCCGGAGGAAGGGCGCCGCGCGGCGCCCTTCCTCCGGCCTCATCGGTTGCTCGCGATCGCGGACCGTGCGGGCCGGGCCGGTATCCCGTTCGATCCGGCGACACGGTGCGTTCGCGCGACTCGGTCTTCGTGACCAGTCATCCTATCGGCCGGTGCCCACCGGGCAAGGCCGCCGGTACGTTCCCGGGAGGTCCGACATGGAAACCCTGAGTACGCTCCTGCCACCGCTGCTCAGAGGCGCACGGGTGACCGCCGAGCTGGCGCTGGTTTCCACGGGCGTGGGGGCGGTGCTGGCGTTCGCATCCGGTATCGGCAAGCTGTCGACCTTCTGGCCCATCCGTATCCTATCGATCGTCTATATCGAGATCTTTCGCGGCACCAGTCTGCTGGTGCAGATGTTCTGGTTGTTCTATGCGCTTCCGCTCCTGGGGGTGACCCTCGGTCCCACCCTCGCGGGCATCCTGGCCCTCGGACTCAACATCGGCGCGTACGGTGCCGAGGTGGTCCGCGGCGCCATCCTCGCCGTACCGACCGGCCAGTACGAGGCGGCCGTCGCCCTCAACTTCACCAAACGCTACACGCTCTGGAACGTGGTGCTGCCCCAGGCCCTGGTAGAGATGATGCCGCCGTTCGGAAACCTTGCGGTCCAGAACCTCAAGGACACCGCTCTGGTCTCGCTCATCACGTTGAGCGACCTCACGTTCCGCGCCCAGACCCTCCGCAACCTGACGCTGAAGTCCGTGCCGATCTACTCCCTCACCCTGGTGCTGTACTTCGCCATGGCGTTGATCCTGATGGCCGGCATGCGTCTGCTCGAACGCGTCATCGCCAACCGGGTCGGCGTGACCGCCGCGAGGGCACGCTCATGATGTTCGGTTTCCACTGGAACACCAGTTCCAACTGGGCTTTCGCGGGATCCATCATCCCCATCCTGCTGCGTGGCATGGTGGTCACGATCGAGGCGACCATCCTCGGCTTCTTGATCGCCCTGGCGCTAGGGCTCGTCTTCGCCTTGCTGCGGGCCGTTCCGCTCAAGATCGTCAGCTGGCCGACGGCGTTCGTCGTCGAGTTCCTGCGGGACACCCCGCTCCTGGTGCAGCTCTACTTCCTCTACTTCGTGCTTCCGAACTACGGGCTGGTGCTTCCGGCCTTCCTCACGGGCGCCATCGCGCTGGGCCTGCAGTACAGCGCCTACACGTCGGAGGTCTATCGCGCCGGTCTCGAGGCCGTGCCACGCGGCCAGTGGGAGGCGTCGCTGGCGCTCAACATGCCGATGCTGCTCGTCTACCGCGACGTGGTCGTGCCGCAGGCGATCCCTCGGATCATCCCTGCGCTCGGCAACTACCTGGTGTCGATCATCAAGGACACGCCGATCCTGTCGGCGGTGACGGTCCTGGAGATGCTCAACGTCGCCACCATCATCGGCGACCGGACCTTCCGATACCTGGTGCCCCTCTCGATGGTCGGTGGGCTGTTCTTGATCCTGACCCTGGTCAGCGCATGGCTCGTGCGCGTCGTCGAGAGGCGGTTGCCGCACGACGGCCTTCCGCTCCGCTGACGCCGTGAGCGGCCGTCCGACCCTGCGCGACATCTACCGCGCGAGGCTAGCCGTCGCCTCCGTCGTGAGGCGCACGCCGCTCGTCGCGAGCCGGGAGCTGGGTCGCATCTCCGGCAGCGCGGTGGCCTTGAAGCTCGAGAACCTCCAGACCACGGGCGCGTTCAAGGCGCGCGGAGCGGCGAACGCCCTGGCCTCGCTCGACGAGACGGCTCGAGCACGTGGGGTGATCGCGGTTTCCACCGGAAATCATGGCCGCGCCGTGGCGACGGCGGCACAGCGCCTCGGTGTGAGCGCCACCGTGTGTGTCTCGGAGCGCGTGCCCGAGGACAAGATCGCCGCCCTGAAGGCCACCGGATGCGAGCTCGTCATCGCCGGGGACAGCCAGGACGAGGCCGAGGTGCGTGCCCGCGACCTGGTCGAGGAGCGCGGGCTCACCCTGATCCACCCCTTCGACGATGCCGCCGTGATCGCCGGGCAGGGCACCATCGGCCTGGAGATCCTCGAGGACCTGCCAGAGGTGTGCCGCGCCGTGGTGCCTCTCTCCGGTGGTGGGCTCATCGCCGGCGTTGCGCTCGCGCTCAAGTCCGCCGACCCGGCGATGCACGTGGTGGGGGTCTCGATGGAACGCGGCGCGGCCATGGCCCGCAGCTTGCGGGCCGGCCGCCCCGTGCCGACGCCCGAGGAGCCGACGCTGGCAGACAGCCTGCAGGGCGGTATCGGCGAGCACAACCGCTTCACACTCCAGATGGTGACCGAGCTCGTCGACGACGTGGTGCTGGTGAGCGAGGAGGCGATCGCCCGCGCCATGCGGTTCGCTTTCCTGTCCGAGAGGCAGGTGCTCGAAGGGGCCGCTGCGGTGGGCATCGCGGCGTTGATCGAGGGCGCCCTTCCGGCTGTGGAGGGCCCGACAGCAGTGGTGTGTTCGGGCGGCAACATCGCCCCCGAGCGCTTCCTCGACATCATCGAGAGCGTCGGGGGCGGGTACGACGACGACGAGGACCTCCCGGCCGGAGAGGAGCCAACGTGAGCGAGCGTGCAGACGTCCGGATCCTCCGCGAGGACGAGCTCCGCACCCTCGTCGACCTGGACGGCGAGGGGCTCGACGCGGTCCGCGAGGCGCTGCGGGGGCTCTCGGACGGCCGAGCGGTGCAGCCTCCGGTGATGCGCATCGACGTGCCGGAGCACCACGGCGAGGTGGACGTCAAGGGCGCCTACATCCGCGGACTCGACAGCTTCGCGGTGAAGCTGTCATCGGGGTTCTTCGACAACCCGCGGCGCGGGCTGCCGACCGCCAGCGGCCTGATGGTGCTGATCGACGCCGAGACCGGCGTGCCGCGCGCCATCCTGCTCGACAACGGCTACCTCACCGATGTGCGCACCGCGCTGGCGGGCGCCGTCGCCGCCGACGCGCTGGCCCGGGCCGCGCTCGACACCGTGGCGGTGCTGGGGGCCGGAGCGCAGGCCCGCTGGCAGCTCCGCGCGCTGGCGCTCGTCCGCTGGCCACGGCGAGCGCTGGTGTGGGCCAGGCGCCGGGCCGAGGCCGACCGGCTCGCGGAGGAGATGACCGGGCGCCTCGGACTCCCGGTGGAGGCCGTCGACGAAGCCGAGCAGGCCGTAGCGGAGAGCGACCTGGTGGTCACCACCACGCCGGCCACGGCGCCCATCGTGCGGGCGGCGTGGTTGCACCCGGGCCTGCACATCACGGCCATGGGCTCGGACGCGGAGCACAAGCAGGAGCTCGAGCCCGCGGTGCTTCGCCGCGCCGACGTGCTGGTCAGCGACCGCCGCAGCCAGGGGCTGGCCATCGGCGAGCTCCGCTCGGCGCGCGAAGCGGGCGTCGACGTCGGCGAGGAGCGTGTCGCCGAGCTCGGCGAGGTGCTGGCCGGGACCCGTCCGGGACGGACCTCCGACGGCCAGGTCACGGTCTGCGATCTCACCGGCACCGGCGTGCAGGACACGGCCATCGCGCGCCTGGCGGCGGCGCGGGCGGGGGCCCGGGGTTAGAGCCGGCCCGCGGCTCGAGCCGGCGCGGCTGGCAGGAACCGGATCGGGTACGTGCCCCCGCCGATGGGGCCTGCCGTGCCGGTGCTGGACTGGTCGCGCGCGATCTGGCGGTCACGGGCCGCCGCCCGATACCGCCAGGTGTCCCGTGGCGAGAGGCTTGCCGTCCACCAGCAGCGTCACCGTGAAGGTGCCATCGGTCGCAGGCGCGACCAGGGCTCCCACGTACCTCCCTGCAGCTGTCCGCGACAGGGACGCGGACGCTCCCTTCATCCTGACCGCGACGTGGGAGGCGGCGACCAGCACGTGGGCCTCGACGCTCACCTTCTGGCCCGCCGTGGCGAAGCCGGGGGTCAGGGTGAGCGTGGCCAGTGGACCGGGGACGACGATCACCGTGACGTCCTGCGTCACGCGGTGCTTGCCGGAACGGGCCGTGACCTGCAGGACCTCGGCGCCAGCCGAGGCCCGTGTGCCCTTGCGCTCCGGCAGGCTCGGCACCGTGACGGTGGCCTGGAAGCGCCCGGCGCCCGCGGAGCTCAGGGCGACGCTCGGCCCGGAGGACCACCGAGCCGTCACGCGGGACGCGCCGGGCGCATTCGCCGTGACCGTGAGCTGGGCGCCGGGCGGCGCCGTGGACGGCGACACCCGAGCATGGAGGGCGAGCGAACCGGCGGTGAGGGTGGTCGTCACCAGGGTTTTGGGTGGAGCGGCCCCGAGATCCACCGACGGCGCGCTGCTCGCGGGGCCGAGGTCGACGCTCACCGGGCCCTGGTTCGGTCGGTAACCGGCGGGCAGGCTGTGCTGCACGAGCTCGAGCTGGTAGTGCCCGGGTGCGAGGCCGCCGAAGTCGAAGTCGCCGCTGGCGCCGGTGCCGGCGGTCCGCTGCGTGCCGCCCGGTCCCGTGAGCCGCACGCTCACATAGGGGAGGCCGCTGGACTGCGCATCGGGATGCCGGCTGCCCGCCTTGGCCGTGTAGACCTGTCCCGACACGCTGAAGCTGCGCTTGACGACGATCGTGATGCTCGTCGTCCGGTGGAGGCGCACGGTGACGCGAGGCGAGCCGACGACGCTCAGGTCGAGCGGCAGGTTCGCGAGTTGCAGCGGCGTGGTCCCGGGGGGCAGCTGGAGCGTGAAGGATCCGGTCCGGTCCGTTCGCGCCTGGAGGTTGGCGGCCGCTGCCACGACCACGACGCCGGGTACGTCCTTCACCCCGGAGGCGGTGTGCCGGACGACGCGGCCGCTCACCGTGCCGAGGCGGAGGCCGCCGAAGACCGAGACGACGGACGGGGGTACCTGCAGGCCGGTCAGGACGTTCGCGCTCAGCCCGATCCGATAGGTGACGGCGTGGTTCGGGTCGACGCCGACGGTGCCCTGCAGGGCGAGCGCGCGCGTGAGCTGGAAGCTGAGCTGGGCGCTGCCGAACAGCCGGCCGCTGCTGGTCTGGTAGTCCAGGGTCAAGCCGGTGGTGACGGGGGCGAGCTGGACGCTGCCGTGCGCGTCGACCACGGGCTTGACCGGCTCGGCGATCGGCGCCGAGGCTCCGACGCCCACGCTGTACCCGTTCCCGACGTAGGTCTCGTCGAGCGAGGCGTTCCAGCCGCCGCCCTCGGTCACGCCCACCCGCGTCACCCAGGGGAGCGGCGCGACCACCGCGAACAGGCTTCCCGAGAGCTGCACCACTCCCTGCGCGAGCTGTCCCTGGAGCGTCGTCCTGACGCTCCCCAGCTGGCCCGGTAACAGGTACACCACCGAGAAGTGCCCGGTGCCGCTGTGCTGGCTGCCGGTCGCCGTGTACGTGGCGTGCTGGCTCGTGACCACGGAGGGACCGAGCGCTTCGTATACGGACAGCGTGCCGGTCGATCCCGTGGGCGTCACCGTGGTCCTCGCTCCGAAGCCGACCGGGCGGACCGCTTGGCTGTAGAGGTCGAGCGTCGCTTGCCACGGCTCGACCCCGCGCGGCGTGTAGACACCGCCCACGTCGCCCAGCAGCCCGATCCCCGCCCCTTGGAGCGTGAGGCCGACCAGCGGGCCGACGCGGTAGCCGGTCGCCAGGTTCTCGCCGGTGGCGCCGACGTGCCCGGCGACCTGTAGCCAGGGCGTCAGCAACACGCCGTACGACACCGACAGCGCGTCGCTCGAGGGGTTCGTCCAGGCGTGATCGTAGGCGACGCTGAAGGCGCCGGAGGCGTAACCGACGCCCGTCTGCAACCTCCCCGCGGCCGAGTACGCGACGGTTCCTGTGAGACCGCGGTAGCTCCCCGTGAGGTCCTGTCCTTCGAGCGCCTGGTAGCGGTACTCGACGCTCCAGTCGTTGCCCAGCAGGCCCGCGTAGCCTCCGACCCCAGCGTGGTACGAGACGTTGCTGTCGGTGCGCACGAAATCGGACAGGCTGCCGCTGATGCCGGCGCTCGCCCGGGCCTCGAAGCCGGTCGTGCCGTAGGACACGGAGAAGGGCAGGCTGAGGTCGAGCAGGGGCGAAGAGGGGTTGGCGCCCGCGAACGGCAGGACGTCGTAGTCGTAGACGAGCCTCTGGTCGTACGAGCTGCCGATCGCGGCCGCCGTGACGATGGCGACACGGTGTCCGACCACCGCCGGCGTCACCCTCAGGGCGAACGTTCCCGATGCCCCCGCGGCCAGGTGCAGGTGGCCGGGCGCGAGGCTGGCCGGGTCCTCGCCACTCACCGACAGCGCAAAGGTCTCGGCTGCGTTGCCCCGGTTGACCAGGGTCAACGTGGTCGTGAAGGGTGTGCCGGCCACGACCGCCTCGGGAGGCGGTGAGGCGTGCAGCGCGGCGCTGACGATCGTCTCGACGACGATCGTGACGGTCGTGCCGGCCGTCACGGTGCCGTGGTCGGACAGCGTCACGCGGACCTCGTGCGTGCCGGCCCGCGACGAGGGGTCGACCAGGACGGTGGCCAGCAGGTGTCCGTGGACTCGTGTGGTCGTGCCCAGCACGGAGAGCCCGCGGGACGGGCGGAGCGCGACCGTCCCGGGCCCCTGGGCGAACAGCGGAATCGCGACCACGTTCCCCGGCCGGGTGGGCTCCACCTTCCCTGCCTCGATGGAGGCGGCTCGCGCCGGATGCCCCAGGACGGAGGCGCCGAGGACCATGGCGGCGGTGACTGCCAGCGCAAGCCAAGCGCCGCGCCCCCGGCTCATGGGGCGGCACTCGACAGCGTCCAGCGCAGCGCGCCCCGGTAGTGGCCGGGTGCCGCGTTCGCGCCCCAGGACCAGCGCAGACGGACGCGCAGGCGACACACACCAGGGCCGTGGAGCACGGCCACGCGCGAGCCCTCTCCGATCGCTCGCCACCCCGAACTCGAACAACCTTCGGGGGCGGAGGGCCCGACGGGTCGCGTGTCGTAGCGAAGGGTCGCGGCCGCGATCTGAGCGCCGCTGAAGGCGTCGGTCAGATCCGTGACCATCTGCACGCTCAGGAGGTAGGTTCCGGTGGCGGGGAGCGCCGCCACCAGCAGGATCGACCCGCTTCGAGGCGGCACACGCGCCGGGCCTTGCGGGGTCGGCGCCGCTCGCGCCAAGGGGACGAAGTCGAGGGTACCCGGCATTTGCGGTCCGGCGGACAAAGAGGCACCGGACGTCGTAGACGCACCACTCGAGCCCGAAGGTGTGGGCGCGGGGGGCCCGCCGCTGGCGCCCGCCCACGGCCCGAGGGCGGACATGACGATGGCCAGCGCCACCGTTCTGATCGCGCCCCTGCTGCGTGTGGCCGCGTCCTCCCTCATAGGCCTCCGCTCGCTCTCCGTGAAGTTCAGGTCAGTGCACCGTCACCTGCGCCTGCCCGGCGATCTCGCTGGAGCTTCCGTCCTTGAGGAGCGAGGTCGCCAGGTAGCTTCCGGGCTTCAAGGGGGGTGTCGTGGGCACCACGAGGTCGCGCGCGGAGCCGGGAAGGGAGGCGACGGTCGGCACCTTGTAGGTATGGACGAGCTTGCCTGCCAGCGTCCGGACCTCGATCCGTCCGTGCACGACCAGGAGTTCGTTGCCGGTGTTCTGCAGGGCGATGTCGAACGTCGGCGGGTCCTGGGCCTTGGCCGCCTCGAGCGTCAGACTCTGGATCGATGCCGAGGGGGACGGCGTGCCCACGTTGAGGTACATGATGTATGCGTCCTGCGCGACGAGTGAAAGGCCGATCTCGTTCTTCCCGAGGGTCTTGGGCTTGGCCCCAGCCGATCGGAACACGATGGCCGACCAGTGCGTGCCCGGCTTGGCGTTCTTGGGTACCGCGGCCTGGAAGCGCACGGTACTCGAGGCGCCTCCGGCGAGGGTCAGGTTGTGGCTGCTGAGGGTCAGCCACGCTGCCGACGAGGCCGGCAGGCTCCCACTGGGAAGGATGAGAAGGCGGCCGGAGGCGCTGATCGTGAAGTCGGCCGGGAAGACACGGACGGAGACCTTGGCCTGGGTCGGGTTCGTGATCGTGATGGCGCCGCTCAGGTGCGATCCGGGCTGCA
>CAZIBD010000051.1:0-22421 GCA_964536935.1 uncultured bacterium | reverse complement strand
AACATCTTCGGCGGCATCATGAAGTGCGACACCATCGCCAACGGCGTGATCGCGGCGGTCAAACAGGTCGGCCTGAAGGTGCCGCTGGTGGTCCGCCTGGAGGGCACCAACGTCGACCTCGGGAAGAAGATCCTCTCCGAGTCGGGGCTCAACCTCATCGCCGCCGACGACATGAAGGACGGTGCCAAGAAGATCGTGGAGCTGGCGCAATGAGCATCCTCGTCGACAAGAACACCAAGGTGCTGGTGCAGGGCCTGGGCAGCGCCGGCCGCTTCCACACCGACAAGGCGATCGCCTACGGCACACGGATGGTCGCCGCCGTCCACCCCGGCCGGGGCGGTCAGCAAGAGCGCTTCGAGGGCGACACCGACACGAGCGGCGTCCCCGGCCGCGCGGACCGCTACCAGGTCGACCTGCCGATCTTCGACACCGTCCGGGCCGCGGTCGAAGCAACGGGCGCAACCGCCAGCGTGATCTTCGTCCCGCCGCCGTTCGCGGCCGACGCGATCCTCGAAGCGGCCGATGCCGGCATCGAGCTCGCGGTGACCATCACCGAGGGCATCCCGATCATGGACATGGTGCGCGTCAAGCGCGTGCTCGAAGGCTCGGCCACCCGTCTGGTGGGTCCGAACTGCCCAGGCGTCATCACCCCCCACGAGTGCAAGATCGGCATCATGCCCGGCTACATCCACCAGGGCGGTCGCATCGGCGTGGTCAGCCGTTCGGGCACGCTCACCTACGAGGCCGTCAAGCAGCTCACCGACGCCGGCCTGGGGCAAACCAGCGCGGTAGGGATCGGGGGCGATCCCGTAAACGGAACCAACTTCGTCGATGTCCTCGAGCTCTACAACAGTGACCCCGCCACCGAGGGCGTGATCATGATCGGCGAGATCGGCGGCTCGGCCGAGGAGGAGGCCGCGGCGTGGATCCGGGCCAGCATGACGAAGCCCGTGGCTGCGTTCATCGCCGGCACCACGGCACCTCCAGGCAAGCGCATGGGGCACGCGGGCGCCATCATCTCGGGAGGCAAGGGGACGGCCAAGGACAAGATCGCCGCGCTCGAGGCGGCCGGTGTCGTCGTCGCGCAGACCCCCAGCGACATGGGGGCGGCCATGCTGGAGTCGATGGCCAGGGCCGGAAAGGCCTGACGCAAAGGCTCGCCGGATCGGGCGCGAGCCGTCGACCCACGTCGGGACCGTGACGACGCGCGCCGAACGCCCGTACCGGGGGCGTTACGCCCCCTCCCCGAGCGGCTGGCTGCACCTCGGCAACGCCCGCACCGCGCTGGCAGCGTGGCTGCGGGCGCGCCGTCTGGGGGGAGGGTTCGTGGTGCGCGTCGACGATCTCGACGGTCCTCGCACCGTTCCCGAGGCCGTCGAGGGCAACCTGCGCGAGCTGTCCTGGCTGGGCCTCGACTGGGACGAGGGCCCGGACGTCGGCGGGCCGCACGGGCCCTACCGGCAGAGCGAGCGCGGCGAGCGCTATGCCGACGCGCTCGAGACGCTGCAGCGCCAGGGCCGAGTCTTCGCGTGCTACCTCTCCAGGCGCGAGTTGGCCGAGATCGCCAGCGCCCCCCACGGCCGCACACCGGTGTACGGCCCCGCCGAGCGCCGGGCGAACGCACGGGTCGCCGCCGCCAAGCAGGCCGAGGGCAAATTGCCCAGCCTGCGCTTCCAGGTCACCCCGGGCACGGTGCGCTTCGTCGACGCCCTGGCCGGGCCCCAGCGGTTCGACATTACGCGTGACGTCGGAGACGTCGTGGTGCGGCGGGCCGACGGACTCTGGGCCTACCAGCTCGCCGTGGTCGTGGACGATGCCGCCATGCAGGTCGGCGAGGTCGTCCGCGGCGACGACCTCCTGCCCGCGACCGCTGCGCAGCTCCTTCTCTACGACGCGCTCGGCCACCGGCCGCCCGGGTTCGCTCACCTCCCTCTTCTCCTCGATGAGGGCGGGCAGCGCCTCGCCAAGCGGCGCGGCTCCCTCACCTTGCACGCCCTCCGGGACGCCGGCGTGCGCCCCGAGCGGGTCGTCGGACTGCTCGCCCACGGCCTGGGGCTGACCGGGAGCCTCCAGGAGGTGACCGCCACGGAGCTGGTGGCCGACTTCGAGCTGACCCGCGTACCCCGCCGCGGGCCCGTCCCGATCGGCCGGAAGGAGCGGGCGTGGCTGCTCGAGGGAAGGGCTTAGGCCGGCCCGCCGTGCTTGCCACGGCGGCGCGCCGGGCCTACACTGACGCCATGAGGCCGAGAGCACGGGCGCGCACTCCCCGTAGCTTCAAGTGGCACCATCAACGGTGGTGGCGTCGGGCGTCGCGCGTTGCATCCGTAGATCCCAGCCGGCCCTAGACCCTCTCCACAACCGAGGAGGCCCTATGTTCCCGCTTCCCGACGCACGTGGGCGTTTCGGCGCCTACGGCGGTCGCTACGTTCCCGAGACGCTCATCCCCGCGCTCGACGAGCTCGAGCGCGCGTACGCCGAAGCGCGTGCCGATCCCGCCTTCCGAAGGGAGCTCGAGGACTACCTGCGCGACTACGTCGGACGCCCCAGCCGCCTGTACCGCGCCGAGAGCCTGACCTCGGCGCTCGGCGGGGCCCGCGTCTACCTCAAGCGCGAGGACCTCAACCACACCGGTGCCCACAAGATCAACAACACCATCGGCCAGGCGCTGCTGGCGCGGCGCATGGGCAAGGCCCGGGTCGTGGCGGAGACCGGGGCCGGCCAGCACGGTGTCGCGACCGCAACCGCAGCCGCCCTGTTCGGGCTCGAGTGCGTCGTGTACATGGGCGAGGAGGACGTTCGGCGCCAGCAGATGAACGTCTTCCGCATGCGCCTGCTCGGTGCCGAGGTGCGCGAGGTCTCGAGTGGGACCCGGACGCTCAAGGACGCCACCAACGAGGCCATCCGCGATTGGGTGACCAACGTGCGCGACACGTTCTACATCCTCGGCTCCGTGGTCGGCCCGCACCCCTACCCCATGGTGGTGCGCGACCTGCAGAGCGTGATCGGCTTCGAGACCATGGACCAGCTCGAGGCGGCCGAGGGGCGCCGTGTGCCGGATGCGCTGCTGGCCTGCGTCGGCGGCGGCAGCAACGCCATCGGCCTGTTCGCCCCCTATGCCTACCTCCCGGCCGCCCAGAGGCCGCGCATGATCGGCGTGGAGGCCGCCGGGCGTGGACTGTCCAGCGGCGCCCACGCCGCCAGCATCTCGGCGCACAAGCGGGGCGTCCTGCACGGCTCGCTCATGTACCTGCTGTCAGACGACGACGGACAGATCACCCCGGCGCACTCGGTGTCCGCCGGCCTCGACTACCCCGGCGTCGGTCCGGAGCACTGCTACTACGCCGACACGGGCGTGGCGGAGTACGTGGCCGTCGACGACGCATCGGCCCTCGCGGCCTTCGAGCTGCTCGCGCAGACCGAGGGCATCGTGCCCGCCCTGGAGAGCGCGCACGCCATCGCCTACCTCCGGGAGCTGGCTCCTTCCATGGGCCCGGAGGAGGTCGTGGTGGTGAACCTGTCCGGTAGGGGCGACAAGGACGTGGCCGAGGTCATGCGCCTGCGCACAGAAGGATCGGCGGCGTGAGCGTGGGCCGGATCCAGAGGGCCTTCGAACGCGCGGGCACCGAGGGCAGGGCCGCCTTCGTTGCCTTCCTCACGGCCGGTTTCCCCGACCTCGACCGCTCCCTCGAGTACGCCCGCGCGCTGCTCGAGCACGCCGACGTATTGGAGATCGGCCTCCCCTACTCCGACCCGCTCGGCGACGGCCCCACCATCCAGCGCGCCAGCGAGACCGCTCTCGCCGGCGGCATGGACACCGCGGGCACGCTGGCGATGATCCGTGCCCTGCGAAGCGAGTCGGACAAAGCGCTGGCGCTCATGACCTACTACAACCCGGTGTTCTGCTACCAGCGTGGCGGCGAGCAGGCGTTCGTGCGGGATCTGGCCGAAGCCGGCGCCGACGGCATCATCCTTCCGGACCTGCCGCCCGACGAGGCGGGTGCGCTCGTGCCGGCGGCACGTGAGGCCGACCTCGACACCGTGTTCCTGGTGGCCCCGACCTCGACCGACGAGCGCATCGCCACGGTCACCCGGGCGTGCCGAGGATTCGTCTATGCCGTATCGGTCACCGGGGTGACGGGAACGCGCGATACCGTTCCCGACGACGTTGCGTCGCTGGTCCAGCGTACTCGGGCCGCCGGCGACCTGCCGGTGGCGGTGGGCTTCGGAGTGGGGTCGCGCGCGAGCGCTGCTCGCGTCGCGGCGATCGCCGACGGTGTCGTCGTCGGCTCGGCCCTCATCCGGGCGATCCAGGACGAAGCGGAGCGGGGCCACCCGGAGGGTGCGGTCGAGCGCGTCTCCGCGCTCGCGGCGGAGCTCGCTGCGGGGTGCCGCCGCTGAGGGCCGCCAGGCTCATGCCGACCCGGGGGCGTGAGCCGCCCGGCGCCCACGCTGTCGCGACGCCGGCCTCCTCGCGGGGCCGGCCGTGGAGGTCGTGCCGTGCATCGAGCCCCGGAAGGAGCCCAGACGTCGTTGACGGTCGCTGGTATCAGCGCTCGGTGACGTTCGCCTGGTCGCCAAGCTTGGCGTAGAGATCGTGGCCGACCAGCACGTCGACGCCGGCACCCGGAGGGATCTCGTTTCCCACCACCCGGACGATCACCGCGTCCGCCCCGCTACGGCGCGACATGACCAGGAGCTGCCCGACGCGGTGGAAGCGCGACTCCACCTGGTAGCCCTGCAGGCGCTGGTCGACGCCGACGCGAACGACGCCATCCGGGAGGGCGAGTGGCTGAAGCCTCACCTTGGCCACGCCCATGGTCTTCATGCCGATCGCCTCGGCCGCCGCCCTCGACAGGTCGATGATGCGATTGGGCTTGAACGGTCCGCGGTCGTTGATGCGGACCACGACGCTCTTGCCGTTGACGAGGTTGGTCACCCGGACGAGGGTCCCGAACGGCAGCGTGCGGTGCGCCGCAGTCAGCTTGCTGGGGTCGAACACCTCCCCGTCCGACGTGAGCCGACCGGCGAAGTGCGGGCCGTACCAGGAGGCGTTCCCCACCTGGACATCGGCGCTGGGGTCCGGCACCTGGGGGATGGCCGGCGTCCCGGCAGAGGGCGTCGTCTCACCTACCGAGGGTGTCGGTGGCGGCGCCGTGTCCGCCTGGGCGGACACGACCGGCGCGGCGGTCAAGGCAGGGGCGCAGGCGGCGAGCACCAGCCCGAGCGAGGCGAGCGGTATGCCGCCGCGCACGCTCCGACGGGCCCGTGCGACCGCCGCCCGGCTTTGGGTGAGCAGGGCGGCGGCGGCCAACCAGATGAGAACGCGTGGTAGCACGGCCCATGCTACGCACGCGTCACGGTCGGTTGTTGTGAAAGGATTCCGGTCGACGGCCCCGGCCTCAGGCCCAGGTCCGCCGTGCGAGCTCCTTCTGGCACAGCACGAAGGCCTCGAAATCTTCGATCTCCGCCGTGCCTTCCGCGATCGCGCTCTCGCACTTCGCGATGATGTCGCTGAGCTCTTCGTTGCTCAGAGCTCGCAGGCTCTGCCTGTTGGTACCCGCTGCTGTCTGGACCACGTTCGCTCCTCGCTCTCGCTTCATGCGGTCGTCTCCCCGAGATGGACCGACTCTAGCAGCGCCTCTCTTACAGGATTCTCACACTTCTCTCGCCGCGCGTCCGGCGCTTTGCTCGCCGCGCTGCGGACGCGGGCCGGCACGACGCCCGAAGGCGCCCCGACCGAGGTCGTGCACGGATTCGACGGCGCCGGTATGGTGACACCATGATCGACAGCCACTGCCATCTCGACGCCTGCGACGACCCCGAGGCCGCGGTCGACCCGGCGTTGCGTGCCATCGTCACCGTGGGCACCACCGTCGAAAGCGACCGCGAGGCCGTCCGCCTGGCAACCAGCCACGCCAACGTGTGGGCCGCCGTCGGGATCCACCCGAACAACGCGTCCGACGCCGACGTGCCCGAGGTGCGCGACGCGGTGGCCGCGCTCGCCGAAGCGGCGCGCGTCGTCGGCATCGGCGAGACCGGGTTCGACACCTACTGGGACGACGAGACCCTGGACACCCAGCGCCGAGCGTTCGACTGGCACGCGTCGCTGGCCCGCCGCCTGGACAAGGCGCTCATCCTCCACGTGCGGGACGCCCAGGGCCGCGAGGACGCCTCGCTCGCCGCAGCGCGCGCCGTGCGCGACGCGGGCCATCGACGAGGCATCCTGCACTGCTTCAACGGCCATGCCGGGCTGCTGGCGGCGGGGCTCGAGCAAGGGTGGATGGTGTCGTTCGCCGGCAACCTGACCTTCAAGAACGCGCCGTTGCTGCGGGAGGCCGCCGTCCTGGTGCCCGAGGACCGCCTGCTGGTCGAGACCGACAGCCCCTACCTGGCGCCGGTGCCGATGCGCGGAAAGCGCAACCAGCCGGCGTACGTGCACCACACGGCGGAGATGCTGGCGCAGGTGCGTGGCGTCGCCGTGAACGAGTTGGAGAGGACGCTGGACCGCAACGCGGCCCGTGTCTACGGCCTCCCGACCGGCTGACGCGGCCACAACCTCAGGCGCTGACCGACGCCGATCCGAGGGTGCGCATCGGCCTGTTCGCCATCGCCATCAGCGTGACCAGCACCATCAGGCCCGCGCCCGCCGAGAACAGCAGCGGGAAGCCGTACTTCGTCAGCGCGCCCGCCGCGACCAGCGAGAGCGGGGACAGACCCACCGCGGCGAACAACACGAGGCTCATGACGCGCCCCCGGTAAGCGGGGTCCGTCGCCCCCTGCAACCAGGCCACCGCTCGCACGTTGAGCGCGCCGGCGCCGAGCCCCATCACGGCCAGCGCCGTCAGCGCCGTGGGAAGCGTCACAGCGAAGCCCACCGCGGCCAACGCACCCGCGAAGAGCAGCGGCGCCAGCGTCATCAGGCGCCCGAGCGGCAGCCGCCGTAGCAAGCTGCCCGCCAGCAGGGCTCCGACCAGTGTGCTCCCGCCGAAGGCTGACATCATCACGCCGAACGACGCCGCCCCGCCGAAGCGCTGCTCGGCCAGCAGGGGAAGTCCGACCGCCGCAGGACCGGTGATCGCCAGGTTCAAGAGGGCAACTGCGAGCAGCATCGCGCGCATGGCGGGCGCCCGGAAGGCGTAGCGCAAGCCGCTCCGGATCTGTTGGAAGACGCTCGCTTCCTCGCGGTCGCCGGCGCGGGCCGGGACGCGCATGGCAAGCAGGGTCGACACCGTGAACAGGAAGGTGAGCGCATCGACGCCGAACGCGGGCGCCAGCCCTGACGCGGCGATCAAGACACCGGCAAGCGCCGGGCCGACCAGCAACGCCAGCTGCTCGCTGCCCTGCACCAGGGCGTTGGCGGCCTCCAGCCGGTCCCTGGCCACCAGCGACGGCACGATCGTCATCAGCGACGGGTGGTACAGGGCGTCGACCGTCCCGAACAATGCCGCGAGCAGGTAGACGTGCACGATCTCGATGGTGCCGGCGGCCACGAGCCAGGTCAGCACGCCGACCGCCATCGCGCGCAGCACGTTGGACGCCAGCATCAGCTGGCGGGGTGAGAAGCGGTCGCTGACGGCCCCGCCAAGGAGCATCAGCAACGCGCGCGGCACGGCGGCCGTCATCAGGACGGCGCCCAGCGTGAAGCCGTCTCCGCCCAGGCGCAGCGTCAACCAGGGGAGGCCGACCAGGTAGAACTGGTCACCGAGGACGGATACGGTTTCGCCAAGCCATAGCAATCGGAAGTTGCGGACCGCGAGCGGTCTCGCGGAAGGGGTCTGGGACGCGTTCATGTCGTCACGCTAGACGGTAGGCTAGTCGAGATGGAACAGGCTGTCTCGACTAGGGACGCGACGACCGTCGTGGAAGCAGCGCCGGCCCGCTTCCTGCTCGATCCCGAGCGCATCCGATTCCTGCGCCCGTTCATGCTGGCGGAGCGCAGCACGGCGCTGGCCGCACAGGAGGTCGGCGTCTCGGTGAAGGACATGGCCTACCGCGTGAAGCGCATGGCGGCGCTGGGTCTGGTCACCTGCACGGGCCAGCGCAGGCGCGCCGGCCGGCCGGTACGGCTCTACCGAGCGCCGAACGCCTTCTTCATCCCCTTCACGAGCGTGCCGGAGGGGGACCTGGAGGAGATGGTCGAGGCGTTGCTGCGCGGGCCGCAGCGCCGCCTCGTCCGGGGGTTGGTGGAGACGCTCGCCGGCAGCGAGCGGGACCTGCACCGCTGGGGGTGGCGGCTCGAGCTCGACCGCGAAGAGCGCCTCTCGATCCGCCCTTCGGAGGATCCGGAAGGGGACGAGCCGCTCTTCCGCCGTCTGCTCGACGAGGGGAACCCGGCCCTGTACATGGCCAACCTTCCGCTCCGTCTCGGCCACGCCGATGCCAAGCGCCTGCAGCGCGACCTGGTCGCGCTGGTGGAGCGCTACGACGGCCGCGACGGCGAGGACACCTACATGTTGACCATGGGGTTGACGCCGCTCAACGAGAGCTGAGGTGCGCAACCGGAGCCGGCGCTCCCGTGCGGCAGCCGATGTTCAGCGTCCCGGCTCGGACGGCCCTACCACGCGGCTCCGCGGCTCATCGCGATCGTAGCGCAAGGCCTCGGCGAGGCGCGCCCGTGACGGCACGCGGTGCGGATCGTGCGGGATGAAGGCGGTGACGACGTCGACCCAGCGATGCGCGCTGTACTCCACCACCACGTGCAGCGGAATCTTCACGGCGGCACTGACGGGGAGGTAACCCAGCACCAGGAGACGCTGATCCTCCAGGTAGCGCATCAGCTCACGCCCGTACAGCACGGTCTGCACGATGTCGGTCTCGGTGAAGCCTTCGCAGGTCGCGTGTTTGGCGGCATGGTTTCCGATCCGGTAGCGCCCCTGCTTCATCAGGGGCCGGAGGTCCGATAGCGTCCGCTTCTTGGGGGGATGGAACGCGCCGCGCGGCCTGGGCGTGCGCTGCGCATGACGGGGACCGGTTCCACGCTCGTCCATGACGCCACCTCCGGAGGGCTCTGGCGGTACCAGACGGGCCGCAAAGCGAAAGCGACGCGGGATCTGCTCTCCGCGCCGCCTCACAAGCCTTGCATGGGTCATGGTAGCACGCATGCCCGGCGGCCCAGAAGCGAGCGAACGCACATTCTTGCACGGCGCCGAGCGAAAGCGCGGCCCCTGCCCGCGTCCTCTCCCCTACACTGGGGACATGGCATCAGGCCGCATCCAGACCCGATTCTTCGAGCTCGCCGGCCACGGGGCGCGGGTCCGCCTGACCACCCTGGCCGACCGCCTGCACGGCGACGGGATTCGCACCACGCTCCTGGAAAGCCGCGACCAGATCGACCTCTACCTGCTCGTGGCCGAGGCCGAACGGTGGCCGGTCGTGACGGTCCCGGACGACTGCCGGGTATGGACCTTCGAGCGGGTGAACGCATGAGCGATGGCGTGCGCTACCTCGACCGCCCCTTGAACATCGAACGCGCGGACGCCGACCTCTACGTCGAGCAGGTCGGCCCCGCGGACGCTCCTCCCGTCTACTACCTCCACGGCGGCCCCGGCTACAACAGCCTCTCCTTCCGCGACCTCGTCGGCGACGAGCTCGAGGACTTCCAGCTCCTGTATGCCGACCAGCGTGGCGGTGGACGAAGCTACAGCGCTTCGCCCTTCGACCTCGACCTCCTCGCCGACGACGTCCGCGCCGTGCTCGACGCTCTCGAAGTTCCGAAGGCGACCCTCCTGGCGCACGGCTTCGGCGGGCAGATCGCCGTTCGCGCGGCCGGACGCACGCCCGACCGTTTCGAGCGCCTCGTGATGGTCAACCCCTGGCTCTCGATGCCCCTGCTCGCGCGCGACCTCCAGCGCCGAGCAGCGTTGGAGGCTGGTCACCCCGACGAGGCCCTCCCGCCCGAGGCCGCGCTGGCCGAGCCGGAGGCGCTCGATCCCGACCTGCTCGTCGACCAGGCCTTCGGTTGGGTGAACGCCAAGGCGCTCTTCGACCGCATGGAGTTTCCCGACCCGTCCAGCCGGCTGCGCCTGGAGCACGCCGACACCACGGCCCTGTTCGGTCCCCAGGAGGCACCCGAGCCCGAGGGGGTTTGGCGCCTCGATGCCCTGCCGGAGCTCGAGATGCTGCGGCTCCCTACCGTGGTGCTGGTGGGCACGCGCGATGCCACCGCCTATCCGGCGCAGGCCGAGGCCGCGCTCGAGCGCCTTCCCGACGCCCTGACCAGCCTGGTCGACGCGGGCCACTACCCGTGGATCGACGATCCCGAGTCGTTCATCCCGCTGCTCCGGCAGGCCCTGCAGGTAAGAAGCTCGTAAGAATCTATCCGCTAGACTCCAACTCGATGCGGTCTCCACCGATGCGTGCCGGCCGCCCCACCCGCCAACCCCCGGTCGCCCGGCCAAAGCCCGGGAACTCCGGCCCCATCGTGAAACCTTCCGCTCGCGGGCGGCTGGAGGCGTGCTACACTTCGCAGATGCTGCGCCCTGACGTCAGGGTGGCGAGCGTCCACCAGATCACTGCCGAGGTACTGCGTGACCTGGGGATCGAGGGAGTCATGGTCGATCTCGACGACACCCTCATGGCGGCCGCCCAGGACTCGCTGGACCCCGCCGTCGAGCGCTGGTTCCGTGAGCTTCATCGGGCCGGCTTCCCCGTGCTCATCCTCTCCAACGGCGAGCCCTTGCGCGTCGCCGCCGTGGCCTCCAGTCTGGGCGTCGAAGCCTTGGCACTCTCCGGCAAGCCGTTCGCTCCCGCCTTCCGACGGGCCCTGCGCCACCTCGGCACACGGGCCGCTGCCACGGCCATGATCGGGGACCAGCTGTTCACCGACGTGCTGGGAGCCAACCTCGCGGGCCTGGTGTCGATCCTGGTCGATCCCCTGTCCCCGGGTAAGCTTCCTCATACGCGAATGGTCCGGCATCTTGAGAGAATGATCCTACGAGGAGGTGAACGTGGCCGTCCTGTCCATCGGTGACAAGCGCTTGGGCGCGGTGTTGCTCGAGCGAGGCTACGTCAACGACGAGTCGCTGCAGCAGGCCATCAGCCGGCACGCCGAGGTGGGCGGGCGTCTGGCCGATATCCTCGTCAACATCGGGGTGATCTCCGAGCAGCGCATCGCCCGTGCCATCGAGGAATCCATCGGTATCCCGCTGGTGGTCCTCCCGCGCGTGGATGTCATGTCCGACGCCCTCAGCAAGATCCCCGCCGACCTGGCCTTCGAGGTCGGTGCGATGCCGTTCGCGATCGACGGAAATCGGCTGCGCGTAGCCTTCGAGGACCCGCTCGACGCGCTGGCCATCGAAGAGGTCGAGGACGCCTCCGGGTGCCTGGTCGAACCCTATCAGGCCCTTCAGAAGGAGCTCCAGTGGGCGGTCGCTACCTACTATCCGGAGCTCGGTCAGGAACCCCCGCCGGACTTCGAGGTGGACATCAGTCAGCGCCTGGGATCGCTGGCCGTGGAGAAGGGCTTCATCACCGATGAGCAACTCGCGGAGGCGGTCGAGGAGCAGCACCGCACCGGCGGACTGCTCGGCCGCATCCTGATCAAGCAGGGGGCCCTCGACGAGGATCGCCTGGCCCAGCTCCTGGCGGAGCAGATGGGGATCGCCTTCCAAGCCACGCTCGAAGACGAGCCCGTGAACGAGCGGCTGGCCTCCAACCTGCTTCGGCTCGATGCGGTGCAGTTCAGCGCGGTGCCTTACCGGTTGGCCGATGACCGATTGGTGGTGGCCATCTCGGACCCGCGCCGCATGCCCGACATCGAGGCCATCGTGCAGCGACCGGTCACGTTCGTGGCGGCGCCCGAGCGCGAGGTCATGAAGCGCATCGACCAGATGTACGCCGATGACAAGGGGCGTCTGGGCGAGACGCTGCTCATGAACAAGAAGCTCAAGCGCGAGCAGCTGCGCAAGGCGCTCGAGGAGCAGGCCAAGCTGGGCCGGGTCAAGCCGCTCGGCGAGATCCTGGTGGACCTGGGCTACGTGACCCAGACCGACGTCGACGAAGCCCTGAACAAGCAGCGCGCAGGCGGGGGCCGCCTCGAGGACACCCTGGTCCAATCCGGCAAGATCAGCCCGGAGATGCTGGCCCGGAGCCTCGCCATGCAGCTCGGCTACGAGTTCATCGACGAGGGCGTCAAGGTCGACCCGTACGCGGTGAGCCTGGTGCCCGAGCAGACCGCGCGCCGCTACCAGGCGATGCCGATCCGCCTTGACGGGAACACGCTGGTGGTCGCGATGAAGGACCCACGCCACGTGTTCGCCCTCGACGACATCCGCCTGATCACCGGCAAGGAGATCCAGCCGGCGGTCGCCACCGAGGACACGCTGGCGCGGACGATCAACCGCTTCTATCACGAGGGCGGCGACATGGACGAGCTGGCCAAGGCCCTCGTGGAGGAGGTCGGCGCCAGCCCCGGCGAGGAGGAAGAGGACACCAGCGCCATCGACGACAACGCGCTGGTGAAGGTCGTCAACAACATCATCCGGGAGTCCGTGCTGAACGACATCTCGGACATCCACATCGAGCCCCGCCCGCACAACGTCGTCGTGCGCGTCCGGAAGGACGGCTCGCTGCGTGAGTACATGACCATGCCGAAGTCGACGGCCAGCGCCATGGCGGCCCGCATCAAGATCATGGGCGGGCTCAACATCGCGGAGCGCCGAGTGCCGCAGGACGGGCGCGTACGCTTCCGGGACAAGACCACGGAGGTGGACCTCCGCCTGTCGACGCTGCCCACCGTGTACGGCGAGAAGGCGGTCATGCGGTTGCTGAAGCGCGCGACCGACATCCCGGAGATCGAGCAGCTCGGCTTCGCGGATTACAACTTCCAGTCGTTCCGCGACGTGATCCAGAAGCCGTACGGCATGTTCCTGATCACCGGCCCGACCGGCTCGGGCAAGTCGTTCACGACCTTCAGCATTCTCAAGCGGATCGCGACTCCAGACGTGAACGTCACGACCATCGAGGACCCGGTCGAGTACGAGATCCCAGGGATCAACCAGACGCAGGTCAACATGAAGGCGGGCCTCGACTTCGCCCGCGCACTCAGGGCCTTCCTGCGCCAGGACCCGGACATCATCATGGTCGGTGAGATCCGCGATCACGAGACCGCCAAGATCTCGATGGAAGCCGCCCTGACCGGTCACCTCCTGATCGCCACGCTGCACACCAACGACGCCGCCGGTGCGGTGACCCGCCTCACCGAGATGGGCATCGAGCCGTTCAACGTCTCCGCCTCACTGATCGGCGTCCTGGCTCAGCGCCTGGTCCGCAAGGTGTGCACGGAGTGCAAGGTCGAGTACACGCCGGAGCCCGACGTGCTCCGCCGCCTCGGCATGACCGAGGAGGAGACCCGGGGGCGCAAGCTCGTCCGCGGCGTGGGCTGCGAGAAGTGCGGCGGCAGCGGCTACAACGGTCGCTATGCCATCCATGAGCTGCTGGTGGTGGACGACGACATCGAGCACGCCGTGGTGACCGAGGCCTCCTCTTTCGAGATTCGAGACATCGCCATCAAGAACGGGATGCACACGCTCAGGCAGGACGGCATCCACAAAGCCTTCCAAGGCATCACGACGCTTGAAGAGGTGCTCGCGCGAACCGCGGATTGAGCCGCGCTTCCGCCCTCCACCGGAAGGACATCCATGAGTGACCAGATCCGCTCCACCCAGATCCAGGCCGATATCGTCGACCTGCTGAAGATGGCCATCGAGCGCCGCGCCTCCGACCTGCTGCTCACGGTGGGGCTGCCGCCGATGCTCAAGCTCGACGGCGATTGGCGTCCGACCGACAACGAGCCCCTCACGCCGAACATCACGCGTCGGTTGATGTACGCGCTGATGGACGAGAAGAAGCAGCGCAACTTCGAGGAGCGCAAGGACCTGGACTTCTCCTTCAGCCTCTCGGGGCACGGGCGTTTCCGCGTGAACGTGTTCCAGCAACGCGGCTCGGTGGGCGGCGTGATGCGCACCATCGCCGAGGAGGTCATGAGCTTCTCCGAGCTCGGTCTTCCCAGTGAGGTGGCCGAGACCGCGCGCCTGCCGCGTGGCCTGGTCCTGGTGACGGGCCCGACCGGATCCGGCAAGTCGACCACGCTGGCGACGATGATCGACCTCATCAACGAGGAGTACCAGAAGCACATCGTCACCATCGAGGATCCGATCGAGTTCTTCCACCAGCACAAGAGCTCGATCGTCAACCAGCGCGAGGTGGGCGAGGACACCAAGGACTTCCATGCCGCCCTGCGCAGTGTGCTGCGTCAGGCACCCGACGTCATCCTGGTGGGCGAGATGCGCGACTTCGAAACCATCGGCGCGGCGGTCACAGCCGCCGAGACCGGCCACCTGGTCCTGGGCACGCTGCACACCAACACCGCGTCCGAGGCGATCGACCGTATCATCGACGTGTTTCCCGAAGCGCAGCAAGAGCAGGTACGGGTGCAGCTCGCGAACAACCTTCAGGCGATCCTCACCCAGCAGCTCATCCCCAAGTCGACGGGCGACGGGCGTGCGCTGGCCTTCGAGTTCCTCATCGCCACCCCGGCCATCCGCAACCTCATCCGCGAGGGCAAGACGCACCAGATTCCCGCCCAGATCCAGATGGGCGGCTCCCTTGGAATGGTCACCATGGACGCCAACCTGGCCGAGCTTCACCTGAAGCGGCTCATCAGCTTCGAAGTGGGCCTCGCCAGGTCGGTCGACTCGAAGGAGTTCGAGCGCCTGGTCAGCACCGGCGGGCTGTCGCTCGAGGGCGGAACGGGCCAGACGCGTGGGTCAGGCGCCGCCCGCACGCCACAACCCCAGACCCGCGGAGCCGGCAACCCCTCGGGCGGCCCCGCTGCCGGGCGCGGCGCTCCTCCCCCGCCGGTTCCGGGGCGCGGAGGCCGCTCCGGCCACTGATCCGCGCCCTGCCCGATCAGCTACGTCAGGAGCCGCGCCAGGCTCAGGTCAGGGCGAGCTCGGTCCCGGCCAGACGGTAGCCGACGCCACGCACGGTCTCGAGGAGCGCGTCGCCGCCAACGCTTTCGAGCTTGCGGCGCAGGCTCCAGATGTGAACGTCGATACTACGCTCCAGGGCATCGCTTCCGGGCATCGCCTCTCCCAGCAGCTCGCTACGACTGAATGCACGCCCGGGCGCCCCTGCGAGGGCAGCCAGCAGGCGGTACTCGAGCGGGGTCACGTCGACGTGCCGACCGTCGAAGCAAACGATGTGCTGGTAGCGATCGATCAAGAGCGGCCCCACGCGCCAGGTGAGCCGCTCACCCCCCTCGGCCGCCCGCCGTGCGAGCCGGGCCGCTCGCGCCGCCACGACCCGCGGCGACGCCGGCAGCCACACGACGTCGTCGGCGCCGAGCCCGAAATGGAGCAGCTCGTTCACCACGCCGCCGGTGCGCAGCAACACCACCACGGGCACGTCCGACAGGGCCCTCACGGCCCGCAACACATCGGCGGAACGAACGTCGGGTAAGCGATCGGCCACCACGACCACATCGGGCCGCAGGCGCCGGATCGCAGCCCCACATGCGCTCCCCTCCCCAACACGCTCCGGATGAAGATGCTGACGCCGGAGAGCCCCCTCCAGCGCTGTGACAAAACGAGGATCACGGTCGGCGAGTAGGACCAGAAACCGGTACTCGGCCCGCTTCAATCTCCACCTCGCCGCAGCCTTCCCTTGTCCGCATGATAGGGGGCGCGCCCCCGCGCTCGGGGGCCGTCGTCACAGACGGCCCCCGGCGCTCAGGAGCGCAGGGACGATCTTCGGGGAGGCGACGAGGCGCGGTACCCCACACCGCGCACCGTCTCCAGAAGGCCTTGCAGCCCGTGCGGCTCCAGCTTCCTACGGATGTTGGAGACGTGCACGTCAACGGTGCGCTCCAACGCATCGCGTTCCGGAGAGGTGACCTCGAGCAGCTGGCGCCTCGACAGCGCCATGCCCGCCACTCGCACGAGCGCCTCCAGCAAGCGGAACTCGCTCAGCGTCAAGGTCACCTCGCGGCCGCGCACCGTGGCACGGTACTGCCCCGGATCGAGTTCGAGCGGCCCAAGCCGGTACTGGTCGCGCGCACCCCCACCCCGGGAGCGTCGCAAGAGCGCCTTGATGCGCGCGACGAACAGGCGGGGCGCTACCGACCGCGGCACGAAGTCGTCGGCGCCGAGGGTCAGCCCCACCACCTCGTCGACGCCGGCTCCGTTCTCCGAGAGCAGGATGACGGGCACGTCCGACAGCTCCCGGATTCGGCGCATCGCGTCGAATCCGTCCTCGTCCGCGAGGTCGAGATCCAGCGCGACGACGTCCGGGCCGTTGCTCCGCACCATGCCCGCGGCCTCCTCGGCGGTCGCTACACGCGCGACCCCGAGGCGCTCTCGCTGACACTGCCGCTCGAGAGGGTCCATCACCGTCTCGTCGCTGGAGACGAACAGGACCCAGGCTGCTGCGGTTCCTGCCGCCATGGCACGCTCTCCTCGGACACCGATCGGTCGCCGTCGATGTGCTTCGGGGTGCAGGCTGAGGCCGGATCGGCCCGCCGTCCACACCCTTCTCCCCAGCCATACGCGCCGTCGGCTCCGGCGCTCGGCCGGGCGCACATCCGCATCGCGCGGGGAGGGAGTGTGCACACAACTCGCGGGGCGGATCGGCGGGCGACCCGCCCCGCGTGCGTCGGCGCGACGCGACCGATGGGTCGGCGTCTATCTACGCTCTCCTGATCCGCGCAGACGCGGCCCACACTTACAACAAGTGCGTGAGGGTCACCGTGGTGTCGCCGCCACTGCGTGCCACGATCATGCGAAGGGTCTCTTGACCATTGGCCAGGGTGTAGGCGGTGATGTTGCTCGTCACCGGCTCTTCGGTGATGGTGTAGCCGAGATCGGCGAGTCGCGTCAGGTAGGCCTCGGTAACCGCGGCCACAGGCTGGTTGTGCTTCACCTGCACCATGGTGCGGAACGACGCAGTGCCCTTGAGCGCGACGAGACCCGGGAAGGCAACGGGCGACCAAGGCTGCTCGCCCCAGACCTTCACGATGTCCTTCGATGCGATCGCTCCCGTGGTGAAGTCGTCGTGATCGAAGTCGTTGATCATGTCTTCGACGTCCATCGTCCCGACGTAGCCGTCGATCTTGGTGCCCGCCACGAGAACGGTCAGGCCCTCACCGGCGTTGTCGAGAGCGACGTAAGCGGTCGTCAGGTCCTGGTTCTTGAAGTCGACACCGCTCTCGTCGAAGCCCAACGCGAAGGTGGCACCGAACGCCATCATCACCCCTGCCGCCAACAGAATTCTCCACAAAGCTCTCATCAAACCCCTCCTCGACTCTTCCGGGTGCCGAAGCCCCAGTGGCCCCGGCCCTCGAACAGACCCAACAGCCACGTCGCCCAGGTTCATCATCGGGGCGCTGCGTTAAGCCTGCGTTTCCGGTTTGTGAACGAGCCGTGAACGCCGACCGCCGAGTCGGCAACCGTCGGCGCACGAACCGTGCACGCCTCGTCCCACCGCGGACCATGGCGCTCGCGCCTGCAACGCTACGGGCGCAGCGAGCGGTGTTGGGTCCTTCTCCCATCGATACACATGTCCACGAAGGGGCCCGCCCCGCGTATCGTGATGGGCGAACTTCGCGTTCGCCCAAACTTAGGAGGTTGGTGTGAAACGTACTTGGCTCGTGCTGTTCGTCGTGGTGTCGGCCCTGTTCGGATCGGCGCTCGCCCAGCGGGTGCAGATCGTCATCGGGACCGGCGGGACCGGAGGCGTGTACTTCTACTACGGCACGCAGGTCGCCCAGATGCTGTCGAAGTACGCCGGCATCTCGGCCACCGCCATTCAGACTGCAGCGTCGATCGACAACAACCTGCTACTGCGCGACAAGACCGATCCGAAGCGAGGCGTGTACTACTGCGAGCTCTCGCTGCCCGACTCGGCGCTGGTCGCGTACAACGGTACCCACCCGAAGTTCAAGGGCAACCCGGCTCCGTCACGCATCCTGTGGGTCACCTACCCAAACTATCTTCAGATCGTGACGACGGCCGATTCCGGCATCAGCAGCCTTGCGGACCTGGCGGGCAAGCGCGTCTCGACCGGCGCTCCCAGCTCGGGGACCGAGTACACCAGCCTGCTCGTGCTCAACGCAGCCGGCGTGAAGACCGACTCGTTCAGCAAGTGGTCGCGTCTCGGCGCCGCCGAGTCGGCCGACGGGCTCGCCAACGGCACACTCGACGCCTACTTCTGGTCCGGCGGGATCCCCACGGGCTCGATCAGCGAGCTCTCGACCACACTCCAGCGCAAGGGCAAGAAGCTGGCGCTCGTATCGCTCAACCCCGACGGTACGGCGGTCAAGACCTTCATGGAGCGTTTCCCCGGCCTGGGCGTCGTCGGGACCATCCCCGCCGCGACCTACGGGACCGCGGGGGACACGACCACGCTGGCATTCTGGAACCGCTTCGCCTGCCCCGCGTCGCTGCCCGATGACGTGGCGTACACCATCACCAAGACGGTCTTCGAACACATCCAGGATCTTCACGACGCCATCAAGCCCTCCAAGGACACCACCGTCGCCAACACCGCCAAGCTGATCGGCAAGACGACGATCCCGTTCCATCCCGGTGCGCTCCGCTACTTCAAGGAAGTCGGAGCCATCCAGTAGCGCATGCGTAGAGCCCTGATCTGGACCCCCATCCTGGTGGTGGGGGTCCTGATCCTGGCGCTGGCGCGCCCCGTCCGGCTTCACACCGATCAGGGCGCTTCCGGCGACCGGGTCCTGTGGCTATGGGCCTGGCAGAGCGGCGCGGTGGCCTTCACCAACTCCGTCACGGGGGGCCCGGTGAACATCGGCTTCGACCTGCGCACCGGCTTCGACCACTTCCACATGCAGACCGACGAGAAGACCGAGAACTACTACACGAGCGGTACCTATCGCATCAACGCCCGCCTCCGCCCGCAGCGTACGCGCTCGCTCGACTACTGCACGGTGGTGGGGATGGACGTGCGGCTGGGGAGCTACCGCACCACGCTTCGAGACCGATGCCTGGAGATCACCCTGCTGTGGCCACCGTTCTGAAGCGCATCACCTTCGGGGTCCTGCTGATCGCGACCCTGTACCACCTGTATCTGGTCCTTCATCCATTCATGCCGTGGTCGAGGAGCGAGATCCCGCTGTTCGACCTGACGCAGGTCGAGCGTGCCGCCCATGTGTTCCTGCTGGTGCTGGCGGGATACCTGCTGATGGTGGCGCGCAAACCGACCAGGGTCGGCATCGGGGCGTGGATCTTCGTGGTGCTGGCGGCGGTCCCCCTCTACGCCTTCTGGCGGCTCGGCATGCCGCTCATCATCGAGCTCGCCACAACGGTGTTCTGGGCGGTGGCCGTGCTCCCCGCCGTTCTACCGCGCCTGGCACGCGCCTTCGATCTCGTGGCCGCGCTTCTGAGCGTAGCGCCGTTCCTCTATCTCCTGCTGCAGTTCAACGCGCTCGTCAGCCGTGCCATGCTGCCCGTGCCCTGGGACCTCGTGATGTCCTTCGGTCTGACGTTCCTGGTGCTCGGCCTGGTGTACCGCATGCTGGGCCCGGTCCTGCCCAGCCTGGTCCTGGTCTTCCTGCTCTACAACCTCTACGGGTATCTCGTCCCCGGTACGCTGCAAAGCCCCGGTTTCCCGCTCGACATGCTTCTCGGCAAGCTCTACGCGGAGACCGAGGCGGGCCTCTTCGGCATCATCACGGGGGTCTCGCTCAAGTACCTGGTCTACTTCACCATCCTCGGGGCCGTCATCTCGGCGCTTGGCTTCGGCGAGATTATTGCCAACATCGCCTTCTTGCTGGTGGGCAAGAGCCCCGCAGCCCCCGGCCGCGCGACCAGCGTGATGGCGGTGATGATGGGCTGGTTCTCCGGTTCCGGCGCGGCCGACACCCTGTTCGTATCGACCCTCAACGAACCCCTCTTCCAGCGCGCGGGCTACAACCGCCTCATCGCCGCCGGACTCAGCTCCACCGTCGGCACTATCGCCTACATCACACCGCCCATCATGGGCTCCATCGCCTTCGTGATGGTCGAGGTGCTGGCGATCCCCTACCTACAGATCATCGTCATGGCCATCGGCCCGATGGTGCTCCTGCTGATCGCGGTGTGGGCCTACAACGAGTTCTACGTGCGCAAGATGAAGCTCGAGACGGTGACCGCAGTGGAGGGCCTCGATCGGCGCTACGTCCTCCGGCACGGCTACGTCTTCCTGCCGGTGCTGTTGATCCTGGTGATGATCTACCTGGGTTACTCGGTGAATCTCACCGTGACCCTGGCGATCCTCTCGTTCATCGTCCTCGCCTACCTCGATCCGACCGTCAGGCCCCCCATCGGGAAGCTCCTGGAGGGGCTCGCGAACGGCTTCCGTCACCTCATCCCCATCGGCGGGGCGGTAGTGGCCGCCAACATGATCATGACCATGATGGTGCTGACGGGGCTGGCGTCGAAGGTCTCGGAGCTGCTGCTCGCGGTGTCCGGGCAGTCGCTCGGCATCGCTACGGTGCTGGCGGCGCTGTTCAGCCTGGTGCTGGGCATGGGCGTTCCCCCGATCGCCACGTACGTGCTCACGTCGGCCCTGGTTGCCCCGGCCATCCAGAAGCTGGCCGTGGCCAACGGCATACCCGAGCAACCCGCCATGCTCGCCACCCAGATGTTCCTCTTCTACTACGCGGTGCTGGCCGACATCACGCCACCGGTCGGGCTGTCGGCCTACGCGGCCGCGTCGGTCTTCAAGACCAATCCCATCCAGACCGGTATGTACGCGGCCATGGTCGCGCTGCCGAAGTACCTCATCGGCTTTACTTTCCTCCTCTCCTACAGCGGCACCGCCCTTCTCATCGTGCCGGTGATGGAGGGGCTCAGCACCGGGCAGGCGCTGCTCGTCATCGTGCCCCGCTTCGTGTTCGCACTCGTCGGCATCGTTCTGCTGGCAGCCGGTGGAGCCGGCTTCCTGATGCACCGGCTCCAGTCGTGGGAACGCTGGCTGCTGATGGGCCTGGGACTGGTGCTGCTCTATCCGGCCACGGTCGTCAACGTGGTGGCTCTGGTCGTCGGTCTGGCGATGATCGCGCGCGACCGCTTCCGTGTCATGCCGGCCAGCCCATGAGCACACGGAGCCGGCTCAGCGTAGGGCCCGGTCGAGGTCATGCGCGCCCGCGCACGGGCAGGCGTCGTTCTGCTCGCCACAACGCGACGAGCAGCGGCACTTCGAGCAGCAGCAGGGCGGCCACACCGAGGTAGGTGACGGTGAAGCCCGGGCCGGTGACGAGCTCGACCCCGACGATGGGCCCCAGGCTCCCGCCGACATCGCCGAAGAACTGGTAGTAGCCGACGACCCGCCCCCGGTGCGACTCCGGCGTAAGATCGCCGAGGAGCGTCAGCAACGGGATCGACGTACCGCCCATTCCCAGCCCCAGCAGCATCACGCCCAGCACGGCGAGCCACGGGCTGTTCGTCAAGCCGAGGACCACGAAGCCTCCGGCGCCGGCGACGATACCCGGCAGCGCGAGGCCGGTGCGTGACGGGATGCGGTCGAGGGCGCGACCGAGGTAGACGGTGACGCCGGCCGAGGCCAGCATCATCACGGCCAGCAAGGCGCCCGCCATCGGCTGCTCGGCCAGACCCGCGACGCTGATGCCGCGCGCGTGGATCAGGAGCACCAGCGTCGCCAAGAGCGTCCCCTGCACGGAGAAGAACACGAGCATGTTGGCCAGCCAGACGGCCTGCACGCGCCGGTCCGCGCGCACCACGGTGGCGAGCGCCTCGGCGACGCGCTGCCCCAAAGGGTTGGACGGCTCCTTGTCGCGCCGGCTCCGGGCGCCCTCCATCCTCGGAACGCTCACCCATGCCAGCACGCCGGCTGCCAGCGTCACCGCCGTGGCGAAGAGGAAGGCGGCATCATCGGACACGAAGCCCGCTACCAGGCCGCCGGCCAGCATCCCCGCCGGCATCCCGAGGCTCAGGGCCAGCCGGACGGCGGCCGTGCTGCGACCGCGGTTCGCTTCCGACGACGCGTTCAGGGCGATGGTGACGCCACCGACGATGATCGCAGAAGAGCCGATGCCCCAGATCGCCCGCCCCAGCAGCAGGAGCCAGCCTGGGAACGGCGTGTGGAGCGCGAGGCTGTAGGTGCCCGTCGCCGCCGCTTCGATCAAGAGTCCGATCGTCAAGGGGACCTTGCCCCCGAACCGGTCGATGAGCGAGCCTGTCACGGGGTTGGCGAACAGTCGGGTCACCCGGTTCGCGGACAGGATCCACCCCACGAGAAGGGCCGGCAGACCCAGCTTCACACCCAGGATGGGAATGATGGGAAAGGCGATCCCGCCGCCGATGCCACCCAGGAAGACCACGGCCGCGACCGGGAGGCTCTCGGGCGGCATGCCGAGCTTCAGCAGCGTGCCCTGCGGCCCGACGCCCCGGCGGCGAGGAGCT
>CAZIBD010000050.1:0-22652 GCA_964536935.1 uncultured bacterium | reverse complement strand
ACGTCGATGCCGTGCTCGACGGGCCGTGTCAGGTAGGGCGTGCTGAAGGTGTTGTCGGCGACGGTGAGGATGCCCGTGTTCCGCGCCATCGCCGCGACGTGGCCCAGGTCGTGCAGGCGCAGGGTCGGGTTGGTCGGGGTCTCCAGGTAGATCATCCGGGTGGCCGGACCGATGGCGTCGTGGAGAGCGCCGTCGTCGACGTCGCGGTGGTGGATGCCGAGCGGCTCCAGCACGTCGCGCAGCAGACCCTCGGTGCCGCCGTAGAGCGGTCCGAGCGTCAGCACCTCGTCGCCGGGCCGCAGTACCGTCAACAGCAGGGCGCTGATCGCGCCCATCCCGGACGCGAAGGCGATGGCGTCCTCCGTGCCCTCCAGCGAAGCGAGCTTCTCCTCGAAGGCGCGTGTGGTCGGGTTTCCGATGCGGCTGTAGACGTAGCCCTGCGCCTCACCGGAGAACAGGGCCGCGCCGCGAGCGTAGCTGCCGTAGGCGAACGTGGACGTCTGGTAGATGGGGGTGGCATGGGCG
This sequence comes from uncultured bacterium, assembly GCA_964536935.1. Classification (GTDB taxonomy): domain Bacteria; phylum Deinococcota; class Deinococci; order Deinococcales; family Trueperaceae; genus JASBRS01. The sequence goes on along the minus strand of CAZIBD010000050.1, from coordinate 22,127 downwards.
CCGGTGCGGGGATCGGGTCCCTGGCCGTCGTGCACGGTGCGGGTCGCGAAACGATGACGCCGATCGTTGCTCATGGATGCGCTCCTTGCCTCCATTGAAGCAAGCCACCGCCACGTCCCCGGCGCGTTGCCCGGACCCTCGTACACCGAGCGAAGCGGTCGTCCGTGCCGCGCGGGTCGCCCGGCATCGTGGTAGCGCCGGCGCGGCGCGGCGGGTCCGGGCGACTCGCCCGTTCCCGAACGCTACGTCGCCTCCAGCCAGAGGGTCTGCCAGGGGGCCAGGACCAGCGTCTCGTCGGGTGTCGCCCCGGCGCCGCCGAGCAGGTCGCGCCCGCGCTGCGGGCGGGCGCCGGAGGCGACGCTCGCGGGGTGGTCGCTGAGGTTGTGCAGGCACCAGACGCTGCCGCTCGGACCCTCGCGCCTCAGCCCGAAGACGCCGGCGTCGGTCGGGAGGACCTCCTGGGGCGCCTGGGGCGCGAAGGCGGGGTGGTGCCGGCGAACGCTCAAGAGCTGCCGCAGCGCGCCCAGGATGCGCGCCCGCCGGCCGGCAGGGTCGGCGAGCTCGGCCCTGAGCGTGGCATCGTCGAGCTTCTCGCGGTTGATGCTCCGTGCCCTGCCGGTCCGAGCGACCTCCGCCGGCGCACCCCGCGAGCCGAGCAGGCTGTGGGCGTACAGCGCCGGGACGCCGGCCAGCGCAAGCATGACGGCGTGGGCCGTCGCGAAGCGGGCCACGCTCGTCGCCAGGCTCTCGCCCGCCGGCGTGAGGGCGTCGAAGAGGTTCACGTTGAGCTCGTACGGGCGCTCTCCTTCCGGTGTGGCCCGGCTCGAAACGCGTCCGCCGCGCTCGGTCGTGATCCGGACCATGGCGTCGACCGCGCCGCTCGGGAGCAATCCCTCCGCGGCACGAAGGCCGATGCCGTCGTGGGACGCGAGGAAGTTGAAGAATGTCGTCTGCCGTGACGGGGTGGAGAGGGTCGCGGCCCACTCGCGTAAGGCGCCGGCGTCGCCGGCCAGCGCGCTGTGAAGGACGAGCGGCGGGAGCGCGAAGTTGTACACCATCTGCGCCTCGTCGGTGCCGTCGCCGAAGTAGGAGACGTTCTCATCGTGGGGAACGTTGGTCTCGGTGAGCACCACCACCCAGGGCGCCGCCGCCTCGAGCACGCTCCTGAGCACCTTCAGCACGGCGTGCGTCTGCGGGAGGCTGGCACACGACGTGCCGAGCTCCTTCCAGAGGTAGGTGACGGCGTCGAAGCGGAGCATCGAGGCTCCGTGCGCCACGTAGTGCAGCAGCACCCGGGCCACCTCGACCAGGACCTCGGAACAGTGGTAGTTGAGATCCACCTGGTCGGTGCTGAACGTGGTCCACAGCTCCCGGCGCCGGCCGGCGGCATCGGTGAAGGGCGTCGCCAGCGGCGTGGTCCGCGGTCGCACCACGCTGCTCAGGTCGGCGCCCCCCGGTACCTCGAGCACGAAGTTGGCGTAGCGCGGATCACCGGCGAGGAACCCCTGCACATAGGCGCTCCCGGCCGAGACATGGTTGATGACGGCGTCGAACATCACCCGATGGGACGCGGCTAGCGCCTCGACGTCCGCCCACGTACCGTGCGCCGCGTCCACGGCGTCGTAGTCGACGACGCTGAAGCCGTCGTCCGACGACCACGGGTAGAAGGGGAGCAGGTGGACGCCCGACACCGTCCCCGCCAGCGGACCGCGCAGGAGGCGCCCCAGGGTCGCGAGCGGGGCCTCGCCCGGTGCATGCAGCTGATCGGGGTAGGCGATGAGCACGGCGTCGTCCTGCCCCAGGCGCTCCTCGGGCGGGACGGCGGGGCCGGGGTGGGCGGCGCGGAAGGCGTCGGCTTCGTGCTGGAGCACCACCGCGAGTGCCGCCCCCGACTCCTCGCCGTACAGCGCGCGCAGGTGCCCGTGGACCGAAGGTGGCAGCCGACCGGTCACGTCGGCAGCCGGAGCGGCAGCGGCTCCAGCATCTCCAGCGCCAGCGCCGCGCTCCACGAGAAGTCGCTCGCGCCCGCCGCGCTGCCGTCGCGCGGGTCGTAGTACTCGTAGAAGCCGGAGCGTCGCATCAGCTCCACGCTGTCGAGGCGGATGTGCTCGGCCAGATCGCGATAGCCGTAGCGCTCGAGCCCTTCCATGACCATCCAGTTGATCAGGATCCACACCGGCCCGCGCCAGTACCGCCGCGGCTCGTAGAAGTAGTTGTTCTTGGCCTGCGACGGCACCCGGAAGCGGCTGCGGGCGTCGGGAGCGTACTCGTCCGGGTTCTCGAGATGAGCGCCGACCAGGACCTCGGCCTGCGATCGGTCGGCCAGCCCGGCGTAGAGCGCCAGAAAGGTCGCCACCCCGTTCTCGCGCACATGCTGGTGGTGGCGCGCGTCGTAGGCGAAGTACAGCCCCTCCTCGTCGTCCCACAGCTTGTTGTTGAAGGCGCGGCGGAGCCGGAAGCGCCACCGCTCCAGCTCCGCGGTGGGCTCGCCGATCTCGTCGGCCAGCGCGATCATGTCCTCGTGGGCCTGGTAGACGACGGCGTTGAACAGCGTGTCCTGCACCAGGAAGGGCGAGCGCGCGTACATCGTCTCGGGGTCGTAGCCCCAGCGCCGGAACTGATCGATGAGGTAGACGAAGCGCTCGTAGTCGGCGTGGACCGGTCGCTCGTCGGCCGCCACGTGATCGCTGTCGCGCCGCTGGTAGGCAGGCATCTGGGACAACGCCGGGGTGACCTGCATCAGCGGCTGCACGAAGCGGGCGGCGTTGTCGGTCCCCGACTCCCACGGATGCACGATCGCCACGAGGCCGGTGCCTTCGGGGTCACGGGCGCGGTGGAGCCAGCGGTGCCAGCGCAGCAGCTTCGGGTAGATCTCCCGCACGAAGGCCAGCGACGCCTCGTGGTCGGCGGCACGCTGGTGCATGCGGCGCACGCAGGTGGCGAGCAGGGGAGGTTGCACCAGACCCGACGTGCGGATTTCGGGCGGCGCAGCCACGCTCTGCTCGATCTGCCAGAAGTCCGGTCCCGGGAAGTAATCCGACGAGCCGTTGTGGTAGACGACGTGCGGCAGCATGCCGTCGAGCCACTGACCTCTCAGCAGCGAGCGCACCTCCTTGCGGGCGCGCTCGACGTCGAAGTGCGCCAGTCCCATCGCCACCAGGGCCGCGTCCCAGTTCCACTGGTGCGGGTACTGGTGCAGGCCGGGCTTGACGAAGTCGCCCACGTCGTTGGCGGTGAGGGTATGGCGAGCGCGCCCCAGGAAGTCCCGGAACTCCTCGTCGTCGGGGAAGGGCCCGTCCAGCGTGGTCGGCGCTTCCACGCCGGTACTCTACCCCATGCTGCCGACGATGCAAGCCCGGTGGAGTCAACCCTTGACCCCGCCGGCGGTGAGGCCGCCGACGAGGTAGCGCTCGAACCAGAAGAACAGCAGCATGATCGGCACAGTCACGATGACCGCTCCGGCCATGAGGAACTGGCGCGGCACCTCCTGCGAGTTGAGGCTCACCATACCGCGCGAAAGCGTGAAGATCGCGGGCGAGTCGAGGAACATGAAGGCGAAGAGGAACTCGTTCCAGGCGATCATGAACACGTAGAGGCCGACCGAGGCCAGGGCCGGCAGCGACAACGGCAGCGTGATCCGCCAGATGACGGCCAGACGGCTGCACCCGTCGATCATGCCCGCCTCCTCCAGGTCCCTGGGGAGCGTCTGGAAGTAGCTCCGCAGCATGTAGAGAGCGACCGGCAGGGTTGTCGCAGGGTAGACGATGAGCAACCCGGGCAGCGTGTTGCGCAGGCCGAGCTGCGTGAACACGGCGTAGAGCGGGATCACCAGCACGATTGCCGGGAACATGTAGATGAGGAGGATCGAGCGCGAGAGCAGCTCACGGCCGCGGAACCGCAGGCGCGTGACCGCGTAGGCACCGAGGATCGAGAGAGTCAGCGTCACCGCGACCGTCACCAGGGCTACGACGGTGCTGTTGAGGATGAAGCGGGCGAAATGGAAGGTGGTCAGCACTTCCCGGTAGCCGATCAGCAGCTCGCCCAGCGGCTGGCGCAGGTCCACCCCCAGGAACGTCGGGTGCGCGAGCATCTCCGCCCGACTCTTGAGCGACGAGGCGACCATGAAGTAGAAGGGGAAGGCCACCACGGTGCCGAAGAACGCGAAGCCGATGGCGCGCAGCACCCGCAGCAACAGGACCTCGAGCTCGCTGCGTCGCAGGAAGCCGAGGCGTAGGCCCCGCAGGCCGTAGCGGGTCAGATGGGCCGACAGCAACAGCGCGACGAAGGTCGCAGCCGTGCCCCACACCGCGTCGGGCCGGGCTTCGCCCAGGGGGCGTCCACCGCTGAGCACGAGCCAGGCGGTTGCGGCGGCCGCGCCCGTCACGGCGACGGCCAGCCAGGGGCTGTCGCGTTCGCCGCGCCAGATGGCGAGCGCCAGTCCCAGCGCCGCCCCGGCAAGCAGGGCCGGGCCGAGCGGGTAGGTCACCGCGAATCCTCCGAAGACGGTAGCGCTCACCGCCCAGCCGCCCACCGCCAGGGCGGTCGAGAGCGCCCCGAGGATGACGGCGGCGGCGATGCCCGCAACGCCACGGCCGGGGACGCCGCGGCCTCTCCCTTCGGCAACGCGGCTCACGCCTCGCCCTCCGGCGCGTATCGGAAGTAGAGGACCATGAAAGCGGCCAGAACGACGAACAGCACCACCGCGACCGCGGCGCCCGCGCCCAGGTCGGCCAGGGCGAAGGCCTGGTCGTAGACCTGCACGGTGAGCGTCTTGGTGCCCGCAGCGCCGCCGGTGAGCAGGAAGATGTCGTCGAACTTGTTGAACGTCCAGATGAAGCGGAGCAGGAAGAGCGTGGACAGGATACCGACGAGCTGCGGCAAGGTCACGTACCAGAACTGCTGCAGCGGACTGGCCCCGTCCACTTCGGCCGCTTCGTACATGTCGCGGGGGATGGCCTGGAAGCGAGCGAGGATGAACAGGAAGGCGAACGGGAAGTAGCGCCACGCCTCGAAGGCGATCACCGAGGACAGCGCCAGCGGCAGCCTCAGGCGAAGGCCGAACAGCTCGACCGTGAAGCTTCGCTGGCTCAGGAACGCCACCGCCTGGCCCAGCACGCCGAAGCGCTGTCCGAGGGCGTTGACCGCGCCGGACAGCGGATCGAGGAGGAAGGCCCAGGTGAACGCGACCGCGATGACGGGTGCCACGTAGGGGAACAAGAACAGGCCCCGGAGCGCGCCCTTGCCGACGAACGACACGTTGAGCAGCTGGGCGGCGAACAGGCCGAGCAGGATCGAGCCGATGGTTCCGAAGATGGTGTAGGCCAGGGTGACGCGCAGCGCCGGCCAGAACTCGGCACCGGAGAGGACCCTGCGGAAGTTGGCAAGGGTGAAGCGCAGGTTCGTGAGGACGTTCGGCGCGCGCCCACGGATGGACGTCGCCGCGCCCGACGGCTCCGGAGCGCCGGCATCGAAGTACGGCCGTCCGGCCGCGAACGCGAGGTCGAGGTTCTCGCGGGCGCCGGCTTCCCAGGAGCCGAGGTCGCAGGCCAGCCGGGATGCTTCGAAGGCGCATCGTGGGTCGAGGCCTACGGGCTCGAGCCCCGGCGGGAGGCGGTCGAACAGCGCGATGTTGGTGATGGCGACCCTCTGGGAGCTGTTGCGCATCTGGTAGCGCAGCCTCAGGGTGTCGCCGGGCGCCGCCGGGGCCGCCAGCACGCGCACGCGTACCAGCGGCTGCGGTGCCCTGAGGTCGGCCAGTGTCACAGGCTTGAAGCTGATCCAGACGTTGGCGATCACCGGGAAGAGCACGATCACGAAGACGATGACGAAGGTCGGCGCGAGCATCCAGAACGCCAGACGCGCTTCACGCGCAGCGAGCGTGCTTCTCCGACCGGCCCTCATGGTCCCTCCCGGCGAGGTCGGGGAGCGGGCCCGGCCCGCTCCCCGACCGGTCGCCCTGTCAGTCGAGCGCGCTGACGCGCTGCTGGAGCTGGTCGGCGGCTTGCTCGGCGGTGATCTCACCGTCGATGAATCTCCGCACGACCTCGGCCATCACGCGGGTGCCGTAGAGCCGCCCGATGAGGGCACCCTGCCCCTTCGAGTAGGCCCAGCGGCTGCCGGTGTCGAGGCCTTCCACGATGTTCTGGATCACGTCCGGAGCGTAGAACTGCGACATGGGGGCCTTGCGGTCGACGCCCATGGGAAGCTGCGCCCAGCCGTCGACGTACTTGGTGGGCTCGTCCTGCGTCCCGCGCCGCACGGGGAAGAAGCCTTCCGGAGCGAACGACAGCCAATCGAGGTAGCCGTCGGAGAGCAGGTACTGGACGAAGTCCTGCGCCTTGGCCGTGTCGGCGTCGACGGTGATGCCCAGGTAGGTGACGCTTGCCCAGCCTGCGCCGCCGGGGTTGCTGGGTCCGGCCACGCGCGTAACGAAGCCGGTGTTCTCGGCCAGCTTCGGGCTGGTGGGATCGTCGAACGCCGTGACGGGGACGTCGTTTCGCAGGCCGGCGAGCTCGTCGAGGATGAAGGGCGACCACATCACCATGGCCGCCTTGCCGGCGAGGTAGAGCTCCCGGGACTGCTGCCAATAGAGGTTGCCCGGCGGGCTGGCGTCGGCCAGCTTCTTGTAGAAGTTCAGCACCTCGACGGTCTTGGCCTTGTCGAGGCTGACCTTTCCATCAGGGCCGATCAGCGAGACCCCGTTGGCGAGGAAGAACTCCTCCAGCACTTGCATCATGTAGTCGTTGTTGACGTCGGTGGCCGCGACGAACCCGAACATGTCGGGCGGGTTGCCGAGCGTGTCGACGGCCTTCGCCATGGCGGCGAAGGTGGTAGGCGGTTGCAGACCCGCAGCGTCGAACAGGTCCTTGCGGTAGACGATGAGCTGCGTCCAGCCGCTGATCGGGACCAGGGCGGTGTCGCCCTGGTAGGCGACCAGGCCGAGGGCGCCGGTAGCGAAGGTGTCACGGCCGAGGCGGTCGACCACCTCGTTGGCGGCGGCCGTATCGAAGATGCCGGCGTCTGCCCAGCCGATGGTCTGGCTCAGGGGCGTGAGGATGACGTCGGGCAGCTCGCCGGCCGAGAAGGCGGCCGTGACGCGTGGTCCGAGGTCGCTCTCCTCGACGGGTACCAGCTGCACGCTGGTGCCGCTGCGCGCCTGGTAGTCGGCGACGATCTGCTGCTGCTTGGCCATCCGCTCCGGCTGCACTTCGGTGGTCCAGAACACAAGCTGGGCCGAAGCGGCGCCGGCCAGCAACATGGCGAGCAGGCACGCCAGGGTCAGGTACGAACGCTTCATCGATCCCTCCTAAGGTGGTGAACGTTCGACGTGGGTCGGGTTTGCTGGATCAGCGTGACTCGGTCAGGGGGCCTCCTTCCCACGCCTCGCGACAGACGCCGAGACCGCTGCGCCCCCTATGGGGCGCGGCCACCTTCATGGGACGGATACGAAGATCCCGGCCCCGGACGTCCGGCGCCACGGATCGGCGAGGCGAACATCTCCCGCTGTTCCTCTTCGAGTATGGTCGTCGGGCGACGCCAGCGTCAGTGACGTCCACGTCGCTGTCGCGGCCGCCCACGCTGTCCAGGTGGGCGCCCCGCCCGCATCGGCGGGTTCATGGCAGGGGTGCCGCCCGGGTCAGCCCGAGGTGGGGTCGCCTCGGTCGTCGGGGAGGTGCCGTGCCAGCACGCGCATCGCGGCCAGGGCTCGCGGAAAACCCGCGAACATGGCGACGTGCACGATGGTCTCGCGCAGCTCGACCACGCTGGCGCCACATCGCAGCGCGCCGCGTAGATGGGTGGGCAGCTCGCGTTCGGCCCCGAGGGCCGTGAGCAGGGCCACGGCGAGCAGCTCGCGGGTGCGCAGGTCCAGGCCGGGGCGCTCGAAGACCTCGTCGTAGGCGACCCGCTCGATCAGATCGGCCAGGTCGGGGTCGGCCTCGGCCAGCTTTCGTTCGATGGCCGCGGCGTCCTCGCCCCAGATGCGCTCGCGCGCGCTCACGCCGTCGTCGCGGTCCTTCACGGTCGGGCCTCCTCCCCCCACTCGACGAGCACCACGACGGTGCCGGCCCGAACGCTCACGCTCGTCCCTTCGCTCGCGCGGTTCGACAGGCCCAGGCCCACGCCGAAGGGGAGCTCGGCGTCCGCCAGCGGAAAGCGCGCTCCGTGTACGTCGACGCGCGCCGTGCCGCGCAGGCTCAACAGGCTGAAGACGGTGCCGGGTGGCAGCGCCAGCGCCAGCTCGTCGCCGGCCGTCAGCACGTGGGCCTCGTGGTCACCGCCGTAGAGCCGTACGCCGACGCCCTGCTCCCGTAGGCGCACGCCGATGAGCAGGGCCGCCAACGTCTGGTCGAGACGACCGTCGAACACGCCGCCCAGCACCAGCTGCGTCGCTCCACGACGGCGCGCGGCGTCGATCGCCAGCTCGAGGTCGAGCTCGTTCTTGTCCCGGGGGTGCACGTGGGTGGGCACGCCGCCGTGGCGCTCGATCAACTCGGGGCGGGCGCTGTCGAAATCGCCCACCCACAGCTCGGGGCGCACGCCCAGCGCGTCGGCCAGCTCCATCCCGGCGTCGGCCGCCACGATCAGCTCGACGCCCTGCAGCGCGGCGCGCAGCCGCTCGTTGGCCTGCCCGGGCCCGCCTGCGAGCACGGCCGCGACGAGGCCGCCCTTCACCGCTCCTCCAGCGGTACCCAGGCGGATTGCGGCACGCGCACGCGCAGCTCGGCGCCCTCGGTCGGGGCGGCGTCGAGCTCGCGCGCGAAGCCCTCCCAGGCCATCGGGAGCGCCCAGTCGGGCAGGTCGAGCTCGAGCTGCCAGCGCAACCCGTCGCGGCGCGCTCGCCGCACGGTGCCCGAGGTCGTGGCCACGTCGTCCGCTGTAGGATTCTCCCGGCCGATCGGCTGCAGCACCACCATGTCGGCGCGGAGCAGCACGGTGCCGGCGCGCGGCGCACCGGGGACCCGCTCGAGGGCCGCCCCGTCGAAGAGGTTGCGATGCCCGAGGAACCGCGCCAGCCAGGCGCTGGCCGGGCGCTCCAGCACCTCCTCGCGCGTTCCGGCCTGGGTGATGCGCCCGTTGCGCATGATGGCCACGCGGCGCGCGATGGCGAAGGCCTCCGACTGGTCGTGCGTCACGTAGATGGCGCGCACCGGCAGGGACGAGAGAAGCCCGTGCAGCTCGTCCTTCAGCGCCTCGCGCAGGGTCTGGTCGAGGTTCGAGAGCGGCTCGTCGAGGAGCAGCACGTCCGGGCGCGGCGCGAGCGCGCGTGCCAGCGCGACGCGCTGCTGCTGTCCACCAGAGAGCTGCTGCACCCGCCGGTCCTCCAGCCCCCCAAGGCCGACCAGGTCGAGCAGCTCCGCCACGCGGGCGTGCTGGGCCTGGCGGGACCAGCCCAGCTCCACCAGCCCGAAGGCCACGTTGCGCGCCACGTTCAGATGGGGGAACAGGGCATAGTCCTGGAAGACCATGCCGAACCGGCGGCGTTGTGGTGGCAGCGCCGTGATGTCCGCGCCGTCCAGCGCGATATGGCCGGCATCCGGCGTCTCCAGGCCGGCCACCAGCCGCAGCAGGGTGCTCTTCCCGCAGCCGCTCGGACCCAGCAAGGCGAGTGTCTCCCGGTCGCCCAGCTCGAGCGTCACACCGTCTACGGCGCGGGTAGCGCCGTAGTGCTTGCGGAGCTCGCTGAGACGGAGGCTCATGGGACGCGAAGCATCATACCGTCGTGTGCGCGGCTTTCCCACGGCACCTGGAACGGCCGCCCTCAGAACTCGCTGCGCCCGCGCCGCTGCAGCAGGGTCATGGCAGCGCCCGTCACCACCATCAGTACGAGGGAGAGCGCCAGGGCCGCGCCGAAGTGCTGGGGTCCGGGGCGCCCCAGCCGGTCGTAGATGGCGATGGGGAGGGTCGCGTAGTCGGGTCGCACCAGCAGCAACGTGGCGCCGAACTCGCCCATCGACACGGCGAAGGCGAAGCTGGCGGCCGTGAGCAGGGCCGGGCCGAGCTGCGGTAGCTCGACGCGCCACAGGATGCGGCCGGGTCCAGCCCCGAGCGTCGCCGCGGCGGCGCCGAGCGCGGGGTCGAGGCCACGCAGCGCGGGGAGCAGCGAGCGCGCCACGAAGGGGAACGCGATCAGAGCGTGCGCCAGGGGGATACCCCAGGGGTGGGTGACCAGCAGGGGGAAGGCGAGCAGGTACCCGAAGCCGAGCGTGATCGGGCTGGTCGCGAGGGGCAGGAGGCTGAGCTGGTCGAGGACGTGCCAGCGACCGCGCGCCACGGCGTAGGCGAACGCGAAGCCCACGACCAGCGCGATGACGGTGCTGGCGGTGGCGAACAGCAACGAGTTCCGGAGCGCCATGCCGAGAGGGGCGAGACCCAGCACCGCGGTGGGCCGGGCGGCGGCGCGCAGGTTCTCGAGCGATGGGAAGGCGCCGCCGGCGCCCTGGAAGGCCTCTACGGTCAGGGCGACGAGCGGCGAGAGGATGAGGGCCGCCGCCACCACGAGGTTGGCGCTCAGGAGGACCGAGGCGCGCCCGCGCGGGCGGGGCAGGACCTGCGCGCGGTCCGGCAGCGCGACGGCGGCCCTCGCCTGGAGACGGGTGTAGAGCAGCGTGACCGCGCTCACTACCAGGAGCTGGGCCACGACGAGCACGGCGGCCTTGCCGAGCTCCAGGAGGTGGGCGGTGAGCTGGTAGATCTCCACCTCCAGGGTGGCCAGGCCCGGCGAGGGGGCGAGGATGAGGATGATGCCGAAGCTCGTGAAGCAGAACAGGAACACCAGCGTCGCCGAGGCGAGCAGCGCGGGTCGCGACAGCGGCAGGCTGATACGGAGCGTGGAGCGCCATGCACCGGCGCCCAGGGTGCTGGCCGCCTCCAGGAGCCGGGGGGCGGCCCCTTCCAGGAACCCGCCGACCACGCGTACCACGATGGCGTAGTTGTAGAACACGTGCGCCAGCAGCACCAGCAGGAGGGTGTTTCGGAGGTCGATGCCGGTCAGGCCCCGCGGCCCGAAGAGCGCGAGGAAGCCGATACCGGCAACCACCGTCGGCATGACGAAGGGGATCGTGAAGGCGGCCGTGAGGAAGCGCTTGCCGGGGAACGCGTAGCGCGCGAAGAGCAGCGCCCCAGGCAGCCCCAGCGCGACCGTCAAGGCGGTGGACAGCAGGGCCTCGCCGGTCGTGAAGCCGAGCCGCTGCCAGTAGAAGGGGTTGGATACGATCTGCGCCAGCGCGCTGCCATCGCCGACGCTCCGGGCCAGGATGACACCCAGCGGCAGCAGGAAGAACACCGCCAGGAAGGCCGAGGCGGCGATGCCGAGGGCGGTGCTCAGCCAGCCCGGTCGCATGGCCCGCAGTCTAGCCCTGGCCCCGCACGGAGGCGGGGGACGGAGCCTTGCGTAACGGATGCCGCGGTGACGGGCATGGACGCCGCCGCATGGACTCGTGGCCATCGTGAAACACTGCGTCTGGGACAGGAGTTGTCGAAGTCCGGTCCAAACGCCCTAGACAAGGGGGCCTCGCTTCGGGTAAAACTCTCGCGTGGAGCCGACGCCGTTTCATGGCGGCGTTAGGCATGCGAGGAGGCACGCCATGCTCCGCTGGTTGAGAAGGATACGCCTGCGCCCGAAGGCTCGACCGACGCGCGCGGTGGCTCGATCGATACGCCACGAACGCGCGGTGCTCGAGCGCTGGTCCAGGCGCACAGCGAACGATCCCTACAAGCTTCCTTGACCCGACTCCACATCGGAGGCGGGAGCGCGGGGGCGCCGGGCACGGCGCCCCCGCGCAGCGTTCCGGCACGCGGGCCCCTGGGAGCGACGTTCCGATCGACCTCACCGTCACGCATCGGCGCCCCGGCTTCCGGCCCGCCTCCGAAGGCTGCGACCCCGACCGTTTCCTCGTCGAGACTGCAGCGCGGTGACTCAGATCCGGGGGTCCGCTCGGCGGCGAGCCCGGGCTCTGGGACGGCAGCTTGGCGGCGCGTCACCTCACCGCCGATGGCGGCCGACCCTGCTGGACCACCGCCGTCCACTGCTCGATCCAGCGCTTCTCCCCCTTCGCGATACTCTCGGGGCTCAGGGTCGCCGTCTCGCTGGCCGTTGGCACGGGGCTGTACTCCTGGAACGCCTTCGGGACACTGGCGCCCCGGATCACCGGGTAGACGAACATGTTCAGAGGCATGTCCTCCTGGAAGCGCTTCGAGAGCATGAAGTCGATGAACGCCTGGGCCGCCTTCGCATGCCGGGTGCCCTTCAGGATCCCGGCGCCTTCGATCTGGAGCCAGGCGCACTGGTCGCATAGCACGCTGGACACCGGGCTCTGCTCGAGCTTCGTCTTGGCGAAGATGACCTCGGCTGCCGGGTCCGTGCTGTAGCTGACCACGATGGGCCGGTCGCCGCCGTACTTGCTGAACGAGCTGTAGTACGCGTCCTGCCAGCCGCTCGTGACCTGCACGCCGTTGGCGCGCAGCTTGGCCCAGAAGTCGAGCCAGTCGCCCGGGTGGTTCGTGCCGAAGTGCGCCACGGTGGTCAGCATGAAGCCCAGCCCCGGGCTCGAGGTGGCGGGGTTCTCGACCACCAGCATGTTCTTGTAGGCGGGCCGGGTCAGGTCGGACAGCGAGGTCGGCTGCGGGATGCCGGCCTTGGCGAGCGCGGCCTTGTCGACGACCAGGTTGATGTAGCCGGCGTCGATGGGGGTGACGAGGTGATCGGGATCGAACCGGTACTGGGGCTCCACGGTGTCGAGCCCGGGGCTTCGATACGGCTCGAGGATGCCCGCGTTCTTGGCCCGCACCAGGAGGCTGTTGTCGACGCCGTAGATCACGTCGGCGATGGGGTGGTCCTTGGTGAGGATGGCGCGGTTGACGACTTCGCCGGCATCGCCGGCCTGGACGAACTTGACGTCGATGCCAGTCTCGCGGGTGAAGGCCTGGATCACGTCCTTGGAGACCGCGAACGAGTTGTGCGTGAGCACCGTCAGCGTCTCGGCCGGGGCCGAGCCGAACAGGGCCAGCACGACCGCCAGCGCGGCCGGCAACGAGGAGCGGAGCATGGCTCTCATGATGAGGTCCCTTCCATCACCGGGATCGTGTCGTGAGGCCGGCCGTGCAGCTCGAGAGGTGGGGAGTGCAACGCTGTCACGCTTCCTCCGCCCGCATGACCGGGATCAGGTTCAAGGGTGTCTCTCAGCCCCGTGGGGCACCCCTGGTGACGCATCGAAGCTAACGCGGTCCGCTGCGGATGTCAATGGACGCGTGTCCTAGACTGGGTCCAAAGGCGCCCGCGCCGGAACAGGGGTGAACGTGATGCGGACCAGACGACTCGGCAAGACCGGCTTCGACATCGGCGAGGTGGGGTTCGGCTCCTGGGCCATCGGCGGAAGCTGGGGCGATGTGTCCGAAGCGGACGCGCTCGACACGCTGCGGGCCGCGCTCGATGCCGGCGTGACCTTCCTCGATACCGCCGACGTCTACGGTGACGGCCGTAGCGAGCGCTTGATCCGGCAGGTCTTGGAGGAGCGTGGCCGGCCCGATGACGTCGTCGTGGCGACGAAGGCGGGCAGGCGGCTCGATCCGCACGTGGCTTCCGGCTACGATTACGAGCACCTGGCACGCTTCGTGCGGCGCAGCCTGGACAACCTGGGGGTCGAGGCGCTGGACCTGCTGCAGCTCCACTGCCCCCCGACCGACGTGTACCGCGCCGACACGGCCTTCGAGGCGCTCGACGCGCTCAAGGCCGAGGGCATGATCCGGCACTACGGCGTCAGCGTCGAGACCGTCGAGGAGGCCGACCTGGCCGTCGAGCACGACGGGGTGGAGACGGTGCAGATCATCTACAACATGTTCCGCCTCAAGCCGGCCGACGCCTTCTTCCCCAAGGCGAGGCAGCGCGAGGTGGGCGTGATCGTCAGGGTTCCGCTGGCCAGCGGGCTTCTGTCGGGCACCATGACGCGCGAACGCCGCTTCGCCGCCGACGATCACCGTGCCTTCAACCGGCGGGGCGAAGCGTTCGACGTAGGCGAGACCTTCTCCGGCGTCGACTTCGAGACCGGCCTGGTCGCCGCCGAGGAGCTCAAAGCGCTCGTCCCCGAGGGCGCGACCCTGGCTCAGCTCGCGCTGCGGTGGACCCTCATGCACCCTGCCGTGTCGGTGGTCATCCCGGGTGCTCGCCGCCCCGACCAGGTCCGCGACAACGTCCGGGCTTCGGAGCTGCCTCCGCTCCCGCCGACCGCCATGCAGCGCGTACGACAGGTGTACGACGAACGCATCCGTGCCCAGGTCCACGAACGGTGGTGAGCCCGGGGCTGCGCCAGAGCGGACGTCCGGCGCCGGTCGACGCCGAGCAGGAAGGCTAGCTGTCCGTCTCCACGACGCGCGTTCCCGCCAGCCGATCGCCCCAGCGCCGCCCTCCCTCGTCGGTGATGGTGAGGAAGCCTTCGATCAGCAACAGGATCACGCCCGCCACCCAGGCGAGCGGGATGAGCAGCCACCCGAGCAACGGGATCAGCAGGAGCACGATGGCCAGGGAGGTCACGACCAGCGGCCAGTTGCGAGCCGCCGAGACGCGCAGCGTCACCGGTGAGCCGTCGTCGGTGACCGGTCGCAGGCGCATGATGCGCTTGCCGATCGAGCGGTGGTCCATGAACTCGACGTCGAAGCCGTCCCGGAAGAGGATGTACAGCGCGGCCAGGATGCCGCCGATCCACGGGATGCGACTGACGATGGCTGCGATGACCCCGTCGATCAGGAGAGCGAGGAAGCGCTTGCCGAGGTCCGCCTTGGCGGCCTCGGCGGCGACCTGCGGCCCTCCCTGCTCCGGGATCGCGGCTGCGGTGCCCGACGGTCCGGCTCCGCCTGGAACCACGGACGACCGATCGGACGGACTGCTCGGATCGCTCATGACGGACTCCCTTCACCCCTTGACGCCGTGCTGCGGGCGACATCGGGCTCAAGCTGGACCCCGTGCCGGCGGCAGCACGTCCCGCTCAGTCTAGCGGCAACGGCCCCTCGCGGCGGTGCGGTTCGCCGGCTCGGAGCGACGGTTCGGGACGGGTCAGGCGTCCCTCCGGCGAGCGGGACACCCGCGGTAAGGTGAGCACGGAGGCGCTCGGACGCGCCGGTCGTCGGGACCGCAGGGCGCGACAGCGAGCGAGCAATCATGGCGCAGACGCACGCCTTCTACGTGGTACCCACCGGCCCCGGCGTAGGGCTGACCTCGGTCTGTCTGGGGCTGGTGCGCGCCCTGGACCGGGAGGGGCTGCGGGTAGGCTTCTTCAAGCCGATCCGGCAACCCGGAGCGGACGAGGGCCCGGAACGCTCGAGCCACTTCGTGCGGCGCACGACCACGCTGCAACCCTCCGAGCCGATGCCCTTCCGTGAGGCCGAAGCGCTGCTCACCGCCGACAAGAGGGCGGACCTCCTGCAGGAGCTGGTGGGCCGGTACCAGAGGTCGGCCGGCGACGCCGACGTGGTCATCATCGAGGGCCTGGTGGCCACGGCCGACCAGCCGGGGCTCGATACCCTCAACGCCGACATCGCCCGCGCCCTCGATGCCGAGGTGCTGCTGGTGGGCGCCCTGGGACGGAGCAGCCTGGCGGAGTTCAACGACCGGGTCGACCTGGTGGCGGGCCAGTACGGAGGGGCGGCCAGCCCCAAGGTGCTGGGCGTCATCGTCAACAAGGTCAACGCGCCGCACCAGGAGGTGGTGGCCGCGACGCGTACCGAGCTCAGGCCGCCGGCGCAGCTGCTCAGCGCCGAGCGCATCGTCGAGGCGTGCCCCGTGTTCCGCAACGAGGGCTTCCACCTCTACGGAGCGATCCCGTGGCACCAGGGCATGGTCTCACCACGCACCCTCGACGTCGCGGCCCACCTCGGCGCCCGCCCCCTCATCGAAGGCGACATCGCGCGTCGACGCGTCGTCGACGTGTCGATGGTGGCGCGTACCGTCGCCAACATGACGCACCGGTTGCGCCCCGATGCGCTGGTGGTAACGCCCGGGGATCGCGACGACATCATCCTGGCCGTGTGCATGGCGGCGCTCAACGGCGTGCCCCTCGCAGGGCTGGTGCTGACGGGCGGGATCGAGCCCAACGCCCACATCATGAAGCTGTGCGAGAAGGCGGTGGCCACCGGCCTGCCGCTGCTGCTCGTCGACACCGACTCGTACGTCACGGCCGCCCGGGCGGCCGCCATGAACCTCGAGGTCCCGATCGACGACCTCGACCGCATCGAGCGGGTCATGGACACGGTGGCGAGCTACCTGGACACCGAACGGCTCCGGACCCGCATCGCGACCGACCGCGAACCACGACTCTCGCCTCCGGCCTTCCTCTACCGTCTGGTGGAGCGCGCCCGCCACGCTTCGAAGCGCATCGTCCTTCCCGAGGGCGAGGAGCCCCGCACCGTGAGGGCCGCCGCGGCCTGCGCCGATCGCGGGATCGCGCACTGCGTGCTCATCGGGGATCCGGCCGAGGTGCGGCGCGTCGCCGAGGCGCAGGGCGTGAAGCTCGCCGGGGGCATCGAGATCCTGCAGCCGACCGACGAGATGCGCGAGCGTTACGTCGAGGCCATGGTCGAGCTGCGCCGGCACAAGGGGCTCACCGCCGACGGTGCCCGCGAGCAGCTCCGAGACGGCGTCGTCCTGGGAACCATGATGCTTGCGCGCGGCGAGGTGGACGGGCTCGTTTCCGGCGCCCTGCACACCACCGCCAACACCGTCCGGCCGGCCCTGCAGCTCATTAAGACGCGCGAGGACGCCCGGCTGGTGTCCTCGATCTTCTTCATGTGCCTGCCCGAGCAGGTCCTGATCTACGGCGACTGCGCGGTCAACCCCGACCCCACGGCCGAGGAGCTGGCGGACATCGCGGTCCAGTCCGCCGAGTCCGCGCTCGCCTTCGGGATCACGCCTCGCATCGCCATGATCAGCTACTCGACGGGAGCGTCCGGTGGCGGTAGCGAGGTGGAGAAGGTGCGGGAGGCCACGCGGATCGCGCAGGAAAGGCGGCCCGAGCTGATCCTCGACGGCCCGCTGCAGTACGACGCTGCGACCGTCGAGAGCGTGGGCCGGTCGAAGGCTCCCGACAGCCCCGTGGCGGGACGCGCGACGGTGCTCATCTTCCCGGACCTCAACACCGGCAACGCCACCTACAAGGCCGTGCAGCGCAGCGCCAACGTGGTGTCGGTCGGGCCGATGCTGCAGGGGCTGCGCAGGCCGGTCAACGACCTGTCCCGGGGCGCCCTGGTGGACGACATCATCTACACGATCGCCCTCACCGCCATCCAGGCGGATCAGGCCGAGCGGCTGGAGCGGGAGGCCGTGGCCGAAGGCGCGGCCTGACGGAGCGGCGCCGGCCTCAGAAGCGATCGATGACGCTGAGGCCCTGCTGGGCGAAGTCTCCCATGGCGGCGAGCTCGGCTCCCGCTTCACTCAGCGCGATGCGCTTGCCGATGAGACGGCCGACCTCGAGCCTGCGATCGGTGACGAAGGTCAGCAGGTCGGCGTAGCGGCTGGCGGCCATGCCGTGCACGCCGGTGACCACCAGCTCCCGCTTGATCACCTCGAGCATCGGCATCGGCGGTGCAGCATCGCCGGCCAGCAGCAACCCCACCTGCACGTGGCGTCCGCGGCGGCGCAGACTCCGCACCGCCTGGGCGGCGGTGAGCGGTGACCCCACGGCGTCGATGGCCACGTGGGCGCCACCGCCGGTGAGCTGGAGCACCTCGTCCACCGTGTCGTCCTTGGCGACGACCGTGGCGTGCGCCCCCAGCTCGCGTGCGCGGGCCAGCCTCCGCTCGTCCAGGTCGACGGCGACCACGCGCGCTCCGACCGCCGCGGCGATCATGACCGCCGACAGACCGACGCCGCCGCACCCCATCACGACCAGCGACTCGCCCGCCGCCAGGCGGGCCTTGTCGACCAGCGCCGCGAACGAGGTCATGAACCGGCACCCGAGGCTCGCGGCCTCGTCGAAGGCGAGGCCCTCCGGGAGGGGCACGATGTTCACGTCGGCGTGCGGCACGAACACGTATTCGGCGAACGAGCCGGGGCCGTCGAAGCCCGGCTGGTACTCGTGGTGGCACAGGTTCTGGTGGCCCGAGCGGCACTCGGCACAGCGGCCGCACCCGCATGCGAACGGCGCCGTCACCCGGTCCCCGAGGCGCACGCCGCGGACCTGGGGACCCACGGCGACGACGTCTCCGGCGAACTCGTGACCGGGAACGTGGGGTGGCGTCACGGAGCTGTCGTGTCCCATCCAGGCGTGCCAGTCGCTGCGGCACACGCCGCTGGCCCGTACCCGCACCACCGCTCCGTCGGGGCCGGGCTCGGGGTCGGGATGATCGACCAGATCGAGCGGCCCCTGGTAGGCGTGGAACTGCGCTGCTCGCATCGAGCCTCCTCGTGTCGTCGATGGTGCGACGCAACGGCCCCGGGAGGCGCCGGGAGGCGCGCTTCCGGCCGCCCGTCCAGCCTACCGCGCGGCGCGCGCCCGCCGCGAGCCGGGCCCGGCCGTGCACGGGAGCCCGGTCGCGCCGGTGGCCACCGTATACTGTGCCCGCTGTGAAGGTCTCCGATGCCACCCTCGAGAAGCTCTCGTTCGACCGTGTCCGCGATGCGTTGGCCGAGCGTGCGGCCACCCGGCTGGGCGCGGAGCGCGCCCGGGCGGTGGCGCCGTCGGGGCCGCAGGATGCCCTGGACGAGCTGCTCACGCGGGTCGAGGAGGTCGTGACGGGCGGCGACCTGTCGCTGGGAGGCATCGAGGACGTGCGCCCCTTCCTGGCGCGCGTCCGTGAGGGGAACCTGCTGGAGGGGCGCGAGATCCTGTCGGTGGCGTACACCCTCGATGCCGCCGCCACGCTCCGTCGCTCGATCGTGGCGGGCGAGCGTCCGGCTCTCTCGAGGCTCGCCGCCCGCATCGGCAGCTTCGACGGGGCGCTACGCCTGGTGCGGGAGCAGCTCGACGCCGAGGGCGCCGTGCGCGACGATGCCACGCCCAAGCTGGCAGATATCCGGAGGCGCCTGCATCCGCTACGTGGCCGGATCCGCGACCGCCTGACGAGGCTTCTCGAGACCCACGCGGGCAGCGTACAGGACCCGATCATTACCCTGCGGCGCGACCGTTACGTCATCCCCATCCGAGCGAGCGCGCAGTCGAGCGTGCCCGGCATCGCCGTGGACCGCAGCGACTCCGGCGCCACCGTGTTCGTCGAGCCTGCCTCGGTGGTGCCGCTCAACAACGAGCTTGCGCTCCTGGAGATGGAGGAGCGCGACGAGGTCCGGCGGATCCTGCTGGCGCTGGGGCGGCGGCTGGCGGACGAGCCGGGCGTCGACGAGAGTCTGGCCGTGATCGCAGAGCTCGATCTGGCCAACGCCAGCGGGCGGCTGGCGCGCGACTGGCGGCTCGCGCGTCCGGAGATCGACGACGGCGGGAGGGTGCTGCTCCAGGACGCGCGCCATCCACTGATCGACGGCTGCGTGCCCAACTCCATCGAGCTCTCCCGCGAGCAGCGCCTGCTGGTGGTGACCGGCCCCAATGCCGGTGGCAAGACGGTCCTTCTCAAGACGCTCGGCCTGGCGGCGGTGATGGCGTCGAGCGGGCTTTTCGTGGCGGCCGGCGTGCCTGCCGGGGAGGCGGGGGCGGGACGGCCGGCGGCGCCCCGCCTGCCGCGTGTGGACGCCGTGCTGACCGACATCGGCGACGAGCAGAGCATCGAGGCCAGCCTCAGCACCTATGCCGGCCACCTGCAGAACCTCAAGACGATCGTGGAGCAGGCCGACGAGCGCACGCTCGTCCTGATCGACGAGCTGGGCTCGGGAACCGACCCCGACGAAGGCGCCGCGCTCTCGCAGGCGATCCTGGAGGTCGTGCTGGAGAGCGGGGCCCGCGGCCTCGTCACCACCCATCTCGCGCCCCTGAAGGTCTTCGCGTCGGAGACGGAGGGCGTGCGCAACGCGGCGATGCGCTTCGACGTGGATCGATTGCAGCCGACGTACGAGCTGGTGGTGGGCCAGCCGGGACGCTCCTACGCGCTGTCGATCGCGGGCAGGCTGGGGCTCGGCGAGCGGCTGCTCGAGCGGGCCACGACCTTGCTCGGGCCCGCCGGAGAGCGGCTCGAGACCTTGCTCGAGACCCTCGAGGCGCAGCGCGCCGAGCTGCAGAGCGAGCTCGAAGAGGCGCGCGGCGCCGGCGACCAGGCCAGGCGCGAGGCGGACGTGCTGCGCGCCGAGATCGATCGGCTTCGCGCGCGCGAGGAGGCGTTGCTGGCCGAAGCGGCCGAGCGCGCCGACAGCATGCTCCAGGACACGTTGCAACAGGCGGCGCGGCTCAAGCGCACGGCCACGACCGATCCGGAGCAACGGTCGCGTGCCCTGGAGGAGATCCAGCAGCTCCGCCGCCAGGCCCGGAGCCGGGCGGAGTCCCGGTCGCCGGCCCCCGCCCCGGATGCCTTGAAGCCGGGCACCCAGGTACGGGTGGCGTCCTACAACGCCGAGGGGCCCGTCCTCGAGGTGCGAGGTGACACGGTGCTCGTTCAGCTCGGTCTGCTGAAGGTCGACGTGCCGCGCCGCGACGTCGTGCCCGCGGCTCCGCGAGCGGAGCGTGGCACCTCCGGCGCCGCCGGCGCCGGGTTCTCCTCGGGTGCGGGGGGGCCGGTGGGCGCGCGCTTCGACGCCGAGCTCAACATCCGGGGCGAGCGCGTGGAACCTGGGCTCGAGAAGGTGCGCGACTTCGTCGCCGAGGCGCACGCCCTGAAGGTCGGCTCGGTACGGATCCTTCACGGGAAGGGAACGGGGGCGCTGCGCGACGCCGTCCGGTCCTACCTCAAGAGCGACAAGCGCGTCGAACGCTTCGAGGACGCCGTCCCCTACGAGGGTGGTCACGGCGTGACGGTCGCCTATCTGCGCGTGTAGCGGGAGGCGGGTCCGGTACGCCGGGTCGACATGCCATACTGGCGCTCATGCGTCCGGTGATCGTCTTCGACCTCGACGGTACCCTGGTCGACTCGCTGCCCGACATCCTCACCAGCTTCCTGCACGCGTTCGACGAGGTCGGGCTGCCCGCCCCGTCCGAGAGCGCGGTGGCGTCCACACTGGGACAGCCCCTGGGGGCGATGTACGGAGCGTTCGCCCCGGCCGAGCGCGTGGACGCGCTTTGTCAGAGCTACCGCGCCCACTACGACGCGCACATGACCGACCACAGCAGCCCCTTCCCGGGCGTCCCCGAGCTCCTGGCCGAGCTGGGGCGGCGGGGCTACCTGCGTGCCGTGGCCAGCACCAAGCGGACCGCGACGGCCTTTCGCCTGGCGGAGGCCACCGGGCTGACCGGCTTGCTCGACCACGTCGAAGGGAGCGATGCCGGCCCCTACAAGCCGGCCCCGGACGTGGTGTTGCGGGCCTTGGAGGCGGTCGGCGGGCGCGGCGTGTGGATGGTCGGCGACACGGCCGGCGACGTGCTGGCGGGGCGGGCCGCAGGGCTCAGGACCTACGCCGTCACCTGGGGCACGCACGGGGCCGAGACGTTGGCCTCCGCCCGTCCCGACGCCCTGGAGCCCGATCTAGCCGCGTTGCCGTCGCTGGTATAGGCCCTGGGGTCCCGACTGCCGTTTCACACGGCCCGGAGCGCCCGCTCGGTAGCATGAGGCATGGACAACCTGGAGAAACAGTACGTCATCGACGCCCTCGCGGAGGACTCGTGGCGGATGTTCCGGATCATGGGCGAGTTCGTCCAGGGGTTCGAAGAGATGGCGGACGTGGGGAAGGCCGTGACGATCTTCGGCTCGGCCCGGATGGGGGAGGAGGCCGAGATCTTCCGGAAGGCGCGCGAGCTGGCGGCCGACCTGGCGCGTTCCGGGTACGCGATCATCACAGGCGGGGGTCCGGGCATCATGGAGGCCGGCAACCATGGGGCGTTCGAGGCCGAGGGCCGGAGCATCGGCCTCAACGTCGATCTGCCGCACGAGCAGAAGCCCAACGCGTACCAGACCGATAGCCTCAAGTTCAAGTACTTCTTCGTGCGGAAGGTGATGCTGGTCAAGTACTCGACGGCTTTCGTGGTCTTTCCTGGCGGCTTCGGCACCATCGACGAGCTCTTCGAGGCGCTGACCCTCATCCAGACCCGCAAGATCAAGCCGTTCCCCGT
>CAZIBD010000049.1:0-23074 GCA_964536935.1 uncultured bacterium | reverse complement strand
CGGCCGACATCCGATACGCTCCCTCAGG
This sequence comes from uncultured bacterium, assembly GCA_964536935.1. Taxonomy (GTDB): domain Bacteria; phylum Deinococcota; class Deinococci; order Deinococcales; family Trueperaceae; genus JASBRS01. The sequence goes on along the minus strand of CAZIBD010000049.1, from coordinate 23,046 downwards.
TGGCCCTTGATGTTCCTGGTCGGCATCTTGGCGCTCGCGACCACGGCCAGCGCGCAGAAGGAAACGACCCTCACCGTGTGGGAGTACTTCAGCATCAAGAGCCAGGTGAAGGAGCTGCACGACCTCGCTGCGCTGTTCCGCAAGACGCACCCGAACGTCAAGGTCAACTTCGTCTTCGTCCCGTACAACCAGCTCGACAACAAGCTGGTGGCATCGGCCGTCGCCAAGACGGGCCCCGACGTGGTGCTGTACAACCCGCCCGGCATCGGCTCCCTCGTCTCCGCGGGCGCGCTGGCAAACATGACCTCCGACTGGTCATCGTTCGCAGCAGCCAGCCAGTTCCCGGCCGGCACCGTCCACAAGGTGAACGGCAAGGTCTACGGCGTCCAGGGCTACGTCAATCTGCTCGGGCTCTACTACAACAAGGACATCCTGAACAAGGTCGGCATCACCTCGCCGCCGAACACCACCTCCGAGCTCACTGCCGACCTTTCCAAGGTCGTGGCCGCCGGCTACAAGGGAATCACCCTGACCGGGCAATCCAACGACCAGGGCGAGTGGCAGGCCTTCCCGTGGCTGAGCGACAGCGGTTGGACCTATGCCAAGCCCCAGGTCGCCACCTGCAAGCCGGCCTTCAACCTTGCCGCCACCTGGATCAAGGGCAAGGCCTTGTCGCCGATCGCCGCCACATGGGGGCAGGTCCAACCCTTCCAGTCGTTCCTCGTGGGCAAGACCGCCTTCGCCGAGAACGGCAACTGGGAGCTCGATGCGGCGAAGTCCAAGGCCAAGTTCAGCTATGGCGTAACCCAGATGCCGACAGGATCCGGTGCCTCGCGCGTGTACCTGGGCGGCGAAGCCGAGTCGATCGGCGCGTTCTCGAAGCACAAGGCCCTCGCCTGGCAGTTCCTGAAGGACACCTACTTCAGCAAGGCGGGCGAGCTCATCGCCATGAAGGACGTCGGCAGTATCCCCGCCCGGGCCGACGCTGCGCAGACGCCTGCCGTGACGAACGACGCCATGTTGAAGCCCTTCGCCAAGGAGGTGCAGCAGCGCGGCCAGGCCTACCCACCGAACGTCGCCACCGTCAACCAGGTGCGCAACGCCGAGCTGAAGGTTGCCCAGCAATGGAGCGCGGTCATTGCGGGGCAGACGACCCCGGCCAGCGCGTGCCGATCGGCCGTCAAGGGCGTGGAGAAGGCGCTCGGCAACTAGCGCATCGCATCGAGCGGGCCGGTCCCCGACGGTTCGGGGGCCGGCCACGGGATGGGATCCCTCCTCATGACGACAATGCGCCCAAGCCAACGGCACCGGCCACGCCGGTCGCCACGCGGGCTCCGGCGAAGGAAGAACCGCAAGCGCCTGCGCTTCGCCCTCTTCCTCGTGCCGGCAGTGATCTACCTGGGACTGCTGGGCGTCTATCCCCTCATCAACCTGCTGCTCATGAGCGTGAGCAAGGTCGACGCGGGCAACATCGTCCAGGGGTCGTGGCCGTTCGTGGGCCTCGGGAACGCCGGTCAGCTGATCCATCTCAGCGATTTCCAGCAATCGTTGCCCGTCACCATCGTGTATGTGCTCGTCGTCGTCGGGGTCGGCATGCTCGGGGGCCTCGCCGCCGCGGTGGTGCTCGAGCAACCCGGCTACCTAGCCGGAGCCGTCCTCGCACTGATGGTGTTCACCTGGGCGATGCCGCCCGTCGTCCTGGGTAGCCTGTGGAAGTTCCTCCTACTACCACACGGCCTCGTCAACTCCGTCCTCATGGGCCTCGGCCTCGATTCCCAGCCCATCTACTGGCTCGTGAGACGCGTGCTCGCACTTCTGAGCGTGGCGCTCGTGAACTCGTGGGCCGTCGTGCCGTTCACGGCCCTCGTGTACCGGGCCGCGCTCCTCGACGTTCCTCCCGACGTCATCGATGCCGCGCGCGTCGACGGCGCGACAGGATGGCAGCAGTTCCTGTTCATCAAGCTGCCGCTGCTCCTGCCCGTCACCTTGATCCTCACGATCCTGACTGTCGTCTACGGCTTCCGCAGCTTCGACTTCATCTACGTCATGACCTACGGTGGGCCGGGGACGGCGACGACGACACTGCCGTTCCTCAGCTACCGCCTCTCCTTCATCAACTACAATTTCGGGCTCGGATCCGCGGTCGCGATCCTGACCATCCTGGTCGTCGCCGGCCTGGCCTACGCCTACGTCCGGATCACCCGACGAACGGAGGGCTCATGAAGCTCCGAGCTACCACCAGCCGGGTTCTGCGCTTTGCGGCCTCGAGGCTCGGGCTGATCATCCTCCTCGTGCTGTACGCCATCCCCATCATCTGGATGGTCGCCACCTCGCTCAAGAGCAACGTGGCGATCTTTGCCAACCCGGCCTCGCTCGTCTTCTCTCCCACGTTCTCGGCCTACGCGAAGATCTGGACCCAGGGCACGTTGGGAACAGCAGCCCTCAACTCCGTCATCATCGCCGTATCCACCATGGTGCTGACGCTGCTCATCGCCATCCCCGCGGCCTACGGCCTCGACCGGGCGAGGGGGGCATTCCTGTCGGTGGGCCTAGCCCTGCTGGTGCTGTTCCAGATGGTGCCGCAGACCGCCTCCGTCATCCCGCTCTACCGGATCCTCGGTACCTGGAAGCTCCTGGGCTCGCTGGCCGGCGTCATCCTGGCGGACACGGCGATGTTGACGCCGTTCACCGTCCTGATCATCCGGCCGTTCGTGCGGAGCGTGCCGGTGGAGCTCGAGGAGGCGGCGGAGATCGACGGCGCGGGCACGCTGACCTCGTTCGTGCGGGTGGTCCTCCCACTCATCGCCAACGGCATCGCCACCGCCGCCGCTATCGTATTCATCCTGGCCTGGGGCGAGTTCCTCTACGCCATCAGCTTCCTGTCGAACCCCCAGAGCTACCCGATCAGCGCGCTCATCAGCCAGGAGATCTCTTCATACGGCACGAGTTGGTCGGGCCTGATGGCGCTCGCCGTCGTCGGATCCCTCCCCATCCTGCTGGTGTACATCGTGGCGCAACGCCGCCTTGCAAGCGGCCTGTCCCTGGGCGCGGTCAAGTGACGGCGAGCCGGGTTCTCAACGATCGCTAGGGTTCGCCGGAAACGCGGACCATCACCTTGTGCACGCCCTCGTCGTAGCGCGCGTTGCTGGCGAACGCCTCTGCGGTCCGTTCGAGCGGGAATCGATGGGACACCAGATCGTCCAGCACGACCTTGCCGGAGCCCGCCAGCCACAGCGCTCGCGGGTAGGTGTGCTTCATGCGCCGAACCATGCGCATCGTGAGGCCTTTGCGGCGCGCCGTGGAGTGCTTGAGCGCGAGCCGGTCGTCGCCCGGGATGCCCGCCAGAACGAGCCGTCCCCCTAGGCGAGCGATCTCGGCCGCCACCGCCACACTCTCGTCCGCCCACGCCGCCTCGATCGCGACATCCACGCCGCGGCCCCCGGTGGCACGCTCCACCGCGCCGACCGCGTCGTACGGATCCTCCACGCGGTGCGACTCGGTCGCGCCCCAGGCGCGCGCCTTCTCGAGGCGCCAGTCGAAGCGGTCGAAGGCGTAGACGGCGCTCGCGCCGGCGAGAAGCGCGAGGCGCTGCACCAGCAAGCCGATCGGGCCCGAGCCGAGCACCGCCACCGTATCGCCCAGCTCCAGGTGTGCCAGGCCCACCGTGTGCAGCGCCACGCCCAGTGGCTCGAGCAGCGCCGCCGCGTCGTCCGACACCTCGTCCGGAACCGGGAAACAGACCCGTGCGGGCACCCGGATGCGCTCCTGCAGGCCGCCGTCCGTGGGATAGAGCCCCAGGAACGACTCGACCGCCAGGTTGGGGTTGCCGAGCTCGTACTGCTCGTGCGCGACGTCCGGGATGGTGGGATCGACCGCCACCCGGGCGCCGAGCGCCAGGGGCCGGTGGAAGCCGTCGACCGCGTCTTCGCCCAGCGCCACGACCCTCCCCATGAACTCGTGGCCGAGGACCGCGGGCCGGGGCACCTCGGTGTCGCCGATCCGGCCGTCCTGGTAGGTATGCAGGTCCGACCCGCACACGCCCACCGCGCCGACCTCCACCAGCGCCTCGCCGGCGCCCGGCGGTTCCGGTTCCGGTACGTCGTCGACGCGGATGTCACGGGCTCCGTGGAGGCGGGCGGCCCTCACGGGAGGACCGCCCGGTGCTCACGGATGTGGAAGCTGGAACGAACACGCACCATCGACCACCAACCTACCTCGTGCCCGCGGCGTGACGGGCGACCAGCGCGACCTCAGTGCGGCCGCCGCATCAGGAGGGCGTAGATGGCGACGGACACGGTGATGATGGCGCCATAGATGAACTGCGTCCAGAAACCGGTCAGCCCGATCGAAACGATCCCGGCTTCGAGCGAGCCGATGATCAGCGCCCCCAGGAAGGTCCCGAGGATGGTGCCCATGCCGCCGAACACGGACGTCCCGCCTACGAACACGGCGGCCAGGCCCGTCATCAGGAATCCGGTGCCCTGGTTCGGCCAGAAGTAGGTGACCTCCAGCGTCGAGAGGATACCGACCAGCGCCGAGAAGAAACCCACCTGCACGAAGGCGATCGTCTTCACCCGCGCGACGTTGATGCCCATCATGCGCGCGCTCTCGGCGTTGTCCCCCACGAAGAGCAGGTGCCCCCCGAAGCGGTGGCGGTTGAGCAGGAACCAGAACGCGATCCCGAGACCGAGCATCCACAGCGCCTGGGCAGGAATCAACCCGAACAGGCGCCCGACGGCGACCTCGTAGAGGAAGTGTCCGCGCGCAGCGGACAGCGCGATCCCGTTCCCGGCGGCCGCCACGTTGGTGAGGCCGCGGAACAGGAACATGGTGCCGATGGTGGCCACGAGCGACGGGATGCCGATCGACACGACCAGAAGCGCGTTAACGAAGCCGGCGGCGATCCCGACCCCGAAGCAGGCGAGGGCCGCGAGGAGGAGGTTGTGCGATAGAGCGAAGACGGTTGCGAAGACCCACGACGTGAGGCCCACGACCGAGGGGAACGAGAGATCGATCTCTCCGAGCACCACGACGAGGGTGACGGAGAGCGCGAGGATCCCGATGAACGGGATCGTCGACATGAGCGAGTAGTAGATATGGAACTCCGTGAAGACGCGGGGGTTCCCGATCAGGAAGATCGCCCATACGATGATGAACACGACGAAGATGCCCGTCTCCAGCGACCTGCGGAACCGGAAGCGCGGCTTCCGCGGCGTGGTGTCGGCGGGCTGCTGCGGGACAGGGGGTTCTGGCGTGCTTTGGTTGAGATCCATGGCAATCAGGAAGCCGGCCTACGCCAGGCTCCCGGTCCTTGCGAGCTTGATCATGACGTCGGTCAGTTCGTCTTGTGTCACATCCGCCTTCCGGAAATCACCTGCGATCTGACCCCGGTCGAGCACCACGAACCGATCGGCGACCGGGTAGACGTGCAACATGTTGTGGCTGATGATGATGGCCGACTTCCCCTCATTCTTGATGTCGCGGACGAAGTCCAGTACCTTGCGGGTCTCGGAGAGCGAGAGGCCCATCGTCGGCTCGTCGAGGATGATCAGGTCCGCGTTGAAGTGAAGGGCCCGGCCGATCGCGATCCCTTGCTTCTCACCCCCCGACAGGTACATGACGGTCGAGCTGGTGTCGATCGCTCCGGACGTGAAGCCCATGTGCTCACGGAGCAACCGCTCGGTCTCCCGCTTCTCCGCCCGCACGTTGATGAAGCCGAGCCGATTGGCGATCTCGCGCCCCACGAACATGTTGCGCCACAGGGTCTGCTGGTCCCCGAGGGCCCGCTCCTGGTAGACGGTCTCGATGCCGAGCATGCGCGAGCTGCGCACCGAATGGATGGTGATGCGCTGGCCCTTGTAGAAGATCTCACCGCTATCCGGGCGGTGGACGCCGGTGATCAGCTTGATGAGCGTCGACTTGCCGGCGCCGTTGTCGCCGACCAGTCCGACGATCTCGTTGCTGCCGACCTGGAAGTCGATCCCCTTGAGCACCTTCACGCGCCCGAAGGACTTATGGACGCCCCTGAGCGACAAGAGCTCAGGGGCGTTGGAAGTGGTGGACGTATCAGTCATGCGATCCCCGTCTGGAAGACGGACCGGCCTCCTACCGGATGCCCTGGTTGATCAGGGATGCGATGGCGCCGACGTTGGCCTTGGTGATCAAGGCGCCACCCGTGTCGATGTGCAGACCGGAGAACTTGTACTCCTTGGTCAGGCAGATCTGCATGATGGGCAGGAATCCTTGCAGCCACGGCTGCTGGTCGAGCACGACGCTGATGTAGCCGTCCTCGAGCCCGCTGACCGTAGCCGGCGTCATGTCGAAGCCCGCCGTGGTGATCTGACCGGGCTTGACTCCGGCGGCCTTGAGGTAGGTCGGGATCGTCGCCGTGAGCGCGCCGTGGTCGACGATGATGAGCTTCACGTCGGGGTGGCTGGCGATGTAGCCGTCGAGCACCGCGGTGCCCTGGCTGGGATCGCTATTGACGGCGTCGGAGATCTCGATGTAATCGACCTGCATGCCCATCTTCTTGAGGGTGTCGACGGCGCCCTTGCTCCTGAGGCCACGGGTGCCCTGGCTGAGCAGGCCCCACACCAGCGTGCGGTCGCCCTTCTGGAGGTTCGCCATCTTGGCGGCGGCGGTCGCGAGGCTGACGCCGGACGCGTACAGCTCCTGGCCGACGTACCCGAAGCCCTTGGTCTTGTACTCCGCCTCGGCCTTGGGAAGGGTCACGTTCTGGGAGGTGACGATGATGCCGGCGTTCTCGGCGTCCGTGATGAGCGGGTCGAGGGCCGCGTCACCGGGGTGCCCCATCACGGCGATGCCGTCGGGGTGACGGGCGACGGCGTTCTTGAACTGTGCGACCATGGTGCTGGGGATCCAGTTCGACCACACGTACGTGACGTCAGCACCGGTCAGGTCCTGCGCGGCCTTGGCTCCGCGGTAGACCGTGGAGGCGAAGGGGCCGCCTTCGGGGCCGCCCGGGAAGAACGTGATCGACACGCCCTTGCAGAAGTCCTTCCCCACAGGCGCCTTGGCCTGGGCGCCCGCGAGCGATGCTCCGGCCACCAGCAGCCCAAATGCGACGGCAACGACCAGCTTTCTCATGGAAACAACCCCCTACTGACGACACCATGCCGCCGACGCCCCACTGCAGACCCAATGCCTACGATCGAAGCGCCGCGACGCTTTCGTAAACCTCAGCTGAAGGCTTATGTTAACGTTAAAATAGCATTTGCCCAAGGGCGCGTCAAGGGTACGCTGGGGCCCTCTCTCAGGCAGTCAAGCGCGTTGCTCGGGGCGTGGTGAGCGCTCTCATCCGCTCGTCGACGGCCTCCCCCCTTCAGGCAGCCGTCGGCCGGCTCAGCCACACCCCCAGCCCCACCGCGCCGAACGCACCCCCCGCCGCCGCCACCCCGGGCCAACCGAAGCGCGTGAAGGCGAAGGCCGCCGCGGCCGAACCGAGCGCCCCGCCCAGGAAGAAGGCGGTCATGTAGGCGGTGGTGAGGCGGCTGCGCGCCTCTGGGCGGAGCTGGTAAATGGTGCTCTGGTTGAGCACCTGGGTGCCCTGGGTGCCGAGATCCAGCAGCACGACGCCGACGATGATCGCCGCAAGCGCGTGCGCTGCCAGCCCCATGAGCACGAACGCGCCCACCGCGGTCACCAGGAAGACGCCGGTGCCGGCGCGCGTGCGACCCGCATCGTGCAGGTGACCGGCGAACGAGGCGGTCAGCGCGCCGGCCACGCCCAAGAGGCCGAACAGGCCGATGACGGTATCGCCGAACCCGTAGGGCGGTCGCGCCAGCAGGAAGGGGAGCCCCGTCCAGAGCACGCTGAACGCGCCGAAGACCGCCATCCCGTAGAGCGCCCTGCGACGCAGGACCGGCTCGTCCCTGACGATCGCGGCCACCGAGCGCAGCAACCCGGCATAGCTCAGCCGCGCCGAGCCGCGCCCCCTGGGGAGCAGCCGCCACAGCACCACCGCCTGGACGAGCATCAGCCCGGCCGCGATGGCGAACACGGCGCGCCATCCCAGCGCGTCGGAGACGAAGCCCGAGGCTACCCGCGCAAGGAGCACGCCGAACAGCAGCCCGCTCATTACACGACCCACCACCCGTCCCCGCTCCGCGTCAGCCGCCAGGTGGGCGGCGAAGGGCACCAGAACCTGTGCCACGACGGCCGTGGCGCCGACGGCGAGACTGGCGAGCTCGAACCACCCGAAGCCTGGAGCGAGTGCGGCCCCCGCCAACGCGAGGGCCGTCAGCAGCGAGACACCCGACACCAGCCGCCGCCGGTCGACCAGGTCGCCGAGGGGCACGATCAGCACCAGCCCGGCCGCGTAGCCGAGCTGCGTCACCGTCACGATCAGTCCGGCACCGCCTCCGGCAAGCCCGAAGCTCCGTCCCAGCGTGTCGAGCAGGGGCTGGGCGTAGTACAGGTTCGCCACCGAGATCCCGGTAGCGACCGCCAGGAGGCCCACCATCGGAGAGTTGGCGCGAAGCCCCATCTCGGCCGGTGCCTGGTCCACACGCTCGTCTACGGTCAACCTCCGCTCGGACCGGAACGGCCGGGCCGTTCGGCGAAGGCGCGCCGCAGCTGTTCGACGGCCTCCGCGCGCGCCTCCCGGCCCCGGTCGAACACGCCCGCCATGGTGAAGAAGGCGTGGATCATGTCTCCGTACTCGCGGAGCTCCACGCGCCCGCCGGCCTTCCGCAGGCGCGCGGCGTACGCCGCGCCCTGGTCTCGCAACGGGTCGTAGCCGGCGATGAGCACCCAGGCCGGCGGAAGCCCCTCGAGACTGGCAGCCAGGATAGGGGACGCGTACGGATCGGCGGCGCTCGCCGTATCCGGCAGGTAGAGGTCCCGGAAGATCTCCATGTCCTGCCTCGAGAGCCCGTAGCCCTCGGCGTTCTCGTCGGTGGACGGGTAGCGCTCGGGGTGCGCGAAGTCGACAACGGGGTAGACGAGCACCTGGAGGCACGGCAAGCGAAGGTCACGATCTCGCGCCATCAGGCACACGACAGCGGCCAGGTTGCCGCCGGCGCTATCCCCTGCGACGGCCACGCGCTCCGGGTCCGCAGCGATCTCAGGCCCGTGGCGATCGACCCATGACAGCACGGCGAAGGCGTCTTCCGGCGCGGCCGGGAAGGGGTGCTCCGGAGCCAGGCGGTAGTCGACGGACACCGCCAGGCAGGGGGTACGCGCGGCCAGGTAGCGCACGGTGTCGTCGACCTCGTCCGGCCCCCCGAAGAGGAAGCCGCCCCCGTGGAAGTAGGCCAGTACCGGAAACGGGCCTGGGCCGGCCGGCGTGTAGACCCTCGCGCGCACGGCGCCGCCCGGCCCGTCGATGGCGACGTCGCGCACGTCCGCGACGGGTTCGGGGGGCGACGCGTAGCGCAGCGCGTTGGCGCGGGCGACCCGACGGGCCTCGGCGGGCGGGAGGGTCGCGGCGGAGGGCTCCGCAGCGGCCTCGAGCTCGTCGAGCAGGATGCGGGCCTGGGGGTGAAGCGACACGAGGACAGTCTCCTTTCGAGCGGGCGGGCCCGGGGACCGTCGCCCCGGCAGCGCGCTTGATGAAGTCTCGCATCCGTTCGCTCGCATCGTCGTAGCAGACGCCCCGGCCGTGGCCGAGGGAACATGGTCCGCGGCGTCCCCCGCGCAAGATGGCGGAGAACCCCTCGGCGAAGACGGGGCCTCCGTGGGCTCCCTCAGCCGGCGAATCGAAGGAGGCAGCATGCAACGACGCAAGCTGGGCAAGGAAGGCCTCGAGGTCAGCGCCCTCGGCCTCGGCTGCATGGGTATGAGCGAGTTCTACTCGGGCGGTACCGAGAGCGAGTCGATCGCCACCATCCACCACGCCATCGAGCTCGGCATCGACTTCTTCGACACCGCCGACATGTATGGCCCCTTCACCAACGAGAGGCTGGTGGGCCGGGCCCTGAAGGGGCGCCGGGACCAGATCGTGCTGGCGACCAAGTTCGGAAACGAACGGCACGAGGACGGCTCCTTCGTCGGCATCAACGGGCGGCCCGAGTACGTCCGCAAAGCCTGCGACGCGTCGCTGCAGCGGCTCGGCGTCGACACCATCGACCTCTACTACCAGCACCGGGTCGATCCCGGCGTGCCCATCGAGGACACGATCGGAGCGATGAAGGAGCTGGTGGAGGCCGGCAAGGTCCGCTACCTCGGCATGTCGGAGGCGGCTCCGGAGACGATCCGTCGGGCGCATGCGGTCCATCCCATCAGCGCGTTGCAGACCGAGTACTCGCTGTGGTCTCGCGAGCCCGAGGAGGCGATCCTCGACACGGTCCGCGACCTCGGCATCGGCTTCGTCGCCTACAGCCCTCTCGGCCGCGGCTTCCTGACGGGGCGCATCACCAAGCCCGAAGACCTCGCCGAGGACGACTACCGTCGCAACTCCCCCCGTTTCCAGGGCGAGAACTTCAAGAAGAACCTGGCGCTGGTCGGGCGCGTTCGCGAGCTCGCCGAGGCGCGCGGCGTAACGGCCGCCCAGCTCGCCCTTGCGTGGCTCCTGCACCGCGGACGCGACATCGTGCCGATCCCCGGCACCAAGCACCGCCAACGCCTGGAGGAGAATGTCGCGGCAGCGGAGCTGTCGCTCACCGAGGAGGAGATCGCGCAGCTCGACAGCGCCGTGCCCGTCGGCGCGGCCGCCGGTCAACGCTACCCCGAGCGGGCGATGGCGGCGCTCAACCACTGAGCAGCGGCGTGCCGGGACGGGTCGGCGGAGGCGCTCGCCCGAGCACCCGGCGGGCCGGGTGCTGGCGGCGCCGGGGCCCAGCCCGATCCTAGGGACGGGACGCGCCCCGTATCCTGTGGCCACGGGAGGACGCCATGCCGCAGGTCATCGTCACGCCGCTCGAGATCGCCCGCCTTCGCTTCGACCTGGGCGCCGCGTACGATCTGCCGCCGGACCGCCCCGACGCCGGGGCGCCGGGGCTGCCGGTGCTCGCCTACCACCTGGCGTTGCCCGGCCGCTCGGTCCTCGTCGACGCACCGCTCTACGACGTAGATTCCACCCCCGAGGTCTACCTGCTGCCGGGCTTCGAGCCGCCTCCGTCGCTCCTCGAGCAGCTCGTCGCGGCCGCTGTCGAACCGTCCGGCGTAACCGACGTCATCCTCACCCATGCCCACTTCGACCATCTGGGCGCCCTGGAACAGCGCACGGCTGCCGGAACCCGGCCGGCCTTCCCTCACGCTCGGCACTACCTCGGCAAGGGCGACTGGGACCCCTCCGCCTTCGCAGCGATGGACCGTGAGGACCTCCTCACGGTGGAGCGTGCCGGGTTGCTGACGCTGGTCGAGGGCGACGTCGACCTCGGCGACGGAGTGAGCCTGGTGGCCGCGCCAGGCGAGTCCCCGGGACACCTGCTGGCCCGCGCCCAGGTCGGTGAGGACGTCGTCTACGTTGCAGGGGACCTCTACCACCACGCCGTCGAGTTCGCAGATCCCGAGCTCAATGTGCGGTGGGTGGACGCCCCCGCGATGCGGGCCAGCAAGGAGGCGTTGCTGGCCCGCGCCGAGCGGGAAGGGGCACGCGTGTACTTCAGCCACATCGCCGGCCCGCACCGGGTCGGCCGGTCGGCCGGGACGCGCCGTCTCGAGCCGCTCCCGGCGCCGTGACCGACGCCGCCGGCAGCGGCTCCGGGCCCTCGCGCCCGAGCGGCGGCCGGCGGTTTGACGCCGTCGTCGTGGGGTCGGGACCGAACGGCCTGACCGCCGCCGTGCTGCTGGCCCGCCAAGGCTGGCGGGTGCTGGTGGTGGAGGCCCATGCGAGCATCGGTGGCGGCACCCGAACGGCCGAGCTCACCCTGCCGGGGTTCGCGCACGACGTCTGCTCCGCAGTGCACCCTCTCGCGGTGGGCTCGCCGGCACTGCGCGGGCTCGGGCTCGAGCGCCACGGCCTGCGCTGGATCCACCCGCCGGTACCGCTGGCGCATCCGCTCGACGGCGCCCGCGCCGCCGTGCTGGAACGGGACCTGGCCGCCACCGCCAACGTGCTGGGGCCCGACGGCCCCGCGTACGCCGCCCTCGTCGCGCCGCTGGCGCGGCACTTCGCGGCGCTCGTGACCGAGGTGCTGGCACCGCCGCTGCACCTGCCGCGACACCCCGCGCTCCTCGCCCGCTTCGCCGCCCGCGCGCTGACCCCGGCGCGCTGGCTGGCGCGCCGCGCCTTCCGAGACGAGCCCGCCCGAGCCCTCTGGGCGGGGCTTGCGGCGCACGGCCTGCTGCCGCTCGAGGCGCCCCTGAGCAGCGCCGGCGCGGCGGTGCTGGCCGCCGCCGGGCACGCCGTCGGCTGGCCGGTGGCCCACGGCGGCTCGCGGGCGATCGCCGAGGCCCTGGCCGGGGTGCTGCGCGAAACGGGTGGCGAGATCGTGACCGGGCAGCGCGTGGACGATCTGGACGCTCTGCCGGAGAGCCGCGCGGTCCTGCTCGACCTCACCCCGAAGGAGGTGCTGAGGATCGCCGGCGACCGGTTCCCGGAAGAGTACCGCCGGCACCTGCGGCGCTACCGCTACGGCCCCGGAGTGTTCAAGGTCGACTACGCGCTCGACGGTCCCGTGCCCTGGCAGGCGCACGAGTGCCGACGCGCGGGGACGTTGCACCTCGGCGGCACCCTCGAGGAGGTCGCCGCCTCGGAGCGCGCCGTCGCCGCGGGGACGGCACCCGCCGAGCCCACCGTGCTGGTCTCGCAACCCAGCCTCTTCGACCCGACCCGCGCGCCCGCCGGCAAGCACACGCTCTGGGCCTACTGCCACGTGCCGCACGGCTCGGATACGGACATGACCGAGCGCATCGAGGCCCAGATCGAGCGTTTCGCGCCCGGATTTGGCGCGCGCATCCTGGCCCGCGCCACGATGAGCGCTTCGGCCTTCGAGGCCTACAACCCGAACTACGTCGGCGGTGACATCGGCGGCGGCCTGCTCGACCTGCGTCAGCTCCTGGCCCGCCCGGCGCTGCGCCGCGATCCCTACGCCACGCCCGATCCGCGCCTGTTCCTGTGCTCCGCGGCCACGCCGCCTGGCGGCGGCGTGCACGGGATGGCGGGCTTCCACGCCGCGCGCTCGGTGTGGTGGAGGCACGGCGGCGCATAGCCCAAGCCCGCTCACCCTGCCCGCGTCACCGCCGCCGACCCCGTCGTCGCGCGCTGGTGCATCATGGGGCACGAAAGCTGGCTGTGAGCGCGGCGCTCCCGCCTGGGAGCGCACGCTCGACCGCTCGGGGAGGCGACAAGCGATGCAGATCCACGCACGCGTCGAGCACCGCAACGACGCGCACACCGCCGAGGTCACCACCAACGGCCACGCCCAGAGCCTACCGATCCCGGGGAGGGCCTCGGGCGGGTCCGCGGTCAGCGGTGGAGAGCTACTCTTCTTGGCGCTGGCGACCTGCTACTGCAACGACATCTACCGCGAGGCAGCACAGCGCGGGATCGAGGTGGCCCATGTCGACGTCACCGTCGACGGCGAGTTCGGAGGACCGGGCGAAGCCGCACGCGGCCTGACCTATCGGGCCCGCGTCGCGGCGCACGCGGACGAGGCGGCGATCGAGGCGTTGATGCATCACACCGACGGGCTCGCCGAGATCCACAACACCTTGCGCCGTGGCGCTCCGGTCATCCTGGTCGAGGCCGTTGTGGAGCCGGCATAGCGCGGCAGCGGTAGGGCCCTAGCCCCAGCCAGCCGCTATGCTGGCCGGGGCGCCGGACCTCGGGTGCGTGCGCGACACCTCGACGGTGCCCCGAAAGGAGCCCCATGGAACTCCGCGCCCTCGGCCGGACCGGCGTGCAGGTCTCCTCGCTCTGCTTCGGCGCCATGTCCTTCGGGACCACGGCCGACGAAGCCGAGGCCGGTCGGATGTTTCGCCGTTGCCTCGACGCCGGCATCAACTTCTTCGACACCGCCGACGCCTATGGGAAAGGGCGCTCCGAGGAGATCCTCGGCCGCGTGATGCGGGAGCACCGTGACGAGCTCATCATCGCCAGCAAGGGATTCGGCCGCATGAGCGACGATCCCAACGACCGTGGCCTGTCGCGGCGTCACCTGACGAAGGCGGTGGAGGCGAGCCTGCGCCGCCTCCAGACCGACCGGCTCGACGTCTACTACCTGCACCACTTCGATCCGCTGACGCCGATCGACGAGGCGCTGCGCGCCCTCGACCACCTGGTCCGGCAGGGTCTCATCCTCTACCCCGCCGTCAGCAACTGGGCCGCCTGGCAGATCGAGAAGGCGCTCGGCGTGAGCGCGCGCGAGCATCTGGCCCGTTTCGAGGTGGTGCAGCCGATGTACAACCTCGCCAAGCGGCAGGTGGAGGTGGAGATCCTGCCGATGGCGCAGGCCGAGCGCCTCTCGGTCGTGCCCTTCAGCCCGCTGGGGGGCGGCCTGCTCAGCGGTAAGTACGGTACCGACCGCCGACCCGAGAGCGGCCGTCTGATCGATGACGCGGCGTACGCCTCGCGCTACGGCGGGGAGCGCTATCTCCACGTCGCCGACGCCGTCACCAGCTACGCCCGCGAGCGGGGCGTCCACCCGGCCACGATGGCGGTCGCCTGGGTGAGGAGCCATCCCGGGGTCACGGCGCCAATCATCGGCGCGCGCGACGTGGCCCAGCTCGAGCCCTCCCTTGCTGCCGGCGAGTTCACCATGACGCCCGAGATGCGCGCCGAGCTCACCGCTCTCACCCCCTCACCGCCGCCTGCCACCGACCGCAGCGAGGAACGCCGGCCCGGCGGCAGCTGAGACCGGAACGCGAGGCGCGGCGTCCCTGACCGCCTGGCGGCGCCGGCCGCCGCCGGCCGGGGTCCGGACCCCGGCCCACCACCCCAGCTCTGCCCGCTCGCCCGCGCTGCGGCACCGCGAGAGCGGCTCTCATGCGGCTCCGACCACGGCCCCGTAGGCTACGTCGCGGAAGGAGCGCGATGCGGCGGGTCCGGACCCTTGTGATCGTCTGCGCGGTGGCTCTCTCGATGGGAGGCGCGACCTCGGGCTTCGCCCAGGCGCCGGCCGCCGGCACGGTGCTCTGGCACTACCCCACCGGGGACTGGGTGGAGTCCTCCCCGGCCATCGGACCCCACGGCACCGTGTACGTGGGCTCGGACGACAACCGCTTCTACGCCTTCAAGCCCGACGGCGCCCTCAAGTGGAAGGTGACGACGGGCGGCATCGTGTACTCCTCCCCCGCCGTGGCCCCCGACGGCACGGTCTACGTGGGTGACGGCGACGGCAAGGTGTACGCCTTCAAGCCCGGCGGCACGGTGCTCTGGACGGTCCAGGCCGGCGACGCGGTGAACTCGTCGCCGGCGATCGGAGCGGACGGCACCATCTACGTCGGCTCCGGCGACGGCAACCTCTACGCCATCCGACCCGACGGCACGGTGGCGTGGCGCTTCGCGACCGGGAACATCGTGTACTCCTCGCCCGCGATCGGGCCCCACGGCACGATCTACGTCGGCTCGGACGACACCTATCTCTACGCCATCCGGCCCGACGGCACCCTGATCTGGAAGGCCCGGACCGGCGGGGAGGTGCTGTCCTCCCCGGCGGTGGCACCGAACGGCGACGTGATCGTGGGGTCGAGCGACGGCTCGGTGTACGCCTTCGGCCCGGGCGGCCGGAAGTTGTGGAGCTATGACACCGGCGACATCGTCTACTCCTCCCCTGCCATCGCCCCGAACGGCACCATCTACGTCGGCTCCGAAAGCAAAGACGTCGTCGCCCTCAAGCCCGACGGCACCCTGGCGTGGAAGTACATGACCGGCAACTACGTCACCTCATCGCCAGCGGTGGGCCGGGACGGCACCATCTACGTCGGCTCGCAGGACGAGCACCTGTACGCGCTGCATCCGGACGGAACCCTCGCCTGGCGCTTCAAGGCCAACTACCTCATCAGCTCGTCGCCCGTGCTCGGACCCCACGGCACCGTCTACATCGGCTCCTGGGACAACAACATCTACGCCCTCGCGGGCGGCACCGCCGGTCCGGCACCGTCCTCCTGGCCGGAGTTCCGGCACGACAACGCCCATACGGCTCGGACCCACTGAGGTCGTCCGCCCCTACAGGGGCTAGGTGCATGGGGCGAAACCTCGTGTCCCTCCCGGCTAGGCGGCGGTTCGGCTTCTGCTCGGACGCACGTCGCAAGACGGCGGGCCCGCGTTCGTCTGATGTGAACGTTATCATCTTGCGCGAAGCCGGCACCACGCGAACCCTGAACCGGCGGGGTGCGTCCAGTGGTGTGATTCAAGGTTGCGTTGGTGATCGTTGACGACCTCGACTCCGTGACCCTGAGCGCCTGAGCGGCCGTCTGGCCGTGCTAGGGTGTGAGCGCTATCACACGCGACGTCCACGCGGCGACCGGCAGCTACGCCGGCCCACCCCACAGGGGAGGCGAACCCAAGTGAGCGAGCATCATGATCCAACGTCCGCGAGCGGGTACACGATCGAACCCGTGCCGTTCACGGCCGTCAAGGTCGGGGACCGGTTCTGGGCGCCTCGACTGCGCACCCATCGGGAGGTGACCGTCCCGTACACGAAGCGCCGCTGCGAGGAGACCGACCGCGTGGTGAACTTCGCTCGCGCCGCCGGCCGAGCGGAGGGCGTCCACGCGGGCACCCAGTTCAACGACTCCGATGTCTTCAAGGTCATCGAGGGGGCGAGCTACGCACTGCAGACGCAGGCCGATCCCGGGCTCGAGGCGGAGCTCGACCGCCTGATCGAGCTGATCGCCGCGGCGCAGGAGGACGACGGCTACCTCTACACCTCCAGGACGATCCCGGGGAGCGAGCTGAGGCCGGACATCGAGGGGCCGGAGCGTTGGAGCCACCTCTACATGAGCCACGAGCTCTACAACCTCGGGCACCTCTACGAGGCGGCCGCCGCCCACCTCGCGGCGACCGGCAAGCGCTCCCTGCTCGACATCGCGCTCAAGAGCGCGGCGCTGGTGGAACGGGTGTTCGGACCCGAAGGCCGCTTCGACGCTCCGGGCCACCAGGAGATCGAGATCGGCCTGGTGAAGCTCTACCGCGCGACCGGGGAAGAGCAACTGCTGCAGTTGGCACGACGCTTCCTCGAAGCGCGCGGCCAGGCGGGGAAGCGCGAGCTCTACGGCCCCTACTCGCAGGATCACCGGCCGGTCGTGGAGCAATCGGAGGCGGTGGGCCACGCGGTGCGGGCCGGTTACATGTACTCGGCGATGGCGGACGTGGCGGCGTTGACCGACGCGCCCGGCTTCCTGGAAGCCATCGATCGGATCTGGGACGACGTGGTGGGCCGGAAGCTCTACCTGACCGGGGGCATCGGCGCACGCCATGAGCAGGAGTCGTTCGGCGAGGCCTACGAGCTCCCCAACGACACGGCGTACGCCGAGACCTGCGCCGCCTTCTCGAACATCATGTGGAACCACCGCATGTTCCTGCTGCACGGCCACGCCCGCTATCTGGACGTGGTGGAGCGTACGCTCTACAACGGCTTCCTCGCCGGCGTGTCGCTGGAAGGCGACCGCTTCTTCTACGTGAACCCCCTTGCCTCCGATGGCCGCTTCACCTTCAACGTGGGCGAGGGCGCCACGCGCAGCCCCTGGTTCGAGGTGTCCTGCTGCCCGACGAACGTGGTCCGGGCGATGCCTTCCCTGCCGGGCTGGGTCTACGCCGTGCGCGACGACGCGCTCTACGTGGGCCTGTACGTCGGCGGCGAGGCGAGCGTCCGCGTCGGGGGCGTCGACGTCGAGGTGGACCAGCAGACCGAGTACCCCTGGCAGGGTGGGGTGCGCCTGGAGCTCACGCCGGAGGAGCCGGCCGACTTCGCCTTGCGCCTGCGACTGCCGGGCTGGTCGGCGGGCCGCCCGGTGCCCAGCGATCTCTACCGCTACCTCGACGGCGAGGGCGCGGAGGCGCGCCTGCTCGTCAACGGCAAGCCCTTCGAGGCGCCGCTCCAAGACGGCTTCCTCGAGATCCGTCGCCGTTGGCAGCCAGGCGACGTGGTCGAGCTGGCCCTGGACATGCCCGTGCGGCGCGTGCTGGCGCACGATGCGGTCGAGGCCGACAGCGGCCGCGTGGCCGTGGAGCGGGGCCCGCTGGTCTACTGCGCCGAAGCCGCCGACAACGGCGGCCATGCGCTCGATCTCGCGCTGGCGGATGGAGCGCGGCTCGAGCCCGCCTGGGAGGAAGCGCTGCTCGGCGGGGTCATGGTCCTTCGCGGGGCCGGTCTGACGCTGATCCCCTACTACGGCTGGTCCCACCGGGGACCGAACGAGATGGCGGTGTGGCTGACGCGTTCATGACGCCCTGACGGCGACTCACGCAGGCGTCTGCGGCAGGTTGTCGGCCAGGCGTGGCGATGTAGGTGGATGCAGGAAGCTCTGGAAGCGCTCACACCATGGCGCGTGAACAGCCCATGACCTGAGCTCGGATCGCGAAGCCACAGGGGTGCTCCATGGCACTTCAGAGGCCAAGGACTCGCGTCCCTGTCGCCGTGAGGTGTCGCCGCACCTTGACACGTTGAGCGCGCGACCCTATATTGAGAGCGTTAACAGAACCTAGACGGCGATCCTCAAGCGGATGCTCCGCCGGGATCGCCCGGAGGGTCCTGCGAGGGCTCGATCCGCGTCAGCGTTGTTGCCCGAGTTCGGCCTCGTCCACAAGCGCGGCAGAGGAGAGCGCATTGGCCACGTTCCTTGGTAGCAAGACCGGCTTGACGGTGCACGAGAGCGGCGAGGTTCTCCAGGTCGACGCGTGGGGCGAGAGTGGTGCCCGGGTGCGCGCGACCCTCGGGACGTCCACGACGGAGTCGCCCGGCAGCGCCCTGGTCGAAGCCGGAGCGACTTCTGCCCAGGTCGAGATCATGGGCGACCGGGCGCAGCTACGCACCGGCGACCTCGTCGTGGAAGTGCGCGACAACCCCGAGAACCGGTTCGCCCGCTTCCCGCCCCTGGTGCGCTTCCTCCGGGTGGACGGCTCGGAGCTGCTCGCCGAGAGTGTTCCCCACTTCACCTCGCCCGCCCAGCGCCGTTACCGCCGTGCCGGAGGCGACCTGTACGCCTGTGACGTCACGTTCGATGCCTACCCGGCGGAGCGCTTCTTCGGGCTCGGCCAGCACCAGCACGGCCTCCTGAACCAGAAGGGGGCCGTCATCGACCTGGTGCAACGCAACACCGAAGTCTCGGTGCCGTTCACGCTTTCCAGTCGCGGCTACGGCTTGCTGTGGAACATGCCGGGAGCAGGCCGCGTCGAGCTCGGCGCCAACCGCACCCGGTGGGCCGCGGACGCGGCCCGGCAGATCGACTACTGGGTGACGACCGGCCCTACGCCGGCCGACATCGTCAGCCACTACTCGAGGGCGACGGGGTTGCCCCCCATGCTGCCGGAGTGGGCTTCGGGCTTCTGGCAGTCCAAGCTGCGCTACCAGACCCAGGACGAGCTCCTCGAGGTCGCGCGCGAGTACAAGCGGCGCGGCTTGCCCCTGTCGGTGATCGTGTGCGACTACTTCCACTGGACGCGCCAGGGCGAGTGGAGGTTCGACCCGGCGGAATGGCCGGATCCCCAGGCGATGGTCGACGAGCTCCGCGAGCTCGGCGTCGAGCTGATGGTCTCGATCTGGCCGACGGTCAACCCCAACAGCGACAACTACCAGGAGATGGATCGGCGCGGCCTGCTGGTGCGCAACCTGTCCGGCCTTCCGCTGCACCACGCGTTCTGGGACAAGGGCACCGACGGTCACGCCTTCATGCGGTTCTACGACTCGACCAGTCCCGAGGCTCGCCGTTACATCTGGGAGAAGGTCACGGAAGGATATGGCCGCTACGGCATCCGGGCGTTCTGGCTGGACGCGTGCGAGCCGGAGATCCTGGCCGACAACCCGGAAGGTGCCCGCTACCACCTCGGGCAGGGCTCGGAGGTGCAGGGCGTCTATCCCCGGGAGCACGCTCGAGGGTTCTACGAGGGACTTCACGCGAGCGGGGAGCACGAGGTGCTTCTGCTCTGCCGGTCCGCCTGGGCTGGCAGCCAGCGATTCGGCGCGGCTGTGTGGTCGGGCGACATCGAGTCCACGTTCGAAGCCCTGGCCGCCCAGATCCCTGCGGGCCTCAACATGGGCATCTCGGGGATCCCCTGGTGGACGACCGACATCGGTGGCTTCAGGAACGGCGACCCGACGACGGCGTACTTTCAGGAACTCGTCGTGCGATGGTTCCAGTTCGGCACGTTCTGCCCGCTCTTCAGGCTCCACGGCGTCCGCGAGCCGGGCCCCCTCGTCGGCTCGGATCAGACGGGGGCGCCCAACGAGGTGTGGTCCTTCGGCGAGGAAGCCTACGCCCTGATCCGCGAGCAGCTGGCCCTGCGCGAGAGGATCCGCCCCTACGTCATGCAGCAGATGGCCACCGCCAGCGCCAGCGGCCTGCCGCCCATGCGCGCGCTCTTCCTGGAGTTCCCGGACGAGGAGCCGGCATGGGAGGTGAGCGACCAGTTCATGTTCGGCCCGGATGTGCTGGTCGCCCCGGTGACGGAGCTGGGAGCGCGAGAGCGCAGCGTGTACCTCCCAATGGGGGCGTCGTGGCTCGACGCCTGGACCGGGAAGCCCGTCGAGAAGAACGGCTGGATCACAGCGGCCGCGCCGCTGGAGCGCATCCCTGTCTACCTGCGTGAGGGGGGCGCGGTGACCGGACTGTCGCCGAGCATTCGATAGCCGGCCGGACCGGCCAGGAGCGATGCCTTGGGAAGGGGGCCAACGTGGCTCGGATGAACGGCAAGAACCAGGCGGGCGCAGCGGCACCCACGCCGGCATCGCCGCGCCAGCCCGTGCGGCCCCGCACCTCGGACGCCGGCCCGCCACCACGGGTGTCTGCCTGGAGGAGGCGCCGGCTCGCGGGCTGGCTCTTCCTAGCCCCCGCGATCGCGTACCTGCTCTTCGCGTTCCTCCTGCCCATCATCTACAACCTGATGCTGAGCTTCGAACGGACGTCCCCCGCGACGATCGCCAAGTTCGCGGCCCCGTTCGCCGGGCTCGCCAACTACCGCTACATCTTCCACGACCCCACGACCCAGATGGCGATCATCCACACCTTCGAGTTCACCTTCGGATCCCTCTTCTTCCAGTTCATCATCGGCTTCGCCCTCGCCTTGCTCTTCGGCACCGAGTTCCCGGGGAGCACGCTGGGGCGTTCGCTGGTCATCGTGCCCTGGCTCCTGCCCCTGTTCGTGACCGGGGTCATGTTCAAGTTCCTGTTCCAGGCCGAAGGCGGGGCCGTCAACCAGATCCTCATGGCCATCGGCCTGGCCCACGGCCCGATCGACTGGCTCAACAGCCCGCACCTGGCCCTGTGGACCGTCCTCATCGCCAACATCTGGCTCGGCGTGCCCTTCTTCACCGTCCTGCTCTACAGCGCGATCCAGGACGTGCCGACGGAGGTCACGGAAGCGGCACGCATCGACGGCGCCGGCCCATGGCAGAGGCTCGTCCTCATCATCGTCCCGATCATCCTGCCCGTCATCGAGATCGTGTTGCTGCTCGGGTTCGTGTTCACCGTGAAGGTGTTCGACCTCGTGATCGGCCTGACCGGTGGGGGACCGGCCAACTCCAGCCAGCTCATCACGACGTGGTCCTACAACCTCTCCTTCCAGCAGTTCAACTTCGGTCAGGGTGCTGCCCTCAACAACGTGCTGCTGGTGCTGGCGCTGATCTGCTCCCCCATCTACCTGTGGCTCAGCCGCGACTCGTTGCGGGGCAGCTCGGGGGCCGGCCGGTGACCCGGCGGCAGCAGCGGAGGGTCGGGCGCTGGCTCCGCGCTCTGGTGGCGGCCGCCGCGCTCGTCGTCGTGCTGTTCCCGGTGTACGCGATCCTGGTGGGCTCGTTCGAGTCGACCGAAACCCTGTTCAGCGGCACCTTCTACTGGCTGCCGCACGCAGCGACATTGGAGAACTACGTCACCGTCATCCGAGCGCAATCGGGCAACGTGGTGACAAGCCTGTTCGTGGCCCTGGGGACGGCGCTGCTCGCGCTCGTCGTGGCCGTGCCGGCGGCCTACGCGCTCTCGAAGTACCGCTTGCGCGTGACCATCGTCATCGTCAGCTCCCTGCTCATCGCCCAGATCGTCCCCTCCATCGTCCTGGCCACGTCCCTGTTCATCATCTTCCACTGGATCCACCTGGTGAACACCTTCGTAGGGCTCGTCCTCGCCGACGGCACGTACGCCATTCCTTTCGCGATCCTCGTGCTACGGGCGTTCTTCTTCAGCCTGCCCAACGAACTGATGGATGCGGCCCGGGTCGACGGAGCGTCCGAGTGGACGACGTTCCGCCGCATCGTGATCCCACTCGCCCGCTCGGCCGTCATCACGGTCGCCGTGTTCGCCTTCCTGAACGGTTGGGGGGACTTCATCTTCGCCTTGACCATCCTCAACGGCGCCGGCATCGTGCCGATCACGCTGGGGATCTACACCTATCTCGGCAACTACTCGACCGACTGGGGCGCAGTCATGGCCGCGTCGGCCTTCGCGCTGGTGCCCGCCGGGGTGATGCTCGTCGTGGCCCAGCGCTATATCGCAAGTGGCCTCACGGCCGGATCGGTGAAGGGGTAGGGATGCGCAGGAGCTCTCACGGGATGTCGCAGGGAGGTCGTTGCCGATGAACTAGAGACGGCAAGCCTCGGGCAGGCCTCGGTCAACGTCGGTTTCTGGCAAGAAGCAGGAAGGGAGAACCGCTGTGAAGCTCTTCGCAAAGGCGCGTCTATTGGGGCTGGTAACCCTCTCGACCGCCATGTTCGCGGTGATCGGGTTGTCGCAGGCTCAGACCTCGATCACCCTCACGGAGGAGGACTACTTCAACACGCCGGGCCAGATCCAGGCCCTGGCCAACTACACGAAGGAGTTCGAGGCAGCGCACCCTGGGGTCACCGTGAAGCGGCAGTACGTGCCGTTCGCGAATCTGGACACCAAGCTCCTGACGCAGGCCGCAGGCCACGCGCTGCCCAACCTGCTGGCCGTCGACAACCCGTTCGTGTCCACCATGATCTCGACCGGCCAGGTCGTGGCCCTGAGCGA
>CAZIBD010000048.1:0-23274 GCA_964536935.1 uncultured bacterium | reverse complement strand
CGCGGTGATCCGCCTCCACCATCCGCCCGGCAGCTTCCTGATGCTCGACGGCCCGCTGGCCGACATCCATCCCGAGGCGGCGGGCGAGACGCTCGCCGGCAGGATCGAGGGCTCGTACGTGCTGGGCGCCGTGCGCACCCCCCAGCAGGACCCCTACTTCCTCTTCGACCAGCTCCTGGAGGTCGCGGTGCGCGCGCTGTCGCCGGGCATCAACGACCCCTTCACGGCCATCTCCTGCATCGACCGCATGGCCGAGTCGCTCAACCTGCTGGCCCGCCGGCGCCTGCCCTCCACCTTCCTGACCGACGACGCGGGCGCGCTGAGGCTGATCGTGCCGCGGCCGGAGATCGGCGACCTGGTCGAGCACCTCTTCGGCGAGCTTGGCGCTCACGGAGCCGGCGACCCCATGGTGGCCCGCCACCTGGCGCTGACGCTGCGCAGGATGCAGGCCAGCACGTCCGACACGGCGCTGAAGGTCGCCGCCGACCGCGAGGTGCGAAGGCTGCTGGAAAGCGCTGTCGCGCTGCTGTCGACGTCCGACCACCAGGCCTTGAAGGCGGCGTCGCGGCGCGTCACCGCCTGGATCCGCCTGGAGGATTGAGCTCCGGGGCTACCTGCGCCGGCTCGCCGGCCCTGCCCGCCAGGCAGGCCTGGTACACGCTCAGGCCGTCGGGGGTGAGGCGCACCGACGCCCGGGCCTCGTGACGGTTGCCCACGTCGCCCTGGTGAACGGTGTCGAGCACGTGGACCCAGCCGTCGCCTTCGGGCGCCTTTGGCAGCACGAGGCAGCCGTCGTCGCGTCCGTGGAACACCACCAGGAACGAGCAGTCACGGCGGGGCTCGCCGTGCCTGTCGCGTTCGTGGACGGCGGCGCCGCACAACAGCATGCCGAACGCATCGCCATCGCCGCCGGACCAGTCCTCCGGCGTCATCTCACGGCCGCTGGGGTGGAACCAGGCCACGTCCTTGAAGCCCGAGACCGGGTCGACGCTTCCGTCGAGGAAGGTCCGGCGCCGGAACACGGCGTGCTCCCGACGCAACGCCAGGGCGCGACGCGTGAAGGCCAGGAAGGCCCGGTCTCGCTCGTCCAGCTCCCAGTCGAACCAGCTCAGCTCGTTGTCCTGGCAGTAGGCGTTGTTGTTGCCGCGCTGGCTGCGGCCGAGCTCGTCGCCGCCGAGCAGCATCGGGATGCCCTGAGACACGAGCAGGGTGCCGAGGAGGCTGCGCCGCCGCATGTCGCGGCGGTCGAGCACGGCGGCGTCGCTCGTGGGGCCCTCCACCCCGCCGTTGCTGCTGAGGTTGTGGTCGTCGCCGTCGCGGTTGTCCTCTCCGTTGGCCTCGTTGTGCTTGTGCTCGTAGCTGACCAGGTCCTTGAGGGTGAAACCGTCGTGGGCCGTGAGGAAGTTGACCGACGCGAAGGGACGGCGCCTACCGCGGCCGTAGAGGTCGGCCGAGCCGCTCACGCGCGTCGCCAGCTCACCGGCGCGACCCTGGTCTCCGCGCCAGTAGCTGCGTACGGCGTCGCGGTAGCGGCCGTTCCACTCGCACCAGCGCCACGGGAAGTTGCCGACCTGGTAGCCGCCAGGGCCCACGTCCCAGGGCTCGGCGATGAGCTTCGCCGGGGAGAGCACCGGGTCCTGCTGGATCACGGTGAAGAACGCCGACAGCATGTCGACGTCGTGCAGCTCGCGCGCCAGGGCGGACGCAAGGTCGAAGCGGAAGCCGTCCACGTGCATGTTCTGCACCCAGCTGCGAAGGCTGTCCATGATGAGCTGCAGGACGTAGGGGTTGCCGGGATCCAGCGTGTTGCCGGTGCCGGTGTAGTCGACGTAGAGCTCGGGGCGCCCCGGGTTGAGCTTGTAGTAGCTCCGGTTGTCGATCCCCCGGAAGCTCAGTGTCGGCCCCAGGTGGTTGCCCTCCCCGGTGTGGTTGTACACGACGTCCACGACGACTTCCAGGCCGGCCTGATGGAAGCGTTGCACCATCGCCTTGAACTCGTCGACGGCGTGCACCGGTCCAGCGGTGGCGTAGCGCGGCTCGGGTGCGAAGAACGCCAGCGGGTGGTACCCCCAGTAGTTCGACAAACCCTGCCTGCGTAGCCGCTCCTCCTCGGCGATGGCGTGCACCGGCAGCAGCTGCACGGTGGTCACACCGAGGGAGAGCAGGTGGTCGATCACGGCGTCGGAGGCCAGGCCGAGGTAGCTCCCCCGCAAGTCCTCGTCGACGCCGGGGTGCCGCATCGTCATGCCCCGCACGTGCGTCTCGTAGATCACGGTGTCCTCGAAGGCCACCTCCGGCGACACGTCGCCACCCCACTCGAAGGTGTCGGCGACGACCGCGCCCAGGGGGGCGTAGGCGGCGTCGTCGTGGCGGTCGGGCCGCTCCCTGCCGTCGGCCCTGCGGGGCTGGATCGAGCCGAGCAACCGCTCGTCCCACTGCAGGGGGCGCCCGATCGCCCGCGCGTACGGGTCGAGCACCACCTTGGCCGGGTTGAAGCGGTGGCCCCGGTGCGGCTCGAAGGGACCGTGGACGCGATAGCCGTAGCGCTGGCCGGGTTTGAGGCCGGGCACGTAGCCGTGGAAGACCGGTCCGGTCCGGTCGGAGAGCTCGAGGGTGTGCGCCGGCTCGGCATCGTAGGCGGTGTCGAACAGACAGAGCTCCACGCCCGTAGCGTGCTCGCTGTAGAGGGCGAAGTTGACGCCTTCCCCGTCGAAGGTCGCGCCCAGGGGGTAGGGCTGGCCCGGCCACACGTTCATGGCGGGGTCCCGTCCGGTGTGCGGCTCAGAGGTCCCAGAACCGGAGCTCGTCGTCCTGGAAGGCAGGGTCGCTGGCCCTTGCGAACGCCAGCAGGCCGTCGCGATCCGGCAGCTCCAGGTAGTACCGGAAGTTGGCGAGGTAGCGTTGCACCACCTCCTGCGACAACCCCAGGCGCTCGGCCTCGCGCTGCGCCACCTCGGCCAACCGCCCGAGCCCTGCCTCCCTGGCTGCGCGGAAACGCGCCACGAGCATCTGTGACGGCCGACGATCGTCGCGCGACGCCCACACCGCGAACGTGAAAGGCAAGCGCGTGTGGCGGTACCAGGCTTCACCGAGGTCGGTCACGAGGGGGCGCCCGGCGGCCAGCTCACGGCGGGAGACGGCCTCCCACAGCGCGGCGTCGCCGATCAACAGGGCGGCATCACACTGCGCCAGCATGGCGTCGAGGTCGGGCTCGACGGGCACCAGCTCCGCCTCCAGGCCGTCGGCTTCGAGCAGCACCTGCAGGAGCTGCACGCTGGTGGCAGAGTGGGTGGTGACGGCGATGCGTGCCCCTTGCAGCTCGTGCCACGGCCGCCAGTGGAAGAGCATGACGCTGTAGACGGGACCCAGCGTGGCGATGGAGAAATCGGGCAGCGCCTTGAGACGCCGGCGATTACGCACGAACTCGATCGAGGAGATCAGGGTCAGGTCGATGTCCCCGGCCATGAGCGCGGCGTTGAGCTCCGTGGGGACGCCGTGGACGAAGACGGCGCGGCTCTGCGGGCCCTCCCACGGCGTGAGCCCCCAGTGCAGAGGCGCCACATTGGTGTAGGAGACGATCCCGAGCCGCTCGATCCTGGGCGCCGGAGCGCCCGTCCCAGCGGCCGAGGGGGCATGCCGAGAGTCGTTCACGGCCGCCTCCTGCCACCGAGCGCGCGGACAGCCAACCGCGGCAGCGTGCTCATGCGTACACGCCTCATGCGTACACCTCGAGCTCGTTGTAGAGCGCGTCGCGCCGGACCGGCACGCGCCCGGCGTCCTGGATGAGTCGGATCAGCTCCGCTTCGGTCATGCCCGCCTCGGTGACGGCGCCGGAGGCGTGCGCGATGCGCTCGTCCTTGATCGTCCCGTCGATGTCGCTCACACCCGACGACAGGGTCACCTGGGTCAGCTCCGGCGTGATCATGATCCAGTAGCCCTTGATGTGTGGGATGTTGTCGAGCATCAACCGCGACACTGCGAGGTTCCGCAGGTCGTCCAGGCCGGTCGTGAAGCGCGTTCCCAGCTCCCGGGCGAGCGGATTGTTGTCCGGCTGGAACGCCAGCGGGACGAACGAGTAGAAGCCCGGCGCCTCGTCCTGCAGCTCGCGCAAGCGGATCATGTGATCGAGCCGGTCCTCCCGCGTCTCGACGTGGCCGTAGAGCATGGTGGCGTTGGTGGGGATGCCGAGCTCATGGGCGGTGCGGTGCACCTCGAGCCAGCCGTCGGCGCTGACCTTCGCCCGGGCGATGCGCTTGCGCACGTGCTCGGCGAAGATCTCCGCTCCGCCACCGGGCATGGCCACCAGCCCGGCATCCTTGAGCTGCTGAAGCACCTCGCGGTAGCTCAGGCGGGGGCGCGCGATACGCGTAAAGTGGTGGATCTCGGCGGCGGTCCAAGCCTTGACCTGGACGCCCGGGTAGCGCTCGGTGAGCCCTTGGACCAGGTCCAGGTAGTACTGCCAGGGCCGCTTGGGGTGGTGCCCCGCGGTGATGTGGATCTCGGTGAGGTCCGGGTGGTAGTGCTCGTCGACGTAGGCCCACACATCGTCCAGGTCCATGTCCCAGACGCCTTCCTCGTCGAACTTGCGCTGGAATCCGCAGAAGGTGCAACCCACGTAGCAGACGTTGGTCTGCGACAGGCGCAGCGAATGCACGAAGTAGGCCTTGTCGCCGACGCGACGCTGGCGCACCAGGTCGGCCAGCCGGGCCACGGCCGGCACGTCGCGGGTTCGGAACAGCGTCATGCCCTCTTCGAGCGACAGGCGCCGGCCCTCCAGCACCTTGTCGGCGATGGGCTCGAGAGCGGGATCGTTGATGAGAAGGTCGCGGATACCGGCAACGGTCATTGCGGCGAGTATAGCTCCCGTCTACGGGCGCTTCCGGTCGCTGTCACCCAGTACCGGCGGCGGCCGCTCACACGTGCAGCGCCCGGCCGTCAACAGCCAGCGCCGCCTCGTGCAGGGTCTCCGAGAGGGTGGGGTGGGCATGGATGGTACGGGCCAGATCTTCGGCGCTGGCGCCGTAGGTCATCGCAGCCACCGCCTCGGCGATGAGGTCGCCCGCCCGCGCGCCCAGGATGTGCACGCCGAGTATGCGGTCGGTCTCCTCGTGAGCGAGGACCTTCACGCGGCCCACGGTCTTGCCCAGGGCGCGGGCGCGACCGTTGGCGCTGAACGGGAACACGCCCTTGCGATAGGGCGTTCCCTCCTCCTGCAGGCGCTCCTCGCTCTTGCCCACGGTGGCGATCTCGGGGTCGGTGTAGACGATGCCCGGCACCAGATCGTAGTCGACGTGGCCGGAGCCGCCGGCGAGGCGCTCCATCAGCGCCACCCCATCCTCCTCGGCCTTGTGGGCGAGCATCGGGCCTTCGATCAGGTCACCGATGGCGTAGATCCCTTCCGCGGAGGTCCGGAAGCCGTCCTCCACCCGAACCCGCCCCTTTTCATCGAGCTCGACGCCGGCGCTCTCGAGGCCGAGCCCTTCGGTGGCCGGCTTGCGACCGACCGCCAGAAGGACCTTCTCCGCCTCGATCGGGTCGCCGCCCTCGACGGTGATGGTCGCCTTGCGGCTGCCACCACGCCCCGAGACGCGTGCGCCCGTCACCCGCGCGCCGAGCTGGAACGCCAGGCCCTGCCGCTTGAAGACCTTGAGCGCCTCCTTGGCGGTCTCCAGGTCCATACCGGGCAGGATGCGGTCGAAGTACTCGAGCACCGTGACCTCGGCGCCGAGGCGCGACCAGACCGAGCCGAGCTCGAGCCCGATGTAGCCGGCCCCGATGACGGCCAGCCGCCTGGGCACCGACGCGAAGGAGAGGGCCTCGGTGCTGCTCACGATCGTGCCGCCGTCGAACGCCACGCCCGGCAACGAGGCGGGCACCGAGCCGGTCGCCAGCACGACGTGCCGGGCCTCGATCTCCTCGTCGCCGTCCTCGCCGTGCACGCGCACCTCGCCCCCGCCGGCGAGGGTTCCCGTGCCCCGGTAGCGGGTGATCTTGTTCTTCTTGAACAGGAACGCCACGCCGTCGGTGTTCTGCTTGACGACCCCGGCCTTGCGGCTCTGCATGGTGTCCAGGTCGAGCGAGACCTCTGCGGCCGTCACGCCGTGCTCGGCGAGGTGCTCGCGCGCCTCGACGAACCGCTCGCTCGACTCCAGCAGCGCCTTGCTGGGGATGCACCCTACGCGCACGCAGGTGCCGCCGAGCGCCTCCTCCTTCTCGACGACGGCGACGTCGAAGCCGAGCTGGGCGCCGCGGAGGGCTGCTACGTAACCCCCCGGTCCCGCCCCGATGATGACGATGTCGTGCCTGGGCATGGTTCAGACCTCCAGCAGCATGCGGGCGGGGCTCTCGATGGCCTCCTTGATGCGCTTCAGGAAGGTGACCGCCTCGCGTCCGTCCACGATGCGGTGATCGTAGGTGAGGGCGAGGTACATCATGGGCCGGATCTCGACCTGGCCGTTCACCGCCACCGGCCGCTCCTGGATCGCGTGCATACCGAGCACGCCGGACTGCGGCGGGTTGACGATCGGCGTCGACATGAGCGAGCCGAACACGCCTCCGTTGCTGATGGTGAAGGTCCCGCCCTGGAGCTCCTCGGGGCTGAGTTTGTTCTCCGCGGCACGGCGCCCGAAGTCGGCGATGGTGGTCTCGAGCTCCGCGAAGCTGAGGCGCTCGGCGTTGCGTACCACCGGCACCACCAGGCCCTTCTTGCTGGAGACCGCCACCCCGATGTCGTAGTAGTTCTTGTAGACGACGCTGCCCTCGCGGATCTCGGCGTTGAGCTGCGGGAAGCGCTTGAGCGCGTCGATCGCGGCCTTGACGAAGAACGACATGAACCCCAGCCGCACGTCGTAGCGCTTCTCGAAATCGTCGCGGTACTCCTTGCGCAGGACCATCACCGCAGACATGTCGACCTCGTTGAAGGTGGTCAGCAAGGCCGCGGTGTGCTGCGCCCCCACCAGGCGTTCGGCGACGCGGCGCCGGAGCGGGCTCATCGGCACCGTCTCCTCCTGCCGCTCGTAGACGCCGGCCTCGGTACCCGGCGACGGCGTCACGGTCGGAGCGGGCTCGGCACCTCCGCCGCCCTCGGCAGCTCGGCGCTCGCGATCGGCCATGTAGCGCTGGACGTCCTCCTTGAGCAGGCGGCCGCCCGGGCCGCTGGCCGGGATCTGATCGGCCGAGAGGTCGTACTCCTCCAGCAGGCGCTGCGCCGCGGGCATGACGATGGGTGCGCCCTGCGTCGGCGCCGCGGCGGGCACCGCCTCGCGGGCGGCCTGCGGACGTTGCGACGGGCTCCCGGCCGCACCGGCGTGCGATGCCGCCCCGGTCCCGGCCCCGCTCGCGCTGGCGTCCGGTGCGGCTTGCGCGGGCCCGGGCTCGCCGGACGTAGCGGCCCCACTCGACGCCCCTGCCGGAGCCTCGGCGGCCACCGCGCCGGCCTCGATGCGCGCGATGACCTCGCCGACCTCGGCGGAGTCCCCCTCCTGCTTGAGCACCTCGCTGAGCACGCCCGAGACCGAGGCCGGCACCTCGAGCGTCGCCTTGTCGGTCTCGACCTCGACCAGGGGCTCGTCCTTCTCGACGGCCTCCCCTTGTTGCTTGAGCCAGCTCCCGATGAACACCTCGGTGATCGACTCACCGACGGAGGGCACCTTCAGGTCTACAGCCATGACGTATCGCTCCTCACGCTGCTGGGCCGCGTACGGCCTAGACGTCCATCTCGAATGCGGTCCGGATGACCTCGGCCTGCTCGAGCTTGTGCGCGGCCCCGGAGCCCGTGGCCGGGCTCGCCGACGCCGGCCGGCTGACGCCCACGAAGCGCCGCCCGAGCAGCCGGTCGGCCCACTGTACCCGCAGGAACCGCCACGCTCCCATGTTCTCCGGCTCCTCCTGGACCCACACCACCGGAGCCGCTTCGGGGATGCCGCGGAGCGCCTCCGCCACCGTCTCCTCCGCCAGGGGGTAGAGCTGCTCGACCCGGAGGATGGCCACGTCGTCGCGCTCGCGTTCCTCGCGGGCGGCCAGGAGGTCGTAGGCGATCTTGCCGCTGGCCATCAGGACCCGCGACACGTTCGCCGGGTCGACGCCGTCGTCGCCGAGGATGCGGTGGAACCGGCCCGACGCCAGGTCGGACAGCGGCGACACCGCCCTGGGGTGCCGCAGCAGGCTCTTGGGCGTCATCACGATCAGCGGCTTGCGCAGCGGGCGCACGACCTGACGACGGAGCAGGTGGAAGATCTGGGCGGGCGTGGTGGGGTACGCGACCTGCAGATTGTCCTCGGCGCACAGCTGCAGGTAGCGCTCGAGCCGAGCGCTGGAGTGCTCCGGTCCCTGTCCTTCCATGCCGTGCGGCAGCAGCATGACCAGACCCGAGAGGCGCTTCCACTTGTCCTCGGCCGAGGCGATGAACTGGTCGACGATGACCTGGCCGGCGTTGGCGAAGTCGCCGAACTGCGCCTCCCACAGCACCAGCGCCTCGGGGGTGTCGAGGCTGTAGCCGTACTCGAAGCCGAGCACGCCCGACTCCGACAGCGGGCTGTTGTGGACCTCGAACAGCTCCGGACGCTCGCCCACGTGCTGCAGCGGCACGTACTCGTGCCCGTCGTCGGTGTCGTGGAACACGGCGTGCCGCTGGCTGAAGGTTCCGCGCTCGCTGTCCTGGCCGGTGAGGCGGATCTTGACGCCGTCCCTCGCCAGCGCGCCGAACGCCAGCGCTTCCGCCGCCGACCAGTCGAGCGGGTGCTCCCCGTCGGCCATCGCGACCCGCGTCTGGAGCGCGCGGCGGATCTTGCCGTTGAGCTTGAAGTCGTCCGGTACCTCGGTCAGCGAGCGCAGGATCGCGGAGAGCTCGGCGCCGTCGACGCCCGTGTCGGGCTCGTCGACCTCCGCGTCCACCTCCCGGTTGTAGGGCGCCCACACGCCTTCGAAGGCCGAGTAGTGAGGCTTGAACTCGTCGCTGCGGGCGACCGACAGCTCCTGCTCGAGGTGCTCGCGTCGGGCCGCCGCGATCTGGTCGGCCTCCTCGCGTGTCACCTCGTCGAGCGTCAGCAGGCGCTCGAGGTAACCGTCGCGCACGCTGGCCCGGCGCTTGATCTTGCCGTACATCACCGGCTGGGTGAACGAGGGCTCGTCCGACTCGTTGTGCCCCTGGCGCCGGTAGCAGTACATGTCCACCACCACGTCGCGCTTGAACTCGCGCCTGAAGTCCATGGCGAGCTCGATCACCTGCGCCACCGCCTCGGGATCCTCGCCGTTGACGTGCAGGATGGGGCTCTGCAGCATCTTGGCGATGTCGCTGGCGTAGGTCGAGGTGCGCCCCTGCCGGGGACCGGTGGTGAAGCCGACCAGGTTGTTGACGATGATGTGCAAGGCGCCGCCCACGCGGTAGCCGACCAGCCCCGACAGGTTGAGGCTCTCCTGCACCACACCCTCGCCGATGAAGGCGGCGTCGCCGTGGACCAGGATGGGAAGCACCGTCTCACGCCGGCGGTCCCCGGCCCGGTCCTGCTTGGCGCGCACGCGACCCAGCACCACCGGATCGACGTACTCGAGGTGCGAGGGGTTGAACGCCAGCGACAGGTGGATCGTC
Source organism: uncultured bacterium (assembly GCA_964536935.1). Taxonomy (GTDB): domain Bacteria; phylum Deinococcota; class Deinococci; order Deinococcales; family Trueperaceae; genus JASBRS01. Next base: position 13,688 of record CAZIBD010000048.1, on the reverse strand, counting down.
TGCCCCGCTTCGGTGATCCAGTCGTTCGAGTAGCCCAGGTGGTACTTGACGTCGCCGCGGCCCCGGTGCATCTCGGGGTCCTTGTCCTCGAACTCGCGGAAGATGGTGCGCGGGTTCTTGCCCAGGATGTTGGCCAGCACGTTCAGGCGACCCCGGTGGGCCATCCCCAGCACGATCTCGCGCACGCCCTGCGTCCCGGCCTTCTCGATGGCCTGGTCGAGCAGCGGGATCAGCGTCTCGCCGCCCTCCAACGAGAAGCTCTTGGCGCCGACGTACTTCTTCTGGATGAAGTCCTCGAAGATGACAGCGTCGGTCAACTTGGTCAGGATCCGCAGCTGACGGTCGCGGCTCAGCGCCAGGCGGTTGCGGCTGGACTCCATTCGCTGCTGGAGCCAGCGACGCACCTCGAGGCTGTCGATATGCATGAACTGCGCGCCGATCGAGCGGGTGTAGGTCTCCTTGAGCGCCTCGATGACATCGCCGAGCGTACGGGCCGAAGCGAAGGTGCGCTCGACGACCGGACGGGCCATGTCGGCCTCGGTGAAGCCGTAGTAGGCCGGGTCGAGCTCGGGCGCCTCGTACGGGTCGCGCCCGAGCGGGCTCAAGTCCGCCAGGCGGTGGCCGCGGACACGGTAGTTGCGCACCAGCCGTTCGACCCGCTGCTGCAACGTGGCCGCGTCGCTGCCGGCGCGGTCGAGCTGCACCGTGGACGCCGTCCCCGGCGGGTTGAACAGGCTCCGCGGGACGAAGCTGGGGCCCAGACGCCGCCGCTCCGCCAGGCCGTCGGCGGGGAGGCCGTCGAAGGTCGTCCGCCACGGCTCCGGGACGTCCCCCGGATCTTGCAGGTACCGTTCATACAGCTCCTCGACGTACTCGAGGCTGGCGCTGTTGAGTTCCTCTTCGATGGGCATCATGGCCTCACTCCGGCGGCTCTCCTCGGCGTGCCGCTGCCACCCCCGGCCTCTTGGGCGTCGCCGGGTGTGCGCCACCAGGGCAGCAGCACGAGGGGCGAGAGCGATGCGATGCCGACGCGACGACGCGGACGCGGCCGAGGGAGGGGGTGCTGGTGACGCTGGAACGACCGGTGGACGATCGCTCCGGCACATGGTCGATTCGCGCGGCCCGGATGACAGCCCCTGCCGCGCGCGGGACCTCCTTCACGCGTCCACTGTTGTAACACGAGCAACTCGTGTCGAGCCCCTCCTGCACGACGTCCGTTCCGTCGGCCAGGCGCCAGCGCGGGGCTGCGGTAGGCTTGCGCCATGACCGCTTCACCGCAGGCCGTCACCCTGGGCGAGCTGCTCATCGACTTCGTTCCGGAGGAGAACGGCGTGTCGCTGGGCGACGCGCGCGCGTTCGTGAAGGCTCCGGGAGGCGCCCCGGCCAACGTTGCCGTGGGGCTCGCGCGGCTCGGGATCGCCGCCGGGTTCATGGGCAAGGTCGGCGACGACCCCTTCGGGCACCATCTGGCCGGCGTGCTGTCCACCCAGGGGGTCGACGTCAGCCAGTTGCAGTACGATCCGCAGGCGCGCACCGCTCTCGCCTTCGTGTCGCTCACGAGCACGGGGGAGCGCGACTTCCTCTTCTATCGCAATCCCAGCGCCGACATGCGCCACCGGCCCGAGGAGGTCGCGGAGGACTACCTCGGAGGCGCCTCGATGCTCCACATCGGCAGCATCAGCCTCATCCAGGACCCGTCGCGCAGCGCCACGCTGCGGGCCTTGGACCTGGCGGCGGAGCACGGGTTGTGGGTTTCGTACGACGCCAACCTGCGGCTCCCGCTGTGGCCGTCGCCCGACGCCGCGCGGGAGGGGATCCGCAGCGTGTGGCGGCGCGCCCACGTGGTGAAGATCAGCGAGGACGAGCTGGAGTTCCTGACGGGGGCCCGCGACATGGCGGCCGCCCGCACGCTGCGCCATGAGGGCCTGCGAATGCTGGTGGTGACGCGCGGGAATGCCGGCGCCTGGTACCTGACCCGCCAGGGCGAGGGCGAGGTGGCAGGCTTCCGCGTGGACACCGTCGACACCACCGGTGCAGGCGACGCCTTCACGGCTGCGCTGCTCGCCAGCCTGCTCGAGAACGACGCCCTCGAGAAGAGCCGTGACGCCCTCGACGCCGCCATCCGCCGTGCCAACGCCTACGCCGCGCTCACCACGACGCGGCGCGGCGCCATCCCCGCGCTGCCGAGCCGGCAGGAGCTCGAAACCTTCCTGGCCGAGCAGCCTGGCTGACGGCGAGACCCTCGTCCCCCAGGCCTTACCCGCCCGTGGCACGGGCTCGGTGGCAGCCCACGGCCGATGGCACCACGAGCCAAGGTGGATGCGCGCCCAACGAACGCGCCAACAAGAAAGCGCCCTTCTCGGGCGCTCCGCTCATTCGTTCAATGTGACAGCATTATACGCGCATATGCAGGATTCGTCAAGACGATGCACCGATTTCGTCCAGTACGGCGTCGCAACGACCGCTCGCGTGCCGCCCAACGGCCGGAATCGGGCGCACAATCCGAGGGCCGGGCGTGACCCAGCGCCGGGCAACGGCGTTCCCGAACACCCGCACGGCGGACTCGCCGCCGTGACAGACTGGACGGATGAGCCTCGCCGACGACGCATCGATCCCTACCCTCGCCGATCTCGAGGCCGCCTTCGAGCGCGTCCGGCAAGCTGCCCTGTGGACGCCGCTGGTGCGCCTGGACCTCGAGGGCCCCGGCGGCGGGCCCGTCTTCGCCAAGGCCGAGAACCTCCAGCGCACGGGCTCGTTCAAGCTGCGCGGGGCGCTCAACTTCCTGGCGTCGCTGCCCCCGGAGGTCCGCGCTCGGGGGGTCGTGACGCACTCCAGCGGCAACCACGCCCAGGGTGTGGCCTTCGCTGCGCACCACTTCGGCGTGAAGGCGACCATCGTCATCCCCGAGGGGGCGCCCCGCGTCAAGGTGGAGGGCACGCGGGCGCTGGGGGCCGACGTGGTCCGCTGCGAGAACACGCAGGCGTCACGCCATGAGACGGCCGAGGCGCTCGCGCGCACCACGGGGGCGACGCTGGTACCCCCCTACGACCACTCCTGGATCGTCGCGGGGCAGGCCAGCGTCGGCCTCGAGATCGCGGCCGACCTGCCGGACGTCGCCAACGTGCTGGTCCCCATCGGCGGTGGCGGCCTCTCGTCCGGGGTGGTCCTGACGCTCGCGGCTCGCGCGCCCCAGGCGCGCGTCGTGGGGGTGGAGCCCGAGCTGGCGGCCGACGCCCGCGCCTCCCTGGCGGGCGGCGAGCGGGTGGCGTGGCCGGCCGAGGACGTCACGCGTACGATGGCCGACGGCGTGCGCACGCAGAGCATCGGCGAGCTGAACTTCCGCATCCTCCTCCGCCACCTCGTGGGCGTGCAGACGGTGAGCGAGGAGGAGATCGGCGACGCCACCGCCTGGTATGCACGGCGTGCCCGCCTGGTGGTGGAGCCGACCGGCGCCCTGACGCTGGCGGCGCTGCAGCGGCTGCTGGGCGGAGGCGGCGAGATCCCGCCGCTCCGGGAGGGGCCGACGGTGGTGGTGATCTCAGGCGGCAACGTCGACCACGAGCTTCTCTGCCACTTGCTGGAGCGGGCGCCCGCGCGATCCTGACGGGGGGCGTTCGTGGGGCCGGGCCAACGAAGGGGGCGCGGTGCGTTGCCCCTCATCGAAGGCTGGACTATCCTGGTGGGGTGTCGGCACTCGTGGTCATGCTTCTGCTTGCCTTCCTGCTGGTGATCGCGGCGAGCCTCACCATCTGGTCGGCTCTGACGCTGAACGACCCGCGCACGCTGCCGGTTCCCGTGGAGCCCGAACCCGACCTGTCCGCGACGCCGGCCCGCCCGAGGCCTACCAATGACGAGGTCCGCGGTGCCAGGGCCCGCGTGACGCGCCGCGAAGAGACGTCTCGCGAGAGCGCCTCGAACGATGCCTTCGAGCGCTTCCTGACGTCCGACGCCAGGCGCGACGAGTCGGAGTTCTGAGGCGGCCACCTTCGCCCGTCGCGCGTAGCCCGGGGGGTCCGAGTCACGGCGGGAGGAGAGCCATGTCCTTCGATCGATACCGGCGCCTGGAGCTGAGCCGTCCCGAGGACGGCATCCTCGTGGTCACCATGAACCGTCCGGAGCGGCTCAACGCCGCCGACGAGGCGATGCACCGCGAGCTCGTCGACATCTGGCGCGACATCGACCAGGCCGACGACGTGGCGGTGGCCATCCTGCGGGGAGCCGGCGCAGGCTTCTCGGCGGGCGGCGACCTGGCGATGGTGGAGCACATCGCCGACGACTGGGCCACCCGCGTGCGCATCTGGAAGGAAGCCCGCGACCTGGTGCGCAACCTCGTCGACTGCAGCAAGCCGGTCGTCTCGGCCATGCACGGGCCCGCGGTCGGAGCGGGTCTGGTCGCCGGCCTGCTGGCCGACGTGTCGATCGTCGCCCGCAACGCCCGCATCATCGACGGTCACACGCGGCTCGGGGTGGCGGCCGGCGACCATGCGGCCGCGGTGTGGCCGCTGCTCATCGGCATGGCCAAGGCCAAGTACTACCTGCTCACCTGCGAGCCGCTGTCGGGCGAGGAGGCCGAGCGTCTCGGCCTGGTCAGCCTCTGCGTCGACGCCGGCGATCTCGACGAACGCGCCCTCCAGGTCGCCAGGCGGCTGCGCGAGGGCAGCCAGACCGCGATCCGATGGACGAAGTACGCGCTGAACAACTGGTACCGGCTGGCCGGCCCCACCTTCGACACCAGCCTGGCTCTCGAGTTCCTCGGCTTCACCGGCCCCGACGTGCGGGAGGGCGTGGCGTCGCTGCGCCAGAAGCGCGCCCCGCGCTTCGACGACGAGGCACCTCTGTAGCGCGCACCCGCGCCTTCGATACGGCGCGCGTCAGCAGGTGGACGAGCCCCGCGCCAAGCACCGCCGACGCCACCACCAACGTGGCCGGCAGCAGCTCGTTCATCCACGCCGGGCGCAGGAGCAAGACGCCGGCGAGGAACAGCATCACCATACCGCCCAGCAGCTTGAGCGAGCGGCCGTGCCGTTCCTCCAGCCGCGTCACCCGCAGCGTTGCCGCCGCGGCGCCGAACAGCGCCAGCTCGTCGAGCAGGAACACCACCAGGTAGACCAGCAAGAGGCCCCAGAACGCCGCCGCCCCGGGGTGCCACTGCATCACCAGGTCGGCCCACAGCACCGGGAAGCCGACCGTGCAGGGCAGCTCGAAGAGCGTCACCCCGGCCGCCATCGCGGCGGTCGCCGCGACCATGGCCAGCGTGCTCCGCTCCCGAGCCATCACGCCGCGGATACCGCGGTAGATGGCCGGCTTCCGCCCCTCAGGGATCGCGAGCGAGGGTCCGCGGCCGTACCAGACGTAGTCCTTCAGGTTCACCAACGCGAAGGCCAGCGCCACCAGCGCGACGCCGACGCGCACCCACGGCAGCACCCCCACCAGGGCCAGTACGTTGACGAGCCCTGCCAGCAGCAGCGCGTAGACGGCCGCCACTACCACCAGGAAGGTGGTCCCGACGAGGAGCACCTTGCGACGCGAGCGTGTGTTGATCACGACGGCCAGCAGCAGCGAGAGCACCCACAGCGAGCACGGGTTGAAGCCGTCCACGAAGGCGATGAGCGCCGTCGTGGCGAGCTCCGAGCGGCCCGCCAGCGCGACGCGGCCGATCAGGGGCAAGGACAGCGGTGCCGGCGCGAGCGCGCCGGAGGCCCCGGCTGCTTCGGGCGCGCCTGCCGGGCCGTCGGGAGCCCCTCCCATGGGGGCCCGGATCCGCTCCAACGGATCGGGGCAGCCTACGTCCAGGCAGGTCGCCAGCCGCACCTGGACGCGTCTGGCGACGGCCTCGGAGAAGCCGACGTAGACCTCGTCGCCGATCAGGATCGTCGGGACCGAGCCCGCCTCGAAACCGAAGGAGCGACCCGCGGCTGCGAACAGGCGCCGGTTGGCGTCGTCGAAGTAGACCTCGAAGCTGTGCAACGTGACACGCTCATCGGCCGCCAATCCCTCCAGGAAGGGCTTGGCTGCGGCACAGTGCGGGCAACCCTGGCCCCAGAAGAGCACCAGATCGACTGGGGCGGCGCGGCCGAAGGTCGCTGCCGCGGCGCTCGCCAGACCGAGCAGCACGAGCCACGCCCACCGCCGCGACCGAAGGACGGCCATGCCCCAACGCTAGAGCGTTGCGCGCCGGTGCCGCGTCGGTCGCTCCTGGACAAGGCTCGTAGGAGCTTGACCGACACCGCCCCGGACAGCGCCGTGCCCACCACGATCACGATAGACTCGCTGCGTGAAGGCCCCGACGCGCCTCCAGCGGCTGGCCACGTTCAATGCCATCGGCGACGTGCTCAACGCGGCGCCCACTTTCGAGGAGGGGGCGCCCGAAGCGCTCGTCCGCCTGCTGCAACGCGTCGGCCTGAGCACGGGGTGGCTGTTCCTGTCGAACGTCGAGGAGGGTGACACGCACGAAGGCTCCTTCCGCCTGGCCGCCTCGACGGGCGTGCCGCCGGCCCTCGCACGGGACCACCGGGCGCCGCTCCGCGAGGACAGCTGCGAGTGCCAGCGCCTTCTCAAGCGCGGCCAGCTCGACCGCGGCATCAACATGGTCACCTGCAGCCGGCTGCGCGACGCCGAGGGGGACAAGGGAGGCCTGCAGATCCATGCCAGCGTGCCGCTGCCCGGGCGTCGGGGCCCGGTGGGCATCCTCAACCTGGCGGCACCCGGCGATACCCGCTTCGACGACGAGACGCTCGACTTCCTGTCGGCGGTCGGCCGTCAGCTCGCCGTGGCCTACGAACGCTCGCGCCTGCTCGAGGAACGCACCCAGCACGCCCGCTACGCCGCCGCCCTGGAGGAGCGCCAGCGCCTCGCCCAGGACATGCACGACTCGCTGGCGCAGCTACTCTTCGCCGCCGACCTGTCGCTGAGCGTAGCCGGCCAGCACCCCGACCCGGAGCGGCGCGCCACCGCTGTCGCCGAGGCCGCCGAGGCCGTCGGAGCGGCGCTCGGCGAGCTGCGCTCGCTGGTGGAGGTGATGCGACCGGCCGACCTCTCCGCGGGGCTCCACGCGGCGCTCGGCCGGCTCGCCCGCCGCACCGGGTCCGCCCTGAAGGTGCACCTGGAAGCAGCTGAGCTCGACCCGACGGAGGATCTCGCCGAGGATCTGGCCGAGGCCCTCTACCGCGTCGCTCAGGAGGCCACGCACAACACGCTGCGCCACGCCGGGGCAGGCAGCCTCTGGCTCCGGCTCGTCCGCGAGGGCTCGACGCTGCGTCTGACGGTCGACGACGACGGCGTGGGTCTGGGCGCTGATACCGAGGCCTGCGTCGGTCGCGGCCTCGGCCTCGCCGGCATGCGGGACCGCGTGGCGGCCGTCGGAGGCCGCCTGCGCGTCGAGAACCGACCCGGAGGCGGTGCCCGGATCACCGCGCTCGTTCCGTGGCGACCCGCGTCCTGATCGTCGACGACCACCCGGTGGTCCGCGCGGGGTTGCGAGCCTTCCTCGACCTGCAGGACGACTTCGAGGTGATCGCCGAGGCCGGCACGGTGGCCGCGGCGCGCGAGCGGGCGCGGATGAGCGCGCCCGACCTGATCCTGCTCGACCTGGAACTACCTGACGGCAGCGGCCTGACGCTCATCGACGAGCTCGCCGCGATCGGACGCGTGCTGGTGCTCACGAGCTTTCTCGACGAAGGCAAGGTCCGCCAGGCCATGCGTCGCGGCGCCTCCGGCTACCTGCTCAAGCACGCCGGCCCCAACGCCCTGCTCGACAAGGTCCGGGCAGCGGTCCGCGGGGAGATGCCGCTCGACCCGGAAGCGGTACGAGCACTCGCCTCCCCCGCGATCGATCCTCTCGCCGATCTCACCCGGCGGGAGCGCCAGGTCCTGGCCCTGATGGCGCAGGGCCTGCCCAACAAGCGCATCGCCTCTCGCCTGTCGATCAGCGAGAAGACGGTCAAGACCCACGCCGGCCACATCTTCGCCAAGCTCGGCGTCGATGATCGGCTGCAAGCGGTGCTGGTGGCCAAGGAGCACGGGTTGTAGCGGAGGACAGCGTCAGCGGGATGTCCGGTCGATGGGCACCACCGGATCGGCGCTGTCGACGTGCAGGTGGATCTCGGGGGGCGGCTCACGGCGCAGACGCCGCCTCAGTTCGCGGACGATACCACCCAGCATGCGCCAGGGCGTCAGCAGGCTGCGCGTGAGCCCGGTCTTGCCGTCGGTGGCGCTCGACGCCAGCTCGACCACGGCCTGAGCGGCCACGGCCGGGTCCTCGCCCCACAGCCTCAGCACGGTCCTGAAGGGCTGCAACCTCGCCTCGAAGCCACGTACCGCGCGCACCTCACCGACCAGATCGGTGAGCATGAGCCCGGGGTTGAGGGCGAACACACCGATGCCGTGCCCGCGCGTCTCGCGAGCGAGCGCCAGCGTGAAGCTGCGCACCCATGTCTTGGACGAGGCGTATGCATTCTGGTTCGGCACCGGCCCGCGCTCGCCGCGCCCCAGCATGTTGATGAGCTTCCCCGAGCCCTGCGACAGGAAGTGGCGCGACGCCACGACCGAGCCGAAGTAGACCCCTCGCACGTTGGTATCGAGCACCCGCAGGAAGTCCTCCTCGGGGATGGCAGGCGTCGGCCCGTACACGCCGGAGAGCCCCGCATTGTTGACCCAGACGTCCAACCGCCCGAAGCGATCGAGGGCGGCTGCCAGGAGCGCGTCATGGTCCTCCCTCCGCGAGACGTCGGCGACCACCCCTTCGACGAGGTCGGGGCCCAGCCGCGACACGGCGTCGTCGACCGCCTCCGCAGTCCTGGAGCTGATCACCACATGCGCGCCCTCGCGCACCATCGCGTGGGCGATGGCCAGCCCGAGGCCGCGCGTGCTGCCGGTGACCACGGCGATGCGTCCGTCCAACCGACCCATGGTTCTACCCTACCTCTCGCACACCTGCTGCGCCGCAGGCGAGCGACGCCAGCCCGAACCCGCTCGCCCCACTCCACGAACGACGGCTACGACCTTGGTCGCAGACTCCGCTGCGACCGCCGGCGGAGGCGCGGGGGAGGGCCCGTCCACGATACTTCCAGGCGGAGGTGCAGCCATGCCACTGGGACACCCACGGACCATCGAAAAGCTCGTCCGCACCCTGCACGACGACTGGGAACGCAACGTGACACTCCACCAGCGGGCGGCACAGGCACGCCGCCGCGCAGCCCAAAGGCGCCGCCACGCGGCCGATCGCCGCGCACACCGCCGCACTCCTTCCACGCATCGAGCCGCGTGCGCCACCTGCTCGTGATCGACGGCGTCCCCGACCCCAGCCGGCCGCGGCCGGTGGCCGTCGTCACGGGAGCCAGCCGAGGACTGGGGCTCACCCTGGCGCGCCTGCTGGCCGGCGCGGGGTACGAGCTGGTCCTGACCGCGCGCGGCGGCGCCGAGCTCGAGCGGGCGGCCGGCGAGCTGGCGGGCGACGGGCCCGTCCACACGGTCGTCGGCGACGTGACCGATCCCCAGCACCGGGCCACCGTCGCTCGCACGGTCGGCTCGCGACTCGACCTGCTCGTCCACAACGCCTCCGCGCTCGGCCCGAGCCCCCTGCCGGCCCTCGCGGACGTGGCACCAGGGGATCTGCGCGCGGTGCTGGAGACGAACGTCGTCGCGCCGCTCGAACTCACGCAAGCGCTCCTACCGGCGTTGCGGCGCGCGCGTGGCCTGCTGGTGGCGGTGAGCTCGGACGCGGCGCACGGCGGATACCCGGGCTGGGGGGTCTACGGCTCGAGCAAGGCGGCGCTCGAGCTCCTGACCCTGACCCTGGCGGCCGAGTCGGAGGAGATCGCTGCCGTGATCGTCGATCCGGGCGACATGCGCACCCTCATGCACCAGCAGGCCTTCCCAGGGGAGGACATCGGCAACCGGCCCCTGCCCGAAGCCACCCTTCCGTTCTGGGCGTGGCTCCTCGGCCAGCGCCGCGAAGACGTCGACGGCCGACGCTTCGAGGCGCAGGCCAAAGCCTGGACGCTCGCCCCCACGAGAGACACGGCGTGAGCGTCTCGCCCGCTGCCGGGTCCGAGCCCATACTCACGGGCGACGGGCCGGCTCCGGCGACGCTGCCGCCAGAGCAACGCGGCTCGGCCCGGCACGACGTGCGCCTGCTCGTGTCGGGCGCCCACGGCCACCGCCACGCCCGCTTCCTCGACCTGCCCGCAGTGCTCACGCAGGGCGACCTGCTGGTCGTCAACGACAGCGCCACGATTCCCGCGAGCCTGCCCGCGAACGGCCCGCTGGGACGGTTCCGACTCAACCTGTCGACTTGCTACGCCGAGCGCCTGTGGCTCGCCGAGCCCCGCCGCAGCCACGCCGAGCCGGGACCACTGCCGATCGTCGCGGGGTCGGTTTGCCTGGTGGGCACGGCCCGCCCCGTGCGCGTGCGCTTCGTCGCGCCGCACCCGGGCCTACCCCGACTGTGGTTCGTCGCGAGCGAGAGGTCGTTGACACCGACGATGGCGGCAGACGGCGAGCCCATCCATTACGCCTACCTGCAACACCCGCAGCCGCTGACCGCTTACCAGAGCCTCTTCGCCCGGCTGCCGGGCAGCGCCGAGATGCCGTCGGCCGCCCGCCCCTTCACGGAGGCCGTCCTCGTCGCCCTGCGCGAGCGAGGCGTCGAGGTCGCAACCGTCACGCTCCACGCCGGCGTGAGCAGCCTCGAGCTGGAACCGGCCGAGCCCTCCGGCGTGGTGCTCTACGGCGAGCCGTTCGAGGTGAGCGCCCGGGCCGCAGCGCAGGTGAACGCCACCCGCCAGGCAGGGGGGCGCGTCATCGCGGTCGGGACGACGGTCGTGCGGGCCCTGGAGACCGCCTGGGCGAGCGGCGGTGTGCACGCCATGCGCGGCTTCACGCGCCGCTACGTGCACCCGGCCGACGTGCGGGGCGCGGTCGACGGCCTGCTGACCGGCTTCCACGAGCCCGCCAGCACCCATCTCGCCCTGCTCACGGCGGTGGCCGGCGGCGACCTGGTCCGCGAGGCGTACCGGGAAGCGCTCGATCGGCGCTACCTGTGGCACGAGTTCGGCGACAGCCACCTGCTTCTCCCCGGCCGACCCCGCCGCGCGGCATGATGGTGGGCGAGGAGGTCAAGGATGCGAGACCCGAGGAGCCCGAACCGGTGACCGGCACGACGCAGTTCGTCTGCGCCACGTGCGGCACCCTGTACCCGGCGTCCGAGGCGCCGCCACGTGCCTGCCCCATCTGCCAGGACGTGCGCCAGTACGTGCCCGACGCGGGCCAACGCTGGACCACGACGGTGGAGCTCGTCAGCCGGCACCGCAACGTGGTGGAGCGGCTCGAGCCCTCCCTCTACGCCATCCGCAGTGAGCCCCGCCTGGGGATCGGCCAACGGGCCCTGCTGCTCCAGACACCGGAGGGGAACGTCCTCTGGGACTGCATCACTCTGCTCGACCGCCCCACCGTCGAGGCGGTGCGCGCGCTCGGCGGCGTGGCCGCCATCGCCATCAGCCACCCCCACTACTACAGCGCGCAGCGGCTTTGGGCCGAGGCGTTCGACGCCCCGGTGCTGCTGCACGGCGCCGACCGGGCCTGGGTGGTCGACGCGCACCCCCGCGTTCGCGCCTGGGAGGGCGAGCAGCAGCGCCTCTGGGAGGGGGTGACCCTGGTCCGGGCAGGCGGTCACTTCCCGGGCGGCACCGTCCTCCACTGGGAAGGCGGCGCCGGTGGCGCCGGCGTGCTGCTCTCCGGCGACATCCTCCAGGTCACCCCGGACCGTGGCGTGGTGGGCTTCATGTACTCCTACCCGAACTACCTGCCGCTTCCGAGCTGGGAGGTGGACGCCGTTGCCGACGCCGTCCTGCCGTTGGCGTTCGACCGGATCTACGGGGCCTTCCCCGGCGGCCTGATCGCGCAGGGAGCGCGGGACGCGGTCGAGCAGGGACGGCGGCGCTACCGGCAGGCGCTCCGCGGCGAGCTGCCGGGTCTGCGGCCCCCACCGTGAAAGGCCCCGGCCGCAGCGTCCGCTACGGCCGGGGGCCCGTTGGATCCGAAGAGATGACGTCAGGCGGCGGTCTGGGCCAACTCCCGAAGCCGGTCGTACGCGGCCTGCGCCCGCTGGCGCAACCGCGCGTTGTCGGCCTTGCCCGCCATCATCAGGTGCATGTTCATGTGCTGGTCGACGTCACCGAAGATGCTGTTGAGCACCTCGACCTCGCCGCGCGAGCGCAGCGCGTCGTCGTCCCGGAACATCTGCGTGTACATCGACTCGAACTGCCGTTCGTCGATGACGCCGGTCAGGTACTGCTCCAGGACGTCCAGGTACGGCTTCAGGCTCGTCCCGCCGCTGCCGGCCTCGGCAGCCACCGGCGCCCCCTGGGGAACGCGCTCGAAGCCGGCCACCAGCACTTCCGGCGTGATGCCCCAGTTGTTGGCCTCGAAGACGGGCTGACCGTCCTTGAACAGGATCACCTGCGGCGACTCGTGCCGGAGGCCCGTCCGCTCCGCCACCAGGTTGCTGGCGGGACGAGCCTCCACCACCCGGATGACCCCGCACATCAGGTCCTCGCGACCGCTGAGCCGGTCCTCGAGGAACCCGAAGCCCTGCATGGTCTTGTGACAGGTGCCCGCCTTGAAGATGACGCTCGACGGGAACCGACCGAGGAACTCCTCCACGGCCTCCGGACTGGTGAGTAGGACAACGCGATCATTCAACATGCTCTCTCCTCCTGCGCTGCCCCAGTCTAGGCGACCGATTGGGCCGGACGATGTCATGGTGGGCACCCTTTTCCGATCGGAAGCGCTTCGCCGCCCGAATCCCGGCTCCGCGCTTCGTTGACCGCCCCCATGGCGCCTGATACACTCGCCCTTGCCACCGACGGGACGGAGAGGTGTCCGAGTGGTTGAAGGAGCACGCCTGGAAAGCGTGTAGGTGGGAATCCCTGCCTCGCGGGTTCGAATCCCGCCCTCTCCGCCAACGACGCAAGAAAGGCCCCTCGGCCAGCTGGCCGAGGGGCGCTGTCGCGGTATTTGACCACGGTCCTGGCCCCTTCGGGAATGTCCACCACTTGTGTCGGTCTGCGTGGTCTGAAGCGGACCCCGGATTCAGCACGGCGCTCAGGTGGGAGGTCAGAGATGGCCGCCCGGGTTTCCGTCTTCAGCGCTGCGCCCGGGGCTGGCACAGTCCCGGGCCCATGGGAAGAGGTGCTGGCGGCCGGGCACGGTCGATGGTACGAGACGACATGCGCCGGCACCAGCTCTTCGCGGTTCCGACGCGCGCTGTGTGCGAACGGCGCATTCGGTGACAACCAACGGCACCTATCGACCTTAGGATGGGGCATGGCTTCATGAGTCAGCTGGGACTGCGGACGTCAAGAACGGGTCCTAGGATTGGAGATGATTTGCTCGACGTCCGCTCCAAGCGGGTGGGGCCTCGGGATGCGCTCGTGAGAGCTCGAGTGCCATATCCTTTCGGAGGAGGTGGTCATTGCCGGGAGCCCCAACCGGTGCTTGTGTTCGCCGCGCGTGAGTTCTTCGTCACAACGGAGCAGCAAGGAGGAGTGCCACATGTTCGGGTTGCAGCCAATTCATATCGTCCTGATCGTCTTGGTCGCGATCTTGATCTTCGGACCGAAGAAACTGCCGGAGTTCGGGAAGAGTCTTGGCAAGAGCATTCGCGAGTTCAAACAAGCGAGCAAGGAGAT
>CAZIBD010000047.1:0-23592 GCA_964536935.1 uncultured bacterium | reverse complement strand
CCCGCTCGATATCGACTCGCTCGCTAGGGTCTTGCGGTTTCCCCCACGGGCTGCCCGTCAACACCGAGCCAGGACGGCTCGAACCACAACGTGCAGGACCCCAGGGACAGAACCTCTCCGCACAAGAACCTAACCTTCCGGCCGCCCCGAACGCTTTCAGATTCTTCATATTCCTCAAGATCACGGCTGGGGCCCCGGGCTGACCGATATGCCAAACCAGGGCCCCTGCTACCGCCCCAAATCAACGAGCGTTATCACTGTTTTGACCAGGCAGGTGGACCCAACCGGGACCGGAGCTGGGAACGCTCTTGTGGGTGGTGGGTGATGATCTCTCCGAAGATCAGCCGATGGCTGGGGTCGGGCGGGCTCCGGCGAGCGGCTTGATCTATGCGACGCGAGGTCGCTCCTGGAGCGGAGCTCGCACTAGATCTTCCGACAGTTTTCCGACGATTGCACCGGAACAGAACGGGGTGACACGGAAAGATGAAGTAAGAGAATCGCGTCTTGAACGACGTATTGGTACGACCTGGGACTTAGCAGGACGTGGCCAAGGCCATTCACACGCGAGGGGTCGCAGATTACTGGTCCCCGAACGGCCCCTGACACCGGGACCGCCGCAGAACCGCGTATCCACTGACCATGGCGCTACGCGCTGTTCCTCGCTACGACTGCCTCGAGCTCATTCAGATCAGTTCCCTTCTTCGACTCCCACCGGCTCCACCTCAGATGCGTCGAGGCCCCTGACCCGGTCGCGGAATACTTGGTCGAAGCGCTGCAGTTGTGCCGCTAGCCACGCATGCTGCTCAGCCCAACGCTCTCGGTCGCGGTAGTCCTCTCCCGCCTTGCTGAGCCTGATGTAGCTGACCTTCGTCTCAGGCTTGAGGTGCCACTCGAGGGGCTGGCCGAATTCAGCCTCGATCGACTCCTTGTCATCCTTGAGCAGCCCGAAATAGGTCTTTGCGTTCCTGTCATCCATGACCAGCGAGACGCTAATCCACCGGTCGACCGAGTTGCATCCCGCGTCCACGTGGAAGCCGGACCGACCCACCGAAAAGGAAGCCCAACTCTGCGGAAGCGGCTTTCGGATGGCCAGCGAAGGGTAGTGCTCTTCGATCTGCTGGTTCAGGCCGCTCCAGTAGTCGACTTGTAGTTGCTGGTTGTCGGTCAGCTCTTGACGTCTGGCGGCCGTCGCGACCTGCCGCGTCCATTCGTTGGGCTTGCTCACCAGATTCAGCTTCGGGGCGAGCGGAGAGTCATCGATCTTCCACAGTTCAATCTCCAGGCCGAAGAAGTCGACATCTTCGCTCGTGATCGATTTGAGCCAATCCAGGGCAGCCCGGTGCTCGTCTGTGAAGCTCTGCGCGACCCACACGATGGTGACGGCCTGGAGGCCCGCCGCGTACGTCAGCAACTGCCCGAGGTGCGTGTGGTTCGTCCGCTCGAGCTGGTTCTCCACCAACACGTAGTGCCCGGTAGCCGTATCACGGCAGAGAATATCGGCCCGGAAGGGCCCTACGCCCGCCTCCTGCCCCTCCAGCTCAAGCTCCAACCCGATCACAGCGCCCAGAAGCTTCAGGTTCTCGGGCTCTGCCAACCACGGCGTGAAGTCGTTCGCCTCGTTTGCCCACGCCAACCGAAGCTCAACGCGCTCGAGCCTCCCCAGGGCACTTTTCATGAATCGAAGATAGCACTCGACGCGTTCCGGCCGAAGCATTTCCACCGGCGTGGCGCCGAAAAGCCTGTGGAAGGACTATCGCCCGTACCGGCGTCGCTCTCCCCTACACGTGAAGAGCGACTTCGTGGACGGCATTCTGGGTGGGCCTATTCCTCTAGGCCCAGGTCTCTCATCGCCATGTGCGCCTTGACCTAGCGGAGCCCGCGGCATAGCGCAGTTCTGGTGACTGGCACCAAGGATGTCTGTGTGCCTCCTGTGTGCCAACTCGTCCTGCAGGCCCCTACTCACGGGCACTCACTCAAAGTGACCCTGACGATTAGTAGCGTCTCACACGAACTCCCGGGACTCGCCGCACCTCGGGCCATCTCTTCGCAAATCGAATTTGGCGCATAAGCGGTAGGTCGAGGGTTCGAGTCCTTCCTGGTGCACCATGCTCGCCTGGCGCGAAGTCGGCCCACGAACCGGCCCGCCGAAGCTTGGACGCAGGCCGTCGCGCGCTTCCGTCCCGCGGCGAACGAGCGCCAGGAGCGGCGTTGACGCAGCGGCTGGACGGCGGACGCAGCGTCCGCTGTGCCTCCCGGTGGAACCTGGATGAGCCCCATCTTCCTGATCCTGGACGCCGTGGTGCTCACCCCGATGCTCTCGCTCTGGTTGTCCTGCGTCCGGACCCCGACGCCTCGCATGCGCCGCGCCTTCGCGATCGCCGCTGCGCTCGGCGTGGTGGTTCTGATCGCGCTCATCCTGGTAGCTCGCACGCTCCGGGCTTCGAACGGCGGGTCGCTCCTGCTAGGATGACCCTCAACCGGACGTCCCGAGGAGGGCACCACAGCATGGCCAGACCCACCCTGGTGGCAGTCGATGACGACCCGCAGGTACTGCGGGCCGTTACGAGCGACCTGAAGCGCCGCTACGGCCAGCAGTACCGGGTGCTCGCCGCCGACTCGGGCGCAGCCGCTCTCGAGCTGGCGCGCAAGCTCCGCCTGCGCAACGACGAGGTCGCGCTGTTCCTGTCGGACCAGCGCATGCCCCAGATGTCGGGTACGGAGTTCCTCGCGCGGGCCAGCGAGATCTTCCCGCGCGCCAAGCGCATGCTGCTCACCGCCTACGCCGACACCAACGCCGCTATCGAGGCGATCAACCGGGCCGACGTCCACTACTACCTGCTCAAGCCCTGGCACCCGCCGGAGGAGAAGCTCTTCCCCGTCCTGGACGATTTCCTCGACGACTGGCAGGCCCACTACCGGCCGGCCTTCGACGGTCTGCGGGTGCTCGCCTACCGCTGGACGCGCGACGCCCACACGCTCAAGAACTTCCTGGCGCGCAACCAGGTGCCCTACCGTTTCCTGGACGTGGAGAGCACGCCCGAGGCGAAGCAGCTGCTGGCCGACGCCGGTATGACGGACGCCCAGCTCCCCGCGGTGGTGTTCCAGGACGGCAGTGTCGCTCCCAACGCCGAGCCCTCGCATCTGGCCGAGCGCCTCGGGCTCAAGACGCACGCCGACGCGGACTTCTACGACCTCGTCGTCATCGGCGCCGGCCCCGCCGGCCTGGCGGCCGCCGTCTACGGCGCCAGCGAGGGCCTCCGTACGCTGCTCGTGGAGCGCGACGCCCCCGGCGGCCAGGCCGGCGAGAGCTCCCGCATCGAGAACTACCTGGGCTTCCCCGCGGGCATCTCCGGAAGCGAGCTGTCGCGGCGCGCTACGACGCAGGCACTGCGCTTCGGCGTCGACGTCCTGTGCCCCCAGGAGGCGGTGTCGGTCAAGGTCGAGGGCCCCAGCCGTCGGATCGTCTTCGCCGACGGTAGCGAAGTCCTGTGCCACGTGCTGCTGATCGCAAGCGGCGTGTCGTACCGGCGGCTCGACGCGCCCGGGCTACTCGAGCTCACCGGCACCGGCGTCTACTACGGGGCAGCCGCGACCGAGGCGCCCGCCATCGAAGGGCGCGACGCCTACGTGGTGGGCGGAGGCAACTCCGCCGGCCAGGCAGCCATGTACTTCTCGCGCTTCGCTCGCAGCGTCACCATCCTGATCCGCGGAGAGAGCCTGACGTCGTCGATGTCCCAGTACCTCATCGACCAGATCGATGCCACCGCCAACATCACGGTGCGCAACCACACCCGGGTGGTGGAGGCGCGCGGCGAGAAGGGCCTCGAACAGCTGGTGATCCGGCACAACGTCACCGACGCCACCGAGGTCGTCGAGGCCGCCGGCCTGTTCGTGTTCATCGGCGCGCTCCCCCATACCGAGTGGCTCGACGGGCTGGTCCGGCGCGACGCCAAGGGCTTCGTGCTGACCGGCCCCGATCTGGTCGACGCCGATGGCGAACTGCGGAACTGGCCCTTGGAGCGTGACCCCTATCCGTTCGAGACCAGCGTGCCGGGCATCTTCGCCGCCGGCGACGTGCGGAGCGGCTCGGTCAAGCGGGTGGCCTCCGGGGTGGGCGAGGGGTCGGTCTCCGTGTCGTCGATCCACCGCTACCTCGCCGACCTGTGATCGACCCGACGGAGCTTCGGAAGGTCACCGCCTTCGCCGACCTGGAGGACGACGACCTGCAGTGGCTCACAGAGCGAGCCGAGATCCGGACCTTCGCGCCCGGTGATGCGCTGATGGTCGAAGGCGACGCCACCGTGGAGATGATCGCCCTCCTGGAGGGCGAGATCGTCTGGCGCAAGGAGAAGGGAACGCCCGACGGCCTCGTGATCACCGCACGGGGCGGCGACGTCACCGGCTTGCTGCCGCACTCGCGGATGACGCACACCCCGGTGACGTTGCGGGCGGTGCTCCCTACACGCACGGCGAACTTCCCGAAGGCGATCTTCCCCGAGATGCTGGAACGCATGCCGGTGCTGCAGGTGCGCTTGGCGTCCATCATGGTCGACCGCTCGCGGGAGTTCACCCGCCAGGGTGAGCAGCGCGAGAAGCTGATCAGCCTCGGCAAGCTCTCGGCGGGGCTGGCGCACGAGCTCAACAACCCCACCGCGGTCATCCAGCAGAGGGCGGAGGCGCTCAGGGCACGCCTCGATGCCTTCACCGCCTTGCGCCTGGGCACGCTCTCGCCGGATACCGCGGCCACGCTCCAGGCGCATGCCCGAACGGCCGTCGCTGCCGAAGCAGGGGGATCGCGCCGGATCCTCGACGCGCTCGAGCGTGCCGACGCCGAGGAGGCGCTCGTCAGCTGGCTCGACAGCCGCGGCTTGCCCGGAGCCTGGGCGGCGGCCGAGACCTTCGTCGCCGCGGGACTCGCACAGGCGAACCTCGAGCGGGTCGTGGCCGACGTCCCGGATGACGCTGTCGCCACCAGCCTGCAGTGGCTGGAGGCGGACCTGGCGATGCGCCGCCTGGTGGAGGACATCGCCGACGCCAGCCGCCGGGTCGTCGAGCTCATCGCCGCGGTGAAGGCCTACTCCAACATGGATCGCGCCCCCCGCAGTCGGGACATCGACCTGCACGAGGGCATCCGCTCGACGCTCACCATGCTCGGTCACAAGCTTCGCAGCAAGGACATCGTGTTGCGCACCGAGTTCGGCGCCGACACGCCCCACGTCAGCGGCAACCCCGGCGAGCTCAACCAGGTGTGGACCAACCTCCTCGACAACGCCATCGATGCGGTGGCGACGGGGGGCGAGATCGTGGTGCGCACGTCGGGCGGGGGCGGAAGCGCGGTGGTGGAAGTGCGCGACAACGGCATCGGGATCCCCGAGGAGAACCGGAGGCGCATCTTCGAGCCCTTCTTCACCACCAAGGACGTCGGTGCGGGCACCGGTCTGGGCCTCGACATCGTGCACCGCATCGTCGAGCGACACCTGGGCCAGGTCCACGTGGCGTCGGAGCCAGGGCGCACCAGCTTCCTGGTACGGCTCCCGGCGACCGAGCCGACGTCCGACGCCGGAGGTGGAGCCGCAGCATGAGCCGCCCGCGTGTGCGTCGAGCGTGGGGCCCGCCGAACATGGGGCCGGCCCGGTGAGCGTGGCTGCCGACCTCCGTCGCGTCCACGTGTTCGCCGACCTGGACGACGAGCAGATCGCCTGGTTGGGCGCTCACGCGCGCTGGGTGATCGCCGAAGGCGGGGAGGTGGTGTTCCGCGAGGGGGCCCCGGCCAGCGACATGATGTGCGTGGTGGAGGGGGAGCTGCACTTCCGGCGGGAGCAGGGGCCGCCCGATGGCCGGCTTGTCGTGCGTCGTGCGGGCGACGTCACCGGGATGCTGCCTTCGTCGCGACTGACACGCTCGCCGAGCACGGGCCGGGCCGTCGTCCGCACCCGCGTGGCGTACTTCGCGAGCAGCCTCTTCCCGGAGATGCTCGAGCGCATCCCGGAGCTGCGCGAGCGGCTGGCCGCGGTCATGGTCGATCGCTCACGTGAGTACACCCGGCATGACGAACAGCGCGAGCGCCTGCTCAGCCTCGGCAAGCTTGCCGCGGGCCTTGCGCACGAGCTGAACAACCCCGCCGCGGCCATCCAACGCACGGCCGGGGAACTCGAGCGGCGTCTGGGGGACCTGAGTGCGGTAGCGAGGGCCCTGCTCGAGCCCGTCGCGACCGCGGCGGGACTCCAACCACTGGCGCGCCTCGGCGAGGGAGGCGCGGCGGCTCCCACCGACCCCTTGGCCCGCGCCGACGCCGAGGACGCCCTGGCCGCGTGGCTCGACGCACACGGCGTGCCCGACGCGTACCTGGCGGCCGAGACGCTGGTCGCTGCAGGCATCACGGCTCACGACCTCGAGGCCGCCACCCGCGGCGTGCCGGACGATGGGCTCACGCTCGCCCTGCGCTGGTTCGAGGCCGACGTCGGTGCCCGGCGCCTGCTCGCATCGGTCGGCCACGCCGCCCAGCGCGTATCGGAGTTGATCCAGACCATCAAGGTGTACGCCAACATGGACCGGGCCCCCGACCGGGACGATATCGACGTCCACGAGGGCCTACGCTCCACGCTCACGGTCCTCGCGCCACGCTTCCGGGAGCGGGGCGTGCGCGTCACGCTCGAGTTCGATCCCGACCTTCCGGCGGTGACGGGCAACCCGGGCGAGCTCAACCAGGTGTGGACGAACCTGCTGGAGAACGCCCTCGAGGCGGCCCCCGAGGGTGGAGAGGTGGCGGTCCGAACGCGCGCCGCCGAGGAACACGCGATCGTGCAGGTGGTGGACGACGGCCCGGGCGTCCCGGCGGAGCTGCGGACCCGCATCTTCGAACCCTTCTTCACCACCAAGGACGTGGGCGAGGGGACCGGGTTGGGTCTCGACCTCGTGCGCCGCATCGTGCAGGGGCACCGGGGGGAGGTACAGGTCGACTCCGAGGCGGGCCGAACCTGCTTCGAGGTGCGCTTGCCGGCCACCCGCGGCCGGGAGCCACACACCACCGGCTGACGCCCGGACCGGGCGTCGGCTCAGGCGCCCGCCACCCGCCGGTCGACGTAGAAGCAGGTGTCGTCCACCGAGGTGGCGATACGCAGCCTGCCGTGGCCGCCCACGCCACCTCTCGCAGCGCCAACGCGACCGCATCTACGGACAACGCCCCGGATGCCACGAACTGGCAGAGGCGATGCCTGTCGCGAACCCGTCGATCGTGTCGGCCACCCCGTGGTGCCACGCGCGGCAGGTCCTTCACCACGGGGTCGCCATCCGACAGCGGTGCCAACGTTCTCGGTATCTAGGCGAACCGGTCGAGCGGCACGTCTTCAACCAGCCGGTACCGGTGATGGAGGCCTGGGCCGGTCTCCGCGACCATGTGCGGGCCCGGCTACCGATTCAGGCGGCGGAGCACCGACGAGACCAGCGAAGAGCGCGCGCACGCCCACCACGTTCTCGGTGGCGCGGCCATACTGCGGGCCCGACGAGCACGTTGCGGCGGTGGCCCACGGTCGGGCCCGGTGGCCTCCTCGACGCCGCGCCCGATGCCGGCGGGACTGCCCGGCGCGACAGCCCTCCGAGACGGCGTGCCGAGCGCCCGTCCGGTGCGCCCCTCGGGCTGGGAGTGTAAGCCACGTCACGCCTCATGAGCCTTGGATTATTGTTCGATGAACACCGTACCGTACGTACCGTGGTTCGGCGCCGGGTCGTGCTACCCGGATGTCGCCACGACGAAAGGAGGCACCGTCCGTCGTCGTATCGGCGCTGCATCCTCACGGTCTGTCCGGGGGACCCCGGCACACACACGACGCACCAATCCATGAGCGTCCCGGTGCGCCCGTCTCGTTGTGTGCGCCCTGCATCTCGGCCCGGTGCCTGCCGCACCCGGCCGGCGTCGTCCTGCACCCATCCCCGAAGGAGAGCCATGAACCTCAAACGCCTGTCGCTCGGCCTGCTGCCACTCGCTGGAGTGCTGCTGCTCGCCGCTTGCTCCCAATCCACGACCGCACCCGGCAGCACCGTCACCTACCAGGTAGTGAGCAACCGCACGGCCTACGCCGTGCTGCAGAAGGCCGATGGCAGCGTCCTCACGAGCAAGACGATCGCCGCGGGGACGACCGACGTCACGTTCGACAACGTCCCCGCGGGCGCGCTCATCACCACCTTGGTCACGAACTATGACAACCATACGACCCACCACCTCGCGTTCACGGCGCCCGCCAGCGTGATCCAGGGCAGGACGATCTACAGGTTCGGCTCCACCGCCCGTAGCTTCAGCAACGTGCAGATCACGGGTCCATGCCCCAGCGGATCCGACGCTTCCACCACGATCCGCTCCGTGGCCGCTACCGGTCTCGGTGACGGCTACGCCGACTCGAACGCCACCACCTGCGCCTCCAACGGCTCCGGCGGCTACGACTTCACGCTCTCCGCCGACTACGCCGCCGCCGACTCGACCGGCTCCATCGTGATGACGCTGTTCGCGCAGGGCGGAGCCCTCACCACGCCGGCCGTTGCCCGCTACATGACGCTCGCCCCGTCGCAGACCACGCTCGCCGTCTCTGCCGGCGACTGGAAAGCGGCCACGGCCTACAGCGCCTCGATGACGTTCTCCCCGGCCTTGGTCTCCGGCGAGACCGCCTACGCCAGACTCATGCCGTACGCGCGCTACAACGGCGTGGAGGTGCCCCTGACGAGCACCGTGAACAACGTCAACGTGAACACGGTCGGCGCCAGCTCCGTGCCGTTCAGCGGGGCCCAGGCGGATCTCGCGGGCACGACCTCCTACGACCTGTTCGCCCGCTTCCAACGCCAGACCTGTACCCCCGCCTGCATCGACAACACCGTCTATACCGAAAGGGCGAGCAGCACCGCGCCGCTCAACGCCACGCTGGCCATCGGCACCGACACCTGGCCGATGCTCCAGACCTTCAGCTGGAAGGCCAACGCCACCACGTCCCCCGTCATCACCTATCCGGCCTCCAGCGTCTTCGCATCGGCCAAGACGGTCTACGCCGACGTCAACGCTACGAGCGGCGGCACCCACAACGAGTGGGAGATCCTGTACACCGGCGGCGCCGGCGCCAACGGCACCATCACCTATCCCGACCTGCCCGCCAACCTGCAATCGTTCATCCCGGTGCCCGCCAGCACCGGCAACCTCGCGAACCTGACGATCACCGACGTCGGCTACCAGAGCTGGTGGTTCAGCGCCGCCTGGCCGTCCAACTCGAACGAGGTCGACGCCGAGACGACGGCGGCGACCACCGCCGGGCTGACGAGCGTCCCCCACACCCGCGGCCCGCGCTTCCTGGGCGGTTCCGGGCTCCAGATGCGCTAGACCCGTCGCTTCCGTCCGGCCTCGCTCGCGGTGGGCGAGGCCGGACGGGCCCCTCGCCGAGCGCCTGGCGTTCGCCGCCGCCCCTCCAAGACCATCGACGGCCTCGAGATCCACCGCCTTGGCGACTGGAACGTAGCTCGCCATGCGCCCCCGAGGACGCGGCCGCCAAGTCCGGCGGGAGCGCCCCCATCGCCCAGGACGTGGACAACAAGCGGCTCCCTCGAGCGCGCGAACCGACGACCGCGAGCTTCCCTTTCAGAAACAGCGTGTCGGCAGCACCGAAGGTTCCGACGACACCGTCTCACGCCCGGCTCAGGCGTCCCCGAACCAGTTCGAGGCCGGCTAGGAGGTCGCCGTGGTCGCGATGCATGGCCTGGCGGTGGCGCCGCCGCACCACGGACCGGCGCACGGCCTCGCCACCCATCCAGCACGATCATCCGGTTTCGCGGATGCCGCCGACTCGGCCAACAGCGGCCAGGCCGATGAGAACCCGGAGACGCTCGTCGTGCCCGCGGCCCCCGACCGGCCCGGTCGAATCCACCGCGAGGTGACGATGCTCTTCTCATGAGCTTCGACAGGGGCTAGGTCGAAGGTACGCCGACCATGAGCCGCCGGACATGGTTGACCCGCAGCGCGAGGCCACCACGGTCCATCGCCTTGCCGCCGGAGTGCTCGGGGATCTGGAGGCGCACCCGTGGCCACCACCTCCACCGCCGCCCGGGACTCCCCGGACCGCGCCGTGCCGACCCGTGCCGACCCCTGACGGACCCTGCAGCGTTCCCCGCCCCTCCTCACACGCGCCGCCGCGGTCCGCGACATCCAACGACCAGATCCGCGGCCGGGACGCCAGGCCGGGACGCCATTGCCCGCTGCTTTCGCGTGACCGACGCCATCGACCCTGTAGCCCCGGACGGTCCTGAAGCGGCAGGTCGCGGGTTCGAGTCCTTCCTGATGCACCATGCTCGCCTGGCGCCAGGCCGGCGCACCCGGCAACGGAACACGGCTCGTCCAGCGCGTGCATCCCACGTCCACCCAACGTCGCGATCTCGTGAGGGCACCGCACGAAGCGGGGCCGCCGGCAACGAGCGCTGGCGGCCCCTTCGCATCCGCTCTCGCGCGGCTAGGCGTCTTCGGCGAAGGCCCGTCGCCCCGTTCCCGGCCCGCGCACCCATGAGAGGACACGGTCGATGGCGCGCATCCGACGGGCCGCTCCGGCGTGCTCCCGGGCGACGGTCCCGCCGTTCGCTGCGCTCCGGGCCAGGCGGCGGCGAGCGGCGGCGCGCCTGAGGTCCTGGGTCTGGTCCTTGGCGATCCGGGTCGCGAGCAGTTCGTTCGTCATCGTCGTCCTCCCTCTCCTTCACCAGAGGTCCTTGCCTTGTCGTCATTGCAGCGCAGGACACGTCGCCGCGGGTCACCGAGAGCGTGACCGCAACGGTGACCGCGGGGGTGACCGGAGGGTGACAGCGACCGGACGGCCCGGCCCTCGTGACCGCCGGCGAGCGTGACCCACGGTGCTACAATCGCGCCTACAGGCTCAGGGAAGGAGTGCGGGGACCAGGTGCGTGGGGACCAGGTGCGTGGGGACCGGGTGCGTGGGGACCAGGTGGGCGGGGACCGCGTGGGCGGGGAAACGCGCACCGACGAGGCTCTCTTCGGCCGCTGGCTCAGGCGCCGACGCAAGGCCCTCGACCTCACCCAGAAGGAGCTCGCCCGCCGCGTGGGCTGCTCCACCGCCACCATCCGCAAGCTCGAAGCGGACGAACGCCGGCCCTCCAAGCAGGTCGCCGGCGCGATCGCCAGGGAGCTGGGTGTCGCCGACGCCGAGCATGCCGCCTTCGTGCGGTTCGCCAGAGCCGGCTGGGCCGATGAGCCGCCGCAGGTGGCGGGCGTCGACCTGGAGCGGCCGTGGCTCGACGGTGCGTTCCAAGGGGCCGTCGGCCGTCGCCGCGGCGACATGGCCGCACCGAGCCCCGACGGCGCGTCGGCGGTGGCGGACCAGGACGTGCCCCGGCCGAGCGCTGTCGACGCCCTGTCGGACCACGTCGCAACGGTTCCCGCGGGGACGGCGGCGTCGGCGTCCGAGATTCCCCCGGACCCGGGAACCGGCTCCGCCCGTTTCCTTGCGCGCGAGGCCGAGCTGACCAGGCTCGACGCCGCCCTGCGATCCGCGATGTCCGGACGCGGGACCGTCATCTTGCTTGCCGGCGATGCCGGGCAGGGCAAGACCTCGCTCATGATGGCCCTCGCGTCCCGCGCGCTCGCCGCCTTCCCCACGCTGCTGGCCGTGAGCGGGACCTGCAACGCCTACACCGGCCGTGGCGACGCCTTCGCGCCCTTCCGTGAGGCGCTGCGCCAGCTCACCGGTGAGGCGCCCCCGTCGACCGACGCGCCGGCGTACGACGCCGCGCTCCGCATCAGGTTGGCCGGCTTCGCCCCTCGGGTGGCGGCGGCCTTGCTCCAGCGCGGCCCGAACCTGCTCGACACCTTCGTCCCAGCGCGCCTCGTGCGGGAGCCGGTCGATGCCGGCGGAGGACCGGCGCCTGCGTCACCGGGAGCGTCGGCTGTCCTCGACCTGGGCACCGCCGCGGGCACCAACGCCGCGCTGCGGGCGGAGGCCGTCGCGGTGCTCGCCCGGGTGACCGGCGAGGCCCCGCTGCTGCTGCTGCTCGACGACCTGCAGTGGGCCGACCCCAGCTCGCTGGAGCTCCTCCTGCAGCTCGCGCGGCTGGCTCCACGCCTGAAGCTCCTGGTCGTGGGCGCCTTCCGGCCCGAAGGAACCCATCCGGACGAGAGCACCGGCGCAAGCCCGCTCGGACGCGCCGTGCGCGAGCTGGAGCGGCTCTTCGGTGACCCGGTGGTGGACCTCGGGCGCGCCGATGCGCGCGCCTTCCTGGAGGCCTGGATCGATGCCGAGCCCAACGCCCTGGGCCCGGCCTTCCGGGACGCGCTGTGGCGCCAGACGGGCGGCCAGCCCCTGTTCACCATCGAGCTCCTGCGCAGCATGCAAGCGCGCGGCGACCTGGTGCGCGATGGGAAGGGGCGCTGGGTGGAGGGTCCCGATCTGCGGTGGGACGCGGTGCCGGGTCGCGTCGCGGGCGCGCTCGGGGAGCGCTTCTCCCGCCTCGACGACGCAGCGGCCCGCGTGCTGCGCGTGGCCGCCATCGAGGGCGAGGTCTTCACCGCCGAGCTGGTCGCTCGTGTGCTGGACCGTGCGCCGATGGACGTCGCGCGCATCCTGGACGAGGAGATCGACCGCACGCACCGTCTCGTGGCCGCTCTCGACGTGCGCCGCACGGCGGACGGCCAGCGCGTCTCCCGCTACCGCTTCCGCCACAACCTCATCCAGCGCTACGTGCTCGACCAGATCGGCCCGAGCGAGCGCAGCTACCTCCACGAGGCGGTGGCCGAGGCGAGCGTGGCGCTCCTGGGCGGGGAGGCGGACCCGCTGGCGGTGGCCTACCACTTCGCGGAGGCGCAAGCGCCGGGAGCTGCGGCGCCCTACCAGCGCATGGCGGGCGACCGCGCGCGCCGGTCCGGGGCCGTCAGCGAAGCGATCGCCGCCTACCGCCAGGCCGCCGAGCACTGGCCGCAGGCGGACGAGCCCGGGCGGGCGGCGCTGCTGCGCGACCTGGGGCAGTGCTACGCCGTCCGCGGCGACCAGGGCGAGGCGGTGCAGGTCCTCGAGGAGGCGCAGGCGACGTTCGAGCGTCTCGGCGACGCCGCGGGCGCGGCGGCGGCTCGGAGCCAGATCGTCGATGTCGAGTTCTTCCAACGGCCGGAGCACGGGCCGGCGGTCGAAGGCTACGAGAAGACCCTGGCGGTGCTGGAGAGCGCCCCGGAAACGGCCGAGAGCACCGAGGTGGCGCGGGTGCTGGCCATGATGGCGCCCCACTACGTCAACCGCGACAACGCGCGGGCGCTCGCTCTCGCCCGGCGCAGCCTGGAGCTGGCACAGCGGCTGGGCGCCGAGGAGGAGCGCGTAGGCGCTCTGGTCAGGCTGGGCGATATCCTCGCCGACACCGTGCCGGAGCGGCGTGAGGAGGGGCGCGCCATGATGGAGGAGGGGCTCGGGCTGGCCCAGCGACACCACTTCCTCGAAGCCGGCAGCTACGCGGCCGCCTGCCTCAGCAACCTCAACCTCGGCCTCGGCCGGCTCGACGACGCGGCCTCGACGTTGCGACAGCTCATCGCGCTCGCGGAAGCCCACGGCCTCGAAGCGGTCCGTCACTTCCGGTCGTTGCATCTGTGGGCGCTCGAGTGGCGACGCGGCCGCTGGCGGGAGGCGGTCGATCGGATGGACCCGATCAGGGAGGAGGGGAAGCGACACCCCATCTTCGCGATCCGGCTCGCCGAGGCGGCGCTCGACCTGGGGCGCGCGGCCGACGCGAGATCGCTCGTCGCGCCCTGGGAGGGGGACGTTCCGGCCGAGCTGGTGCTTCACAACCGGGCCGTGGTCGAGCGCGTCCGGCTCAGGACTGCGGCGGCGCTGGGCGAGCAGGAGCGGGCCGACCGGGCGGCGCTCGACTTCCTCCTTGCCGCCGGAACGCGCCGCACGTACCCGCACCAGATCGTCGCGACGGTGCTGGACGTGCTTCGCTGGCTGGCGTCGCGGCCCGGGGCCGCGGCGCGCCGAGGCGAGGCGCACGCCCGCGAGATCCTGGAGACCGCCGCCCGCCAGTGGGACTCGCCCGAGGCCCACGCGGCGCTCGCCTCCGCCCGCGGCATCCTCGCGTTGCATGCCGGCCTCGCGAGCGCGGCCGGACCCCTGGCGCGCGCGGCCGACGCCTGGGCGCGCACCGGGTATCCGCTGGACGAGGCACGCGCGCACAGCATGGCCGCCCGGGCCCTGCGGGCGGCGGGCGACGAGGTGAGGGCCGCCGACGCCCTGGAGCGCGCATCGGACCTCCTCGTCGGCCTGGCCGGTCAGCTTCCCGGGGGCGAGCTGGCGACGTCGTTCGCCGCCCAGCGCGAGCGGCTCCTGACCGATCCCTCCGGCTTCCCGTAGGCGCCGCGCCGCATCGCCGAGCCGATCGCCGTCGTCACGTCGTACTCCGACATGGACCGCGCCCAGGCGCGGAGCATCCACCGGCCGAGCGAGCCGCGCCGGGGTATCCGGGCCGGGGCGACGCCCCCGCCGTACCGAGTTCCCACACCGCGTTCCGGTCTGATAGACTTATGGGCGCGAGCTTGGTGGATGTAGCTCAGTAGGTTAGAGCATCGGATTGTGGTTCCGAGGGTCGTGGGTTCGAATCCCATCATCCACCCCAGCACACGGGGCACGCCCCGACGCCCGGGAGGGGCCCCAAGGACCCCTCCTCGCGGCGTGTCGCCCGCTGGGCGGGGTGCGAGCCTCGGGGCCGCCGTGCGCGAGGATGGCGGAATTGGTAGACGCGCTAGATTTAGGATCTAGTGGCCTAGCCGTGCGGGTTCAAGTCCCGCTCCTCGCACCAGAACGGCAAGCCCCGGCGGCTTGCCGCTCTCTTTGGCGACCCGGGTTCGTTGGCGGCGCTTGCCGGGCCCGGCGCCCAAACGGGGCGACCGCCGGCGTGGAAAGGCTAGGAGATCCATGGAAGCACAGCTCATCGAGAAGCAGGCGATCAACGCCACCTTCAAGGTCACGGTCCCGGCCGGCGAGGTCGACGCCG
Organism: uncultured bacterium; assembly: GCA_964536935.1. GTDB lineage: Bacteria > Deinococcota > Deinococci > Deinococcales > Trueperaceae > JASBRS01. The sequence goes on along the minus strand of CAZIBD010000047.1, from coordinate 8,589 downwards.
CCTTCGATCGGGTGTTGAGCACCCTCTCGCGCGAGGTGAAGGTCCCCGGCTTCCGTCCGGGCCGCGCGCCGCGTGGCGTGCTGGAGCGCCGCATCGGGCGCGAGACGCTGGAAGAAGAGGTCCAGGAAGCGCTGGTCGACGCCAACTACGCCGACGCCGTGCGGGAGCTCGAGCTCATGCCGGTCCACGCGCACTTCCATGCCGAGGCCCCCCAGGAGGGAACGGACTTCACCTTCGAGGTGCATGCCGAACTCTACCCGGAGGTGGAGCTCCCCGAGCTGAGCGAGATCGTCATCGATACCGCGGCGCAGGAGCTGACCGAGGCGATGGTCGACGACACGATCGAGCAGCTCCGCAACCAGAACGCGACGCTGGTGCCGGTGGAGCGCTCGATCGAGGGCACCGACTACGTGCTACTGGAGTCGCTGCCGCCCGCCGGCGAGTCGCCGGATGCCGATTCGGACGCGTCCGAGCCGCAGGGCACGGGCTCGGTCCAGCCCGTCGACATGGAGTCGGCGTCGGAGGCGATCCGCGAGCAGCTCCTCGACAAGCGCATCGGCGAGATCCTCGACCTGGAGCTCATCGACGATGCCCAGCCGCCCGAGGAGGGGACCGAGCCGGTCAAGCGCACCCTGCGGGTGATCATCAAGGACGTCAAGGGCAAGGAGAAGCCCGAGGTCGACGACGAGTTCGCCAAGACGCTCGGCTTCGAGAATTGGCCGGAGGCCCACCAGGAGATCGAGGGCAGCCTGAAGCGCCAGCTCGAGCGCGACGCCTTCGATGCCCAGCGCGAGGAGCTCCTCGACAAGCTGGTCGCCTCCACCGGGTTCGAGGTCCCGCCCTACCTGTTGCAGCGCCGGCAGCGCAGCTTGCTGCAGGATCTCGCCGACGACCTGCAGCAGCAGGGCACCACGCTGGAACGCTACGTCGCCGATCTCGAGGCGAAGGAGCGACGCGAGGAGTTCGAGCAGGAGCTGCAGCAGGCGGCGGAGCGCGGCGTCCGCCGCGATCTCGTGCTGGAACGGCTCCAGGAGGTTCGGGGCACCGAGGTCTCGGACGAAGAGCTCGACGATGCCGTCCGCTACCTGGCGCGGCAGCGCCGGCAGGAGCCCGGCCGCTTCAAGCGCGAGATGGGCGAGCGCTGGCTGGAGAACTACCGCTTCCTGCTGGCACGCGACAAGGCGCTCCGGGAGACCGTGCGCGAGATGACGGGCGCCGCCGGCGCCGAGGACGCCGAGGTGGCGCAGGCTGACTACGAGTCGGCGGCGGCGGGCGCGGATGCCGGCGACGAGGACGAAGTCGACGAAGGCGACGACCACCAGGCCGACGGCGACGAGACGGAACGCGCCTCGGAGGGCTAGCGCCGGGCGCGGCAGCGGGCGGCGCATCCGGGCGCGTGCCGTCCGCTGCCGGGCGGAACGCGGCATCGACGTGGCCTACGGCGACGCCGCGCCCGCCGGGCCGATGCTAAGCTGAGGGCCGTATGCCGCTCGTCCCTTACGTGATCGAACAGACCGGCCGCGGGGAACGGACCTACGACGTCTACAGCCGCCTCCTCAAGGAGCGGATCATCTTCCTCGGGGCCGCCATCGACTCCGAGACGGCCAACGTCATCACCGCGCAGCTCCTGCTGCTCGACTCGCAGTCCAGCGAACAGCCGATCAACATGTTCATCAACACGCCGGGGGGCGAGGTCTATGCGGGACTCGCCATCTACGACGTGATGCAGTACATCTCGGCACCCGTGCACACCAACTGCGTGGGCATCGCCATGTCGATGGGTTCGGTCATCCTGATGGCCGGCGAGCGGGGGCACCGGGTGGCGCTGCCGCACAGCCGGATCATGATCCATGCCGGCTCGGCGGGATTCCCGCGCTCGAGCCTCCCCGACCTCGAGGTGCAGGCGCGCGAGTTCATGGAGATCCGCGACACGCTGGAGGCCATCTACCAGCAGCACACCGGACATCCCCGCGAGAAGCTCCGCCAGGACATGGAGCGCGACAACTTCATGGCGCCCGAGGAAGCGGTGAAGTACGGCCTCATCGACCGCGTGGTGGAGCCGCGCCACCTCGGTCGCTTCTCAACGGGCAAGGATGGCTGACGATGGCGCAGGCGCGTTGCAGCTTCTGTGGCCGGACCCAGGCCGAGGTCCGGGAGCTGGTCTCGGCCGCCAACGGCGGCGCGCACATCTGCAACGACTGCGCCGAGCGCGTCACCCAGGTGCTGGCGGGCGCCGAACAGCGTAAGCTCCCCAAGCTCCACCTGCCTCCGCCCCGCGAGCTGAAGGCGTACCTGGACGAGTACGTGATCGAGCAGGACGACGCCAAGCGCACTCTCTCGGTCGCCGTGTACAACCACTACCGGCGCCTGCAGAACCCGGAGGCCGAGATCGAGAAGGCCAACATCCTCCTGATCGGCAACAGCGGCACCGGCAAGACGCTCCTGGCTCGCAGCCTCGCCCGCACCCTGCAGGTGCCCTTCGCCATCGCCGACGCCACCACCCTCACCGAGGCGGGCTATGTCGGAGACGACGTCGAGAACATCGTGCTGCGCCTGTTGCAGGTCGCCAACTACGACGTGGCTGCCGCCGAGCGAGGGATCATCTACATCGACGAGATCGACAAGATCGCACGCAAGTCCGAGGGGGTGTCGATCACCCGCGACGTCTCGGGCGAGGGCGTGCAGCAGGCCCTCCTGAAGATCATCGAGGGCACCGTGACACACGTGCCGCCCCAGGGTGGCCGCAAGCACCCGCACCAGGAGCTCATCCCCGTCGACACGACCAACATCCTGTTCATCGTGGGCGGGGCCTTCGAAGGGCTCGAGGACATCCTGCGTCGGCGCGTCAGCGTCTCCAGGGTGGGCTTCCAGGGCGACCCCGAGATGCTCGGGGGACCGGACCCGGTCGAGCAGGCCGAGGTGCTGCCGGAGGATCTGATGGCGTTCGGGCTGATCCCCGAGCTCATCGGCCGGCTGGCGGTGACCGTTCGCCTGAAGGACCTCAGCCTGGAAGCGCTGGTGGACGTCCTGACCAAGCCGCGCAACGCGCTGGTCAAGCAGTATCGCGAGTTGTTCGCCCTCGAGGGTGTCGAGCTCGACTTCAGCGAGGGGGTGCTCTACGAGGTGGCGCGCAGGGCGCGCGAGCGGCGGACCGGTGCCCGGGCGCTGCGCTCCGTCCTGGAGCGCAGCCTCACCGATCTGATGTACGAGGTTCCGGGCAGCCAGATCACCCGCCTGACGCTGGAGCCGGAGGACCTCGACGCTCCGCACCGCGCGCTGGAGCGCGCGCAGCGCCGCAAGACCGCCTGAACCGGCAGCCCTGTCCCACGTCCGTCACCGTTGTGCTACGCAGCGACCGCACGGCAGCGCTCGACCGCACGCGCGAAGCGAATCGCGGCCTCGCGTGCGTCCGATTCGCTCACGCTGTGCGCGAAGCTGAATCGCGCGCTCGCCTTCGCTTCGGCCGGGCTCAATCCCATCGCGAGCAGGACATGGCTCGGCTCGACGCTGCCGGCCGAGCAGGCCGACCCGGCACTCGCCTCGACGCCGAGGTCGTCGAGGGCGAGCAGCAACGTCTCGCCGTCGACTCCTTCGACGCGCAAGTTGCTGTGCTTGACGCTGCGCTCGGCTCCATCTCCATTCACCTGTACGCCGGGAACGCTCCGCGCCGCAGCCTCGAAGGCGTCTCGCGCGCGCCGCGTGGCCTGGCGGCGCGCTGAAAGCTCGGCGGCCGCCCGCTCGGCGGCCGCGCCCAGCCCCACGATGGCCGGCGCGGCGTGCGTTCCGGGGCGCAGGCCCCGCTCCTGGTCGCCGCCGCGTAGCAGCGGGGCGATCTCGACCCCGTCGGCCACGAACAGGGCGCCCACCCCCTTGGGACCGAAGATCTTGTGAGCCGACACCGCCAGTAGATCGACGCCGAGCGCTCTCACGTCGAGCGGCTCGAGCCCGAAGGCCTGGACGGCATCGCAGAACAGCAACGCCCCGTGTCGGTGCGCCACCTCTGCGGCGGCAGCCACGTCGGTCCGCACGCCGGTCTCGTTGTTGACGGCCATGAGCGCGACCAGCCCCGTTCCCGGATTGCCGCGGAGGGTGCGCTCGATCGCCTCGACGCTCACGGTGCCATGCTCGTCGGGCGGGACGTAGGCAACAGGCATGCCGCCCTCGGCCAGGGATCGAGCCGACGCCAGCACCGCGGCGTGCTCGAGGCGGCTGGTCACCAGGCCTCCCGGGGACGGCAGCAGACAGCGCAACGCCTGGTTGTCGGCTTCCGTGGCGCCCGAGGTGAAGTGCACCTGGCGCGGCTCCGCACCGAGCGCCGACGCTACCTGCTCGCGCGCGGTCTCCACGAGCTTCCTGGCCCGTTGACCGGACCGGTGCACGCTCGCCGGGTTGCCGTATGCCTCACTGAGGGCTGGCATCATGGCCTGCAGCACGGCCGGATCGAGCGGCGTGGTGGCAGCGTAGTCGAGGTAGAGGGGCACGCGCAGGAGTGAACGACTCAGGCCAAGGCCGTCAGCTGGGTCGACCGACGGGTTCAGCCACGGGAACGCGGCCCAGTCCGAGGATCTGCCGCTGGGCGACCAGCTCGGCGAGCGAGATCGAACCGAGGACCTCGCGCACGGCAGCGTCCACGCGCCGCCACAGGATCTCGGTGGAGCAGTGCCCGACCCGATGGCAGGCGCCCTCGTCGTCGATGCAGGTGACCGGGGCGACGCTTCCCTCGAGCAGCTCCACGACCTCGAGCGCCGGTACGTCGTCGAGCGGCCGAGCCACTCGATACCCGCCGCGCGCGCCTCGGACCGATTCCACGATGCCGGCACGGCGCAAGACCGCGAAGATCTGCTCCAGGTACTGGTGACTCAGGCTCTGCCGTTCGGCCACCGTCTTGAGACTCGTCGGCTCGTCCCCACCGAGCGCCACTTCCACCAGCGCGCGCATGCCGTACTGGGCCTTCGTCGAGATCCACATGATCGTCGTCCCCTAGGCAAATCCTCGGAATGATTCCGAGGAACTCCACAGCGAGTATATCCGCGCCGCGCCCCCAGCGTCAACGAAATCCGATGCGAACGGCTCTTCTCGCGTCCAAGCCGAAGGCTCAGCCGCTGGTACCCGTCGCGCCTGGGCCGCCTTCGGTGTCGAGCGCGCCCCGCGCCAGCTCCACCAGCTTCCCCAGGCGGAACGGATGCCGGAGTTCGTGCCGGTAGCCGGGGGGTAGCTGGTTCCCGGCGCTGCCCACCGTGTCCGGGAGCAGGGCCGGTCGGTAGGCGTCCTTCGGGCCGTGCACCCGCTCCTCCAGCGACGTCCAGGGGTCGCGCGAGCTAAGCACGATGACAGGCACACGCCGCAAGGCGGGCTCGCTCGCCAGCCGCCCGGGCAGGTCCATCCCGGCGGCATCGAACACCGAGCTCTCGACCACGATCACGTCCGGCATTCCTGCGTGGGCCGCGCCGAGTGCCGCCTCGCCGTCGACCGCCTCGAGAAGATCGAACCCCTCGCGGCCGAAGCGCCGTCGGAAGAGACGTCGGAGTTCATCATCGGGCTCCACGAGCAACACCTTGGGCACGGCCACACGCTACCGCCGGCCGGTCAGGCCGTCTGTGTCCGATTCGCGGCCGTTCAGCGCGTCGCCAACCCGTGTAGGTAGCCCAGCGGGTCGACGGCGCGGCCGTCGAAACGCAGCTCGAAGTGCACGTGCGGTCCGGTCGACGCGCCGGTGCTCCCGACCAGGCCCAGCACGTCTCCCTGGCGAACGCCCTGACCCACGCGCACGTCGATGCGGCTGAGGTGCGCGTAGCGCGTCTGGGTGCCGTCGCCGTGGTCGAGGTACACGACGTTGCCATAGGTGCCGCCCCACCCTGCTTTCACGACGGTGCCGTCGCGTGCCGCGTGGACCGGCGTGCCCATCGGAGCCGCCAGGTCGACGCCCGCATGGAAGTGGTTGCCGTTCACGCTCAGCGCCCGCCACCCGAACCGCGACGACACCCTCGCCTGCACCGGAGCCACGAACGTGTCGACCGAGAACGACACCTCCGGCAGATGCGCGACGGCCGCGCTCAGGGCGTCGTCCTGCATGCGCCGCAATCGCTGCCGCGCTGTCAGCGAGCTCTCGACCGGGGGCGTGGCCGTAGCCGGGGGCGTAGCCGTAGCCGGGTGGCCACCGGCCGGCGGCTCGTCGCTCGGACCGCCCGGAGCGCCGACGTCGCCCGCACCGCCTGTACGACCGACGCTTCCCGCCCCGCCGGCACCGGACGCGCCCGCGGGGAGGGGCGCATCGGCAGGGAGCAGGATCGATGCTCCCGCTTGCAGGCTCGCGTGGACGGAGAGGTGGTTCAACGCGGCCAGTGCAGTGACCGAGAGCCCGGCACGTGCGGCCAGCGCGGCCAGCGTGTCGCCGGGCCCGACCTCGACGGTCACGCCGTCCGCGGGTGGCACCGATACCATGGCGCCTGCTCTCAACCCGAAGCGCGCCAGCCCCGGGTTGGCCGACGCCAGCGTCGCCGCCGACCGGCCGACGCGCGCCGCCAGGTCCGCCAGCGTCTCCCCTTGCCGGACGAACGCGACGTGGTAGCCGCCCTCCTGCCCATCGGGAACCTGCAGGACCTGCCCGATCCGTAGCAGGTCGCCCGACAACCCGTTGGCCGCCGCGAGCGCTACGACCGAGGTATCGAAGCGCCGCGCCAGGGCGCTCAACGTGTCGCCCGGCCGGACCACGTAGCGCTGCTCGGCGCACGCGAAGGTGCCCAGCAGCGCTACCAGCCACGCCACGGCGAGTGCCGTGCGCGGCCACGCCTTCACCATGGGTCTACGCTGTCACTCAGCCCTGTCCCAGGGTGGCGAGGAATTCCTCATTGCTCTTGGTCCGCGACAGCCGCGACAACAGCATCTCCATCGCCTCCGCCGCATCCATGTCGCTGATGACCTTCCGCAGCAGCCACATCTTGGCCAGGATCGCTTCGCCGAGGAGCAGATCCTCGCGCCGCGTACCCGACTTGAGGATGTCGATGGCCGGGAAGATGCGTCGTTCCTCGAGGCGACGGCTCAGATGGAGCTCCATGTTGCCCGTGCCCTTGAACTCCTCGAAGATGACGTCGTCCATGCGCGAGCCGGTCTCGACGAGGGCCGTGGCCAGGATGCTGAGGCTGCCGCCGCCGCGGATGTTGCGTGCGGCGCCAAGGAAACGCTTGGGCCAGTGCAACGCGCTCGAGTCCAGGCCGCCCGACAGCGTGCGACCCGTGGGAGGCGTGACCAGGTTGTTGGCTCGCGCCAGGCGCGTGATGGAGTCGAGCAGGATCATGACGTGTCCGCCCTCTTCCACGATGCGCCGGGCACGCTCGTGCACGAACTCGGCCACGCGGATGTGGTTCGAGGGGGGCTCGTCGAAGGTGCTGGCGATGACCTCGACCCCGCTCACCGATTCTCGGAAGTCGGTGACCTCTTCCGGACGTTCGTCGACCAGCAGCACGATGACCTTGATGTCGTCCTCGTTGGTGACCACCGAGTTGGCGATCTTCTTGAGGAGCGTCGTCTTCCCGGCCTTGGGAGGGGCCACGATCAAACCGCGCTGGCCGCGGCCGATGGGTGCAAGCAGGTCGATCACACGTGCCGACAGCTCGTTCTGGACCGTCTCCAGCTGGATGCGTTGCTCCGGGAAGGTCGGCACCAGATCATCGAAACGAGGCCGCTTGGCCGCATGGAAGGGGTCGACCCCATTGACCGCCTCCACCCGGATGAGGGTGCCGTAGCGTTCGTTGTCGCGTGGGCGGCGAGCCTTGCCGAGGATGTAGTCCCCGGTGCGAAGCTTGAACTGCTTGATGAGGCCGGCCGAAACGATCACACTGCGCGAGCTCAGCTGCAACAGCGACTCCTGGAGGAAGCCGTATCCGTCCGAGGAGATCTCGAGATAGCCCTGTACGAGCTTCAGGCCCTCACTCTCGGCGGAGCGCTCGAGGATCGCCAGCGCCAGGTCGTCCTTGCTCATCTGGCGGTAGTCTTCGAGCCCGACCTCCTTGGCGAGCAGGTGCAGCTCCGGCACGATCTTCGACTGCAGCTCCCGATAGTTCAGGCCGCCCTTGCGACCCCCACCCGAGCGCCCACGCCGGTTGCGGCCCCCACGGCCTCCGCGGCTCCGCTCGTCCTGCTCCTCGTTGCCGCCCTCACGCTCCTTGACGGCGGCCGTCCCCCCATGGTCGCCACCGTCTTCGCCGGAAGCCTCCACCTTGGCCTCGCCCCCCTTCGGGCCCTTGCTCTTGCCGTTGCTGCCACTCTTCCGACCGCCGCCCGAGCGGCCGCCCTTCTTCTCCCCACTCGCCGGAGAGCGTCGCCCCTCGTCGACGGCCGCTCCGCCGTCGGCCTGCGCCGTGTCGGCCTGCGCCGCATCGGCCTGCGCCGTGTCGGCCTGCGCCGCATCGGCCTGCGCCTCGACCGCCCCGTCCGCGCCCGGCCCGCTGTCCGCGCCATTGCCCTGCTTGCGCGGTCGGCCGCGTTTGCGCGACTTCGCGTCCGGGGCGGCGGGGGCCTCGGATACCTCGCTGGCGCCGCTGTCGTTGGCTGTCTTCCGGCTTCTGGGGCTCATGCCATCTCCGTTCCGTG
>CAZIBD010000046.1:0-24458 GCA_964536935.1 uncultured bacterium | reverse complement strand
CGCAGCACCTGCTCAACCTGGCGGCTAACATCCTCGACGTGCGGCGCATGAAGGAAGGGCACATGCCCTTCGAGCCGCAGCCGATCCGGAGCCTCACGGAGCTGGCCAAGGAGGCCCTGGGGGACGTGAGCGGCGGGCCGCGTGACCGGAACTTCGGCTTCCTGGTACGCCCCGAGGCCGAGAGCCTGCAGGCCGATCCCAAGCTGTTGCGCCGGGTGCTCGCCAATCTGATGGCCAACGCCATCAAACACACGCGCCGCAGCGGCTACATCGACTTCCGCGCCTGGCGCCAGGACGAGGACTTCGTGCTGAGCGTGCGCGACGACGGCGAGGGCATCCCCGAGGCGGACCAGAAGCGGGTGTTCAACGCCTTCGAGCAGTCGCGACACACCGTGCACGACCGCTACGACACCGGCATGGGACTCACCTTCTGCAAGCTCGCCGTCGAGAAGCACAACGGCCGCATCTGGGTCGAGTCGAAGGTCGGCCGCGGCAGCACCTTCTTCTTCACCATCCCGGCCAACGTGCCGGCCCACGTCGATGACGGCGTGGCCGTCGGCAGCGTCTGACGGCGGTGACGCGGGCGCACGCGGCGGGCAAGCGCGGACCCGGTCCGCAGGGCTTGCGGGAGGCGGGCTCCCGCGCGGCGTCGGCCGAACCGGTCGCGAGCAGACCGGCGCCGTCGTGGGCGCTCGAGGCCGTTCTCTGGGAGCGGGGCTATACGCCGCTTGCGGGCATCGACGAGGCGGGCCGGGGTGCCCTGGCCGGGCCCGTCGTGGCGGCCGCCGTGGTGTTGCCGCCGGGGGAGCATCCGTTCCGGGACTCGAAGGTGTTGACGCCGCGCCGCCGCGAGGAGCTCGCGCGGCTGGTGCGCGAGCGCGCGTTGGCGTGGTGCGTGGCCGAGGCGAGTGTTGCCGAGATCGAGCGCTTGAACATCCTCGGGGCGACGCGGCTGGCGGCGCGACGGGCGGTCGCGGGCCTCGGTTCCGTCGCGGCACCGGCGGCCCTCGTCACCGACTACCTCCGGCTGGGCGCCGGCATCCCCGAGCTGCCCGTCGCGAAGGCCGATAGCCTGAGCCTGCAGGTCGCGGCCGCCAGCATCCTCGCCAAGACTGTGCGGGACGACCGCATGAGAGCGCTGGCCGACGGCTACCCCGGCTACGGCTTCGAACGCCACAAGGGCTACGGCTCGGCGGCGCACCTCCAGGCGCTGGCGCGGCTCGGCCCGTGCCCCGAGCATCGGCGGACGTTCGCGCCGGTGGCACAGGGCCGGCTCTTCGCACCGTAGAATGGAGCGTCCCCAGCGGTGGGAGGTGCCCTCGAGGCGCCCCGGGCGGCCGCGCCGGCGTGGCGTGCGGCGCCGCTCTCGTCGCGAGCCGCAGGGGCGCTAGGGAGCGAAGACCATGCCCGAGTGCATCGGTGTGAAGTTCGACAACGGCCCGAAGATCCACTATATGGAGGCGCCGCCGTCCGCCCCGGCGGTCGGTACCCGCTGCGTGGTGAGCACCCGGCGGGGCCTGGAGCTGGGGCGTGTCCGGACCGAGCTGCGTGACGTGGCGAAGCCCCACGGGCACTACGTGCGCGACGCGCTGGACGACGATGTCCGGCGCTATCAGGAGCTTCGCGAGCGGGCCGACGACCTCAAGTGGCTGCTCCGCGCCCGGAGCCGCCAGAGCAAGGCCGCCGTGAAAATCGTGGCGGTCGAGTTCACGATGGACGAAGAGCTGATGGTCGTGAGCTACTCGGCGGAGAACCACCCGCCGCTGCGTGTGCTGGCCCAGGAGCTCATCCAGCACACCAGGGCGCGCATCGAGTTCAACAACGTCGGGCCCCGCGACCAGGCCCGCATGCTGGGGACGCTGGGCGCCTGCGGCGACGCTTCGTGCAGCTCCACCTGGCTGCAGAGCTTCAGCGCGGTCAGCATCCGAATGGCGCGCGATCAGCAGCTTCCCCTCAACCCCGAGAAGATCAGCGGGCCCTGCGGGCGGCTGATGTGCTGTCTCCAGTACGAGCACGACATGTACAAGGAGCTCCTCAAGGGGATGCCCAAGAAGGGCGGCAGGGCCTGCCACGACGAGAGCGGCACCTGCGGCCGCATCGTGAAGCTCAACCCGCTCAAGGGCACGGTCGATCTGCGCACCGAGGAAGGGGCCGTCGAGGAGTACCCCGCCTCCGAAGTGACACGCACGCGCGCCTGAGCGCGTCCCCGGTTCAGGAGCGATCCAGCGCGCGCAGGTCCAGCGCCAGCGTGGCGAGCGCGAGCGACGGGCTCGCATACGCCTCCAGGGCGCGTTCGCAGCGTTCGACCGCGTCCAGGGCGGCCGCGTACCGCGTCGGTGGGAGGCTCCGTAGCGCTTCGCGCAGCAGTGTCGTGGGGGCGATGAGCTCGCTCTGCTCGAGGCCCCGTGCGAGGGCGTCCGCTGCGTCCAGCGCGGTGCGCAGGTCTCCGCTCAACGATGCCACGAAGCGGTCCACGGTCTGGCGGACCGCGCGGTAGTCGGCCTCCTCGGCGCGAGCGCGCGTCAGCGGCCCGGGCAGGCCGAGCCGGAGGGCCGGGTGGCCGTGCAACTCGTCGAACCCCGTCACATCGACCGCGCCGAGTCGGATCGGCGTGCAGCGTGAGGCGACCGTCGGCAGCAGGGCGTCGGGCCCGGTCGCGATCAGCACGATCACCGCCCAGCTCGGTGGCTCCTCCAGCATCTTCAAGAACGCGTTGGCGGCGTTGGCGTTGAGGGCTTCGGCGTGGTCGACGATGCCGACCCGGCGCCGGTGGCGGGGCCGCCGCTCCAGCCAGGGGCCGAGCGGGTCCGGGTCTGCGTTCGGGCGCGCCACCAGCTGGTCGATGGTGATCTCGAGCTGGCGTCGCTGTCGCCCGGAGCGCGTGGTCTGCGAGGGCCCGACCTCGCGGATGTCGGGGTGGCCGTGTGCCCCCGCCGCCTGGCAGCTCGGGCAGCGGCCGCAGGGTCGTTCGCCGGGGTCGGGCGCATCGCAGTTGAGCAGCGCCGCCAGCCACCACGCCACCGGTCGCCGCCCTACACCGTCGGGTCCTGCCACCAGCAGCGTGTGGGGCCCGTCCGAGCGGTAGAGGTCCCGCAGCGCTCGCTGGACGGTGGCGTGTCCGACGACCTCGTGCACGACGCTCAGCGGCCCACGGCCAGCCGCGTTGCCAGCACCTCCGGATAGCCGGCGGCACGCACGGACTGCTGGACGGCCGCGACGTCGAACGCCACCCGGAAGAGCTCGAGCGTGCGGGCCTCGTCGTCGAACAGGGCATACGCGGCCAGGGGGATGCTGTCGCGAGGTTGTCCCACGGAGCCGGGATTGACGAACAGCCTGGCGCGCGGCGGGATGCGATACAGGGCGCGCTCGTGCCGGAACTGCACCGTCCGCCACAGCGGGCCGCCCTCCGTCTCGACGGCGGCGAAGATCTTGGGAACGTGGGTGTGCCCGATCAGGCACAGCTGTTGCTCGAGCATCGGCAGGTTGGCCTGGGCGCTCTGCACCGTGGCGAGGTACTCCCACGGGCTTCGCAGCGCCCCGTGTGCCGCCTCCCAGCCCTCCTCCACCACGTGCTCCTGCAGCTCGCGGAGGAACGTGAGGCTGTCGTCGCTGAGGTCGGGGAGCTGCTTGGTCAGGACCTCGGTGACGATGCCCTCCTCACGATGCCCCTCGTCGCGCCCGTCGGCGATGGCCAGCAGCGCGGCATCGTGGTTGCCGAGGATGCGGACCTTGGGGTGGAGCGAACGCAGCAGCGCGACGACCTTCTCGGCGTCGGGGTAGTAACCCACCGCATCGCCGAGGAACAGCACATCGTCGTAGCCGCGGTAGTCGGCGTGGCGCAGCACTGCCTCGAGCGCAGGAGCGTTGGCGTGCACGTCGCTCAAGACCAGGTAGCGCATGTAGCGCGAGGATACCACTCCGCGCGGGCCGGCCCTTCCCCGGAATCCCCGATGCGCAGGGCTATACTGGGGCGATGCCCAGCCCGTTCCAGCGCCGCGGGCTTCCCGTCGAGCGACGTCCTCTCCAGCGGTTGCTTCCCACATGCGCGGGCGCGGTCCGTGGGCGGTGGACGGTACGGGCGTTGGTGCTCTCGGTGGTACTGGCGTTGCCGTCGCTGGGCTCGGCGCAGATCTCCGTGCCGACGTTCGGGACGCGTGGCGGGGTTCCTTCCGACGTGGTCGGCGCGTTCATGCCGGCGCTCAGGAAGGCGGTCGGGGAAGCGACGGGCCTCAAGGTCAGCACCGGCGACCTCATCACCCCCGGCATCGCCGGCAGCCTGGAGCCGGAGTTCGCGATGCTGATCGCGGAGCTCGACAATGCGCGCTATGCCGTCTCCGGTGAGATCGCGCGCGGACAGGCCCAGGGGGGCGAGCCGTACACCGTCAACCTGATCGTGGTGGACGCCAAACGCAAGCGCAACACCGACCTCATCAGCCGGCCGCTCGAGCCCGGCGCCATGCAGGACACCGTCAAGGCGCTGGCCAACCAGATCGCCGCCTTCACGGGCGCCGCCACGAGCCTTCCGACCGGCAGCGCGGGGCTGTTCGTATCGAGCGAGCCCGGCGAGGCCCAGGTCTTCCTGGACGGCGTGGCGGTGGGGCGCACCTCCAGGCTCGACGTGCTGATGCTCAAGCCGGGTCGCTACGATCTGGAGATCCGCAAGGAGGGCTTCCTGCCGGAGACGCGCTCGGTCGAGCTGCGCGCCGACGACACCAGCTTCGTGCATGTCATCCTCACCGCCATCTCGGGGGGGAGCATCCAGCTGTCCGCCTCGCCGGCCGCCCGTGTGTACCTGGACGGCGCGCGCGAGGGGACGACGCCGCTGACGCTGCCGGCCTTGCCCGGCAACCACACCGTCCGGCTCTTGCGCGACGGCTTCCAACCGGAGAGCTTTGGCGTGCTGGTGCGCAACTACCGGGTCACACGCGTGACCGTCGACCTCAAGCCGCTGCACGACCCGCTGGTGTTCTGGGCGGAGCAGCGTGCGCAGGCGGTGCTCGTGGACGGCGTGATCCAGAACGGCGGCTACGCGGCGGGTCTGGAGCCCGGTCTGCACGACTTCGAGCTGCGCGGGCCGAACGGCGTCAAGAAGGTGCTGCGGGCGGTGCCCGACCACGGCGTGTTCCAGCTCGACCTCGCCAGCGGACAGCTGGTACCGCTCAAGCGCTGAGTGCCCGCCGCGTCGCGAGCTGCGCCGCTAGGGCCGAACGCCCGCATCACGGGGCGGCCAGGTGGACGGGTAGGCGGTAGCGGACGGCGAGGACGCCGCGGGGCCCCGCCGGTCCGGTGGCCGCTGCGCCGCGGACGCGGACCTGCCCATCTCCCGCGTCGAACGAGAGCTCGAGCTGCAGGCGGTAGGGGGGAACGTCGAGGCGGTACGGCTCGGCCGCGATCGCCAGCGATGCCTCCACCGGCCCCAGCTGCTGGGCCAGCGACGCCGTCGCACCCGGGCGGAGGCCCTGCGGCGCATCGCCCAGGTAGACCGCTCCATCCAGGCTGGGCGCTCGTCGGCGGCGGTAGGTGAAGCCGACGCCGAGCGCGGCGTCGCCCGCACGCGCGCCGGGTTCGAGGTAGCCCTGGAGGCGGAGCGAGAGCTCGTGGGGTCCGATGGCCCGGAGCCAGCGCACCCGTGATGACAGGCGCAAGGCGGTGCCGCCGGCGACCAGGTAGAGCTGCGGACGCGCCTCCAGCACGAGGGCGCGTGTCGGTCGGCCGCTGGCGTCGAGGGCGATGCCCCAGCCGCCGACGCCGAAGTCGGGGCGGGCGTCGCCGGCCACGGCCAGCGGATCGAAGCGCGCCGGATCGGCGGTGAAGCCCGACAGCGTGAGGCCCAGCGCCACCGGCCCGAGCACGCCGCTCGCCGCCAGCGCGCCCTGAACCTGGCGGTCCGTGCGAATCGACAGGTTCGCGTCGCCAACGACGTTGCCCAAGGGCCCGAAGGTGTCGGCCGCCTGCACGGCGAAGTCGAGCTGGGCCTGCCCGTCGAAGGCGAGCCCGAGGCCGACCCGCGTGTCTCCGACGGCCGCGTTCTCGATGCCCAGCGAGACGCGTCCCCCGCCGCCCGGCACGGCGCCGGGCAAGGCGCCCTCGACGCCGAGCTGCAACGTCTGGGCGTGCCCGGCATGGACGGCAGCCAGCACGAGCAGGGCGGCCAGCAGGGCGGGGAGGAGGCGGGCGGGACGGCCGAGCAGGGATGCCATGGCTTCCAGTGTGCCTCGCGCGGCGCCGCCAGGGCCAGCCCCGGGCACGAGCGCGTGGCACGGCGTCGAGGCCGTGCGACGCTGCCATGATGTCGGCCAGGCCCTTCCGGTCGGGGTACCGGTGAGTGCTAGACTGTCCCGCGATTCCCGCTCCTGGGGGGATCGGATTCCTCATGAACATTCTCGGACACATCACCGTACTTCCGCGCATCCCTGAGCCGATCCGGCGCCTCGAAGATCTCGCCCACAACCTGTACTGGACGTGGGAGCCGGAAGCGCGTAGGCTCTTCCGGCAGCTCGATCGCGACCTCTGGGAGGCCTGCAACCACAACCCCATCGCCCTCCTGCGCGACATCCGCCAGGAGCGGCTCGACGCGGCCGCCACCGACGAGGAGTACCTCGAGGCCTTCGCGGGCGTGCTCGAGCGCTTCGACGCCTACCAGTCGGCGCCCAGCTGGTTCCAGCGGCACGTCGGCCAGGACGACGATCTCTACGCCTACTTCTGTGCAGAGTACGGCTGGCACGAGGCGGTCGCGCTCTACTCGGGCGGGCTCGGGGTGCTGGCCGGTGACCACACCAAGGCGGCCTCCGACCTGGGCGTGCCGCTGGTAGCGGTCGGCCTGTTCTATTCCGAGGGCTACTTCCACCAGAGGGTGGCCAGCGATGGACGTCAGGAAGCCGTCTACGTGCGGCACAGCCCTGCCGATCTGCCGCTGACGCTGGCCGTGGACGAGAGCGGCGAGCCGGTGCAGGCTCGCGTCGAGGTGTTCGGGCGCGAGGTGAACCTGCGCGCCTGGACCGTCCGCGCCGGCCGTGCCCACGTCTACCTGATGGACGTGGACTTCGCCGCCAACCACCCCGACGACCGCCAGCTCCTCCGCCGTCTGTACGGTGGCGACCAGCGCACCCGTGTGGCCCAGGAGATCATCCTCGGGATCGGCGGCGTGCGGCTGCTGCGTGCCCTCGGCGTGGAACCCAGCGCCTGGCACATGAACGAGGGGCACAGCGCCTTCATGGTGTTGGAGCGGTGCCGCGAGCTGGTGGCCGACGGGTTGTCGTTCGCCGAGGCGCGCGAAGCGGTGACGGCCAACACCCTGTTCACGGTCCACACGCCCGTCGCGGCGGGCAACGATGCGTTCCCGTTCGAGCTGGTCAACCAGGGGTTCGGAGGCTTCTGGGCCAGCCTCGGGCTCAAGCAGCAGGAGTTCCACGAGCTCGGCAAGGCCGATCACGGCTGGGGCCCGGTCTTCAGCATGCCCGCCCTCGCCCTACGGTTCTCCTCCGGCCGCAACGGCGTGGCTCGCCTGCACGGTCAGACGAGCCGGCGCATCTGGAGCGACCTGTGGCCCGAGGTGCCGGTCGACGAAGTGCCGATCGGGCACGTCACCAACGGCGTTCACCTGTCGAGCTGGATGGCGCCGGAGTTGCAGGAGCTGCTCGGCTCGGTGCTCCCGGCGGACTGGCCCGGACGCTTCGACGACCTGGCGATGTGGGACGGGGTGCGCGACCTCGACGACGCTGCCCTGTGGGGTGTGCGGCAGGGACTCAAGGCGCAGAGCGTGCGCTTCCTGCGCCGCCGCGTGCTGCGGCAGCTCGATCGGCAGGAGGCCAGCCCCACGGCGCTCAAGGACACCGGACAGCTGTTCGATCCAAACGCGCTGACGATCGGCTTCGCGCGGCGCTTCGCCACCTACAAGCGTGCCACCCTGATCTTCCGTGATCTGGACCGGCTCGAGCGCATCCTGGCGGATCCGCAGCGGCCGGTGCAGCTGGTGTTCTCGGGCAAGGCCCACCCGGCCGACGAGCCCGGCCAGGCCCTCATCGCCCACATCCACAACCTCTCCAAGGACCCGAGGTTCGCCGGCCGCGTCCTCTTCGTGGAGGACTACGACATGGCGATCGGGAGGGCGTTGACGCGCGGCGTGGACGTGTGGCTCAACAACCCTCGGCGACCGCTGGAGGCCTCGGGCACGAGCGGACAGAAGGCCGCGATGAACGGCATTCTCAACCTCTCCATCCTCGACGGCTGGTGGCCCGAGGGGTTCGACGGCGCGAACGGATGGGCCATCGGAGGCGCCCGGAGCTTCGACGACGACGAGCGCGCCGATGCCGAGGACGCCGACGCCCTGTACGCCATCCTGGAGCGCGAGGTCGTGCCGCTCTACTACCGCCGGGACGGCAGCGGTGTGCCGCACGAGTGGCTGGCCCGGGTGAAGGAGGCGATCGCTACGGTCGCGCCGCGTTTCAACGCGCAACGCATGGTGAAGGACTACGTGTCGGGCTACTACGCGCCCGCGGCGCGGAGGGGCGAGGCGATAACCGCCAACGGCTACCGTGGCGCCACCGAGCTCGCTGCCTGGAGGAAGCACGTTGCCGAGCAGTGGCCTGACGTCTACTTCAGCGCCGATCCGGTCGAGGACCAGCTGCGCCGTATCGGCGAGGAGCTCGAGGTCGGGGCGGTGCTCAACCCCCGCGACCTGTCGGACGACGAGATCCGGGTCGAGGTCGTCTACAGCAGCGAAGAGGATGCGCTGCAGCGCAACATCCATGTAGTTCCGATGCAGAAGGTCGACGATTACCCCGACGGAGGTACGCTCTACCGGGCCCGCTTCCGGCCGGAGTTGAGCGGCCGTCTGGCGTACGGCGTACGCGCGTTCGCCTTCCACCCGCTGCTGGCGACGCCGTTCGACTCGGGCGTGGTGCGCTGGGCGTGAGCGCTGGCGCCGGCCGCGCGGTCAGCCCGCGGTCAGGTCGGTGATCACCAGGAGACGCTCGCGCGCCGAGACGGCGCGGGCAGGGAAGCGGTCGAGCTCGCCCGTCCCCTCGAGGGTGGCCTCCAGCGCGGCGCGCTTCCCCTCGCCCTGCACCAGGAACGCCACCTGCCGGCTACGGCTCAGCGCAGGCGCGCTCAGGCTCAGTCGCACCCGGGCCTGTTCGGGTGGTCGAACCACCAGCGTGAGGCCGGTCTCCAGCGCGGCGCCGGTCCCCGGGAAGAGGCTGGCGGTGTGGCCGTCGGCGCCGAGGCCGAGCAGCGTCAGGTCGAAGGCGGGCTCCGGCCCCAGCGCTGCTTCGAGCGCCGCTGCGTAGGCGCCCGCGGACGCCTCAGGGGTGTCGAGGTAGGGCCACGGCAGCACCTGCGCGTCCGGGATCGGGACGGCCTCCAGAAACGCCTTGCGGGCGGCGCCGGCATTGCTCTCGGGGTGGTCGGGCGGAACGTAACGCTCGTCGCCCCATACGACCCAGGTACGGCTCCAGGGGAGGTCCGAGCGTTCGGAAAGGGCGCGGTACAGGGGCAGGGGGGTCGAGCCACCCGACAGCGCCACGGCGAAGCGGTTGCGACGCTCCACGGCGTCGACCATGCTCCGCTCGAACAGCTCCAGCGCCGCCCTCGTCACGTCGTTCACGCGGAGGATGTCGGAAGCGGTCATGGCGCGAGTATACGGGGGCTCCGCAAGGCGCTCGGTTAGACTGGCCCATGACGCCGACACGCGACGATGCCCTCTCGCTGATGGAGTCCTGGACGGAGTCTGACAGCCTGCGCAAGCACATGCTGGCGGTGGAGTCCGCCGTGGCCGCCTACGCCCGCCGCTACGGCGAAGACGAGAGGTTATGGTCTGTGGCGGCAATCCTCCACGACTTCGACTACGAGCGCTATCCGAACCCGGATCGCGACGAGACCGGTCACCCGTGGGTCGGTGTCCGCACGCTGCAGGAGCTCGGCTACCCTGCGGAGGTGACGGACGCGATCCTGGGGCACGCCGACTACACCGGGGTGGAGCGTCACAGCCGGCTCGCCAAGACGCTCTTCGCCTGCGACGAGATCACCGGCCTCATCACGGCTGCGGTGCTGGTGAGGCCGGACCGCGACATCGCCAACCAGACGGTCAAGAGCCTGAAGAAGAAGTTCAAGGACAAGGCGTTCGCGCGGGGCGTCAATCGCGACGACGTGCGCAAGGGTGCCGAGGAGCTCGATGTCGAGCTGTGGGAGCATGTCGACTTCGTGCTGTCGGCCATGCAGGAGCGCGCTGCCGTGCTGGGGCTCGACGGAAGGCTCGCGCAGGGATCCTGACGCCGGGCGCGGCCGGTCAGCGTGCCGCGGCGGCCCTGCCCGTCACCGGTGCGGGGGCGGGCTCGTCCAGCAGCCGGACGTTCCAGCGCCAACCGTGCCGGCCGCGGCGCACGAGCGGCCAGATCACCAGGACCGCCCGACCCTCGATGGAGCCGGCGGCGACCGGCCCGAAGGAGCGGGAGTCGAACGACGCCGTGGGACGCCGGTTGTCGCCCATCACGTAGACGTGGCCCGTCGGGATGCGGATCCGTGGCACGCTGCCCACGCCACGGAAGGCGCCGGTCAGGTAGCGCTCGGGCCGGGGCCGCCCGTCGACGAGCAGCTCGCCGGCCCGCATCGCGACGGTGTCCCCGGGGCCTGCGACGATTCGTTTGATGAGCAGGTGTTTCCCGAGGATCCGGTCCAGGCCGGTCTCCTTGCGGCTCGGGTCGGGGAAGAAGACGATGTCTCCGGGCCGGTACGACCCGAGCCCGAAGCGGTGGAGCCACGCCCCGGTTCGCAGCACCAGGACCCGCTCTCCATTGTGGAGGGTGGGCTCCATGGAGTGCCCGTGCACCACCACCACGCCGGCGACGAAGAAGCTCACCAGCAGGCCCACCAGGACGGCGGCGATACCGAGGGCGAGCCACGACCGCGCGCTGCGGCCAGCCGCGGCCTGGACGCTCGCTGTCCCGGCGCCGAGGCTCGCCGTGTCGTCTCCCGGTCCGCGGCTCATGGCGCGCAGTCTAACGCCGGTGCGGCGACCGATCTGCAGTCTGGCGTCGCGGCTTTCCCCGTGCCGGAGGGCGGGGGCGGACGGGTGCTCAGGGCGTGCGGACGCCGTTGCGGCGTGGCTTGGTGACGGTGCGTTCGGGCGTATCGGATCGCGGTGGCGTGAGCAGCGCATCCAGACCGCCCACGGCGTCCAGAGCCCGCTCGGCGGTCTCCTCACCGTAGCGAACGATCTTCCGGAACTCGCGGAACGACTCCACCCGCACCTCCGGCATGTCGAGACGGATGCGCAGATCGGCGGGGTGGAGGCTGTACTGGATGTCCACCAGGATCGCCTGCATGATGTCGCTGGAGCGGAACAGCATCTGGGCCATGGGGGTGCGGCGCTCGAGCCGCACCGTCTGGACCATGCGCTCCCACCAGTTGCCGGTGAGGGTGGTCGCTCCATAGACCGAGCGGCGCGGAGCCGTCACGTCCGAGGCAATGGAACGCGTCGCGCCGAGCAGCGTGGCCGCAGCCACGGGGAGGTTGTTGACGATGCCGCCGTCGGCGAGCGTCCGGCCCGCGAGCTGGATCGGCTCGAAGGCTCCCGGGAAGCTGCTGGAGGCGCGTATGGCCCGGATCAGGTCGCCCTCCATGTGGACCACGCCCTCGCCCGTTTCGATGTCGGTGGTCGTGACCGCGAGCGGCACTTCCAGCTCCTCGAAGGTTGCGGGCAGGTGCTCGGCCAGGAAGGCCTGCAAGCGGTCGCCCTTGAACAGGCCGGTCTGCAGGGAGAGGTCGACGACGTCCCGCCAGCTGGTGGTGTCGGCGAGGCGGTAGAGGTCGTCGGCGCGGCGGCCGCTGGCGTAGAAGGCACCGAGGATGGCCCCCATCGAGGTGCCGGCGATCACGTCGAACCGGGCGCCGGCACGTTCCAGCACTCGCAGCACGCCGATGTGCGCGAACCCCCGTGCACCCCCGCCCGAGAGCACGAGGCCGACGCGACCGTGATCCGCGGGCGCTTCCATGGGGGTCAGCGTAGCATGCCTGTCTGGGCGGCTCTGTGCCGCTGTAGACGACGTTCGTGAGGTTGGTTCGGGTCGGGCGGTAGACTCCCTCATGACCGGCAGGAAGAGGCGGGATGCGGTGCGCGTGGGCCGTCCCGGCAAGGTCGCGGCCACGCCCGAGAGGGCGCCGGCACGAGGGGCTTACGACGTGGTGGTGGTCGGGGGCGGCCTGATGGGGGCCGCGGCCGCTGCGCTGCTGCGTCGTTTCGCTCCAGGCCTGGCGGTGCTGCTGGCGGAGGCCGACGGGCTACCGAACGAAGGTGGGGCGTCGGTGGCCGTGCCGGGCCTGCTGCCGCCCCTGATGGAGCGAGCCGTGGACGGGAGGGCGGCTGCGTTGCGCTGGGCGCAAGGGCTGGTCGAGCAGATGCTGCCGGATGCCGGCTCGTGGCGCTCGGGATGGCTCCGGTTGGTCGAGGATCGCTCCGCTCCGGAGGCCGCGGCCGCGCAGCCGTTGCGGAGCCTGTCGGATCCGGCCGTGGTGGAGACGGTGGTAGCGCTCACCGGCGTCGACGGCGAGCACCCCGTCGTGGCCTCGTCCGGTGGGTGGGCGGCGGCCGACGCGCTCGCATTGGGGCTCGCCCGGCAGGCGGTGCACGAAGGCGCCGACCTGCTGCTCAACACCAGGGTGCGGCCGCTCGGGCCGGGTCGGTTGCTGCTCGAGCGACTCGCGCTCGACCGGCGCATGGCGCTGGGGGTCCGGGCCCGCCACACGATCGAGGCCGGCTCGGTGGTGGTGGCGTGTGGAGCTGGCGGAGCCGAGGTCGCCGAGCAGGGGCTCGACCTGCCGGTCAGCCTCGCGACAGCCTACCTGCAATTCCCGCGCGTGCGGTTCCATCGGGCCGGGACGGACACGCCGATGCCCGTGGTGGAGGTGGCCGGTTGGCGCTTCCGACCGGCTCCCGGAGGAGCGCTGCTGGTGCCGCCGGCTCCGCCCGCAGACCCGGTGGGGTACGTCCCCACGGAGGGTCGCCTCCTCGGGGTGCCCGTCGGCCTGCGCCGGGAGCTCGTCGAGGCTCTGCTCGAGGAGCCGGCGCTGGGCCCGCTCCTCGCTTCGGGGCACTTGGAGCTGGGGAAGAGCGTCCGGTCCGTGCGCGGTGTGTTCGCCACCGTTCCTGAGGGGGGCCTGCCCGTCGCCCGTGGCCTGAGCGAGCGGTGGTGGATGCTCGCCGGATCGGGCTTGGGCCTGCAGCACGACCTGGCTGCCGCGGCCGATGTCGCTGCCAGCGTGGCGCGGGAGGTGGGCGGCGTTGGGCCGCCGTGGCCGCCGGCGGCCTGAAGCTGCGTTGCGCTGCTGGGGCGAACGAGAAGGGGGAGGGCGGCTTCGCAGCCGCCCTCCCCGTGTGCCTGGTTCGCGCCGAAGGCGCCTACTGGCCGGAGTTGTTGGAGCCGTTGCCGCCCGAGCCGTTCGAGTTCGGGCTCTGCTGGACGACTTCGAGCGTCACGGTCACGTTGCGCGTCTTGCCGTTGCGCCAGACCTCGAGGTTCAGCTTGTCGCCGGCCTTCTTCGAGAGCACGATGCGCTGCAGGTCGGTGACGGTGCTGATCTTGGTGCCGTCGGCCGAGAGGATGACGTCGCCGCCGGCGGGGTAGTTCTGGCCGTTCACGTTCGCCTGGTAGCTGGGCCCCTCGAGGCCGGCCTTGGCGGCCGGGCCGTTCGGCGCCACCTGCATGACCATGGCGCCGTAGTCGGGCATGTTCAGCGTCTTGCGGACGTCGGACGGGAAGTTGTCCACACCGATGACCGACACGCCGATGCGCGGCTTGTTCTGGATGTCGAGGGCCTGTGCGTAGATGCCCGTCAGGCCGCCCTTCTTCAGCTCGGGCAGCGCCTTCTGGATGAGGCTGGCCGGCACCGAGAAGCCGATGCCGATGTTGCCGGCCTGGCCGTTGGCCGCCATGCCGGGGATGATCATCGTGTTGATGCCCATCACCTGGCCGGCCGAGTCTAGCAGCGGGCCGCCGGAGTTGCCGGGGTTGATCGCGGCGTCGGTCTGGATCATGGGGATCTTGACCTGGCCGATCGACGGCAGCTCACGCCCCATGGCGGAGATGATGCCCTCCGTCACGGTCGAGGACAGGCCGAACGGGTTGCCGATGGCGATGGCCTTCTGGCCCACCTTGATGCTCGAAACGTTGGCCAGCGGGATCGGCTTGGCGCTGCTCGGGAGATCGCTCGGGTTGTCGAGCTGGATGAGCGCCAGGTCGTAGTCGGGATCCGCCCCCACCACGTGGACGGGAAGCTCCTTCTGGCTACCCGGGAACGTCACGGTCATCTTGGCGCCGCTCAGCAGCTTGACCGTTCCCTGTTGCAGGGCGTCCTTGACCACGTGATAGTTGGTGATGAGCTGGCCTTGCGAGTCGATCACGAAGCCCGACCCTGCAGCCTGCAGGACCTGCTGCTGCTGCGGGAAGAACGGCTGGAACTGTTGGGGGATGTTCTGCTGCTGGAATGGGTTCACACGCTGGCCCTTGACGGTGATGTTGACTGCCACCACGCTCGGGCCGTAGGTGTCGACGATGTTGACGGTGTTCTGCTCGTTCTGCAGCAACGCGGACGGCTGACTGCTCGTGGTCGTCGATTGGGCGCTCACCACTGGGAACAGGTTCGCCCCGGCGAGGACCAGCCCGACGGCCACCATCAGCGCTGCCAGGCCGAAGGTCATGCGTTTGCGAAGCACGGTACTCCTCCTTCCGAAAAGCCGTCCCCCGGCTTCCGGTCGCGGTCGTGTCGGACGCTGTCGTTGCGCGTCGTGGGAGCGGGCCCGCACAACCCGCTCTTCCACCGCTACTGTATGCGCGGCCGGTTAACGTGAGCCGAGACCACAATGAACTTCCTGAGGGCTTCCGGCGGCTCCGTCTTCTTGGCGCTCCCCCGCGCGCTCCAGCCACGCGACCGTGATGGCGCCCGCCACCAGCAACAACAGTAGCAGGGGCGCCCCGTCGACCTGCCACGGCCAGGCGACATGGCTCCGCGACCCGGCGAACGCCCACACCTCGCGCAGGCTGCCCGGAACGAGGTCGGCGGTGCCCGCGGCGAACGCTCGCAGCTGGAGCGCCGGCACGCGCGAGCCGAGGGCCGGAGCGGGGTCGGTCACGCGGTCAAGCTACGACGCTTCGCGACCGCCCGGGGGCCCCTTCCCGAGGTTCGCTCGGCCGCGCGGGGGGCGGAGGAATGCGGTAGGCTGGGTCGAGGAAGGGGCCTTGCAGTGATGGAAGGCGACGTTCAGGAGCGGGTCAGCGGATTGCTGTCGGGCACCGGGGTCAGTCTCGGGCAGCTCGACGACCTGGCCGGCCAGCTCCTGTGGCGCATCGGGCGGGTGAGCGACGACGGGCCGGTGACGGTCCGGGTGGGGCTGGCGTCGAGTGCCGGCCTGTTCCACGAGCTACCGCGCTTGCGAACCGCCAGCGACAGCGAGATCGAGGCCGCCGTGCAGGAGAACGCCCTGCGCGTCGAGTGGGTGGGGCCGCGCCCGCGCGGAGCCGGCGAAAGGTGAGCGCGTGGACCTGACGCACGAGGTGAGCTTCGGGCTCGAGCTGGACTTGCCGGCCGAGATGGCGCGCGACTTCGTCCGAGACGTGCCGAGGTCGCTGTCGCAGGCCAGCTTCCTGGCCGACCTGCAGGTCGTGGAAGGGTCCCCCAAGGTGGTGACCGCCACGCTGCCGGTGAACGCAGCGCTGTTCGGACAGCGGGAGCTTCCCTTCCGGTCGGAGCTGACCTACACGGAGGCCGGCGCCCGCCTGACCGGGTTGCCTCTGGAGCCCGACGGACCCGGCTGGGCCGAGGTCTCGGGCGACGCCAGCGTGCAGCCGGGGCGCCGCGGGTGCCGCGTGGAGTACAGCTTCTGCATCACCATCCATCTCGCGCTCCCTGCCCCCGAGAAGTGGGGGGGCCGCGCCCTGCTGAGCATGATCGAGTTCACGGCCAAGAGTGTCCTCCAGGGCGTGATGGCGAGCTTCCCGGCTGCCGTTCGCTCGGCGGCCCGGGAGGTCGAGGCCGCCTGGGCCTGAGGCGGCGCACCGGTCACTTCCCTACGCAGAAGTTCGCGAAGATCGCGGCGAGGGTTTCCTCGGCCACGGCCGTCCTGCCCGTGACCTGGCCCAGGGCATGGAGGGCGTCTTGCAACTCGAGCGAGGCCACGTCGGGAGCCGCCTTGCGCGCAGCCGACAGGTGGCGGCGAGCGGTCTCCAGGGCCTGGGCGTGGCGTTCGTTGGTGATCCACAACTCGCTGCCGGCGGCGTTGCCGAGGAGTTGTGCCTCCAGACGTCGTTTGAGCTCCTCCAGGCCGGCGCCGGTCCGGGCCGACACGGCGAGCGCCGCCCCGTCGGGAAGCTCGCGCTCGTCCCATGCGGGAGGCAGGTCGGCCTTGCTGGCCACGACGAGGGTGCGGCCGGCCGGTAGCTCGCGCCGCAGGGTCCGGTCCTCCTCAGCGAGGGGCGCCGAGCGGTCGAGCAGCAGCACGCACAGGTCGGCGGCTTCGGCGATCTCGCGAGCGATCTTCACCCCCGAGGCCTCCACGGCGTCCTCGGCGGCACGGATGCCGGCCGTGTCGATGGCGGTGATCGGGACGCCCCCCAGCGCGAGGGGCGCCTCCAGGTAGTCGCGCGTGGTTCCCGGGGCCTCGCCGACGATGGAGCGCTCGAAGCCCAGGAGGGCGTTGAGCAGACTCGACTTGCCGGCGTTCGGGCGACCCAGCAGGGCGAGCCGCGCGCCCGATCGGCTGATGCGGCCCGCCTCGGCGGTTGCCAGCAACGCCTCCACCTGCGCCTGCGCGCGGCCCAGCGGTTGCCCGAGCTCCGCCTCCGGCACGCCCTCCTCCGGGTAGTCGAGGCTGGCCTGCAGCGCCGCATAGGCCTCCGTGATGTCGGTCTGGATGCCGTCCAGGCGATCGCCGAGCGCTTTCGACAGGCCCAGCGCGGCGTTGCGACGGGCGCTGTCGGTCTGCGCCTCCACCAGGTCCATCACGCTCTCCGCCTGCGCCAGATCGAGCCGGCCGCCCAGGAAGGCACGGAGGGTGTACTCGCCGGGTCCGGCCAGACGTGCGCCTGCCGTCACGCAGAGGTCGAGTACCGTGCGGAGCACGGCGGGCCCGCCATGAGTTTGCAGCTCGATCACGTCCTGACCGGTGTAGGAGTGCGGGGCCCGGAAGGTCAGCAGGAGCGCCTCGTCGACGACGCCGGCCTCCTCCAGGCGCGGGTCGACGATGCGCCCGTAGAGCACGCGACCGGCCGGACGGCGGCTGGGCGGGGCGCCGCGCCTCGGGCGGAACAAACGGTCGGCCACCCGGAACGCGCCGGGCCCGGACACCCGTACCACGCCGATCGCCGCGGTGCCGGGCGCGGTGGCGATGGCGGCGATGGTGTCGCCGGTGGGCGGCAGCGGCATGTCAGGACCCCGCGGCCGCGTCCTCGAATGCTTCCGCTGCTGCCTCGACGATCGCGTCGACATCGGCGGGGCCGTGAGCGTAGGAGAGGAAGGCCGCCTCGAAGGGGCTGGCGGGCCAGTAGACGCCGCGCTCCAGCAGACCGTGGAACCAGCGTGCGAAGGCGGCGCGGTCGGTGGCGGTGGCACCTGCGAAGTCCTGCACCGCCGCGGCTGTGAAGAAGACCGTGAGCATCGAGCCCACGCGGTTGATCCACACGTCGATGCCGGCATCGGCGGCGCCGGCCGCGAGCCCCTCCTCGAGCTGCCGGCCGCGCTCCTCCAGCGCTTCGTAGACGTCGCCGGCCTCGTCGACGGCGGCCAAGGTAGCCAGACCGGCCGCCATCGCCAGCGGATTGCCCGACAGGGTGCCCGCCTGGTAGACGGGGCCGAGCGGCGAGACGGCGTCCATGAAGCGCGCCTTTCCGCCGTAGGCGCCCACCGGGAGGCCGCCGCCGATCACCTTGCCCCAGGTGACGAGGTCGGGCTCGAGGTCGTAGCGCTCCACCGCGCCGCCGCGGGCGATCCGGAAGCCGGTCATCACCTCGTCGACGATCATGGCGGTCCCGTTCGCGCGCGTCAGCTCACGCACCCCCTCGAGGAAGCCGGGCGCCGGCGGGACCACGCCCATGTTGCCCGCCACCGGCTCGAGGATCACGGCCGCGATGGTGCCCTCGTGTGCCTCGAAGAGCGCGCGCAGCGAGTCGAGGTCGTTGTAGCGCGCGACCAGCGTGTCGGCGGCAGTACCCCGAGGTACCCCTGCGCTGGACGGGACGCCGGTGGTCAACGCGCCGGAGCCGGCGGCCACCAGCAGGCTGTCGCCGTGGCCGTGGTAGTTGCCCTCGAACTTCACCAGCCGGTCACGTCCGGTCACGCCGCGAGCGACGCGGATCGCGCTCATCGTCGCCTCGGTGCCGGAGTTCACGAAGCGCACCCGGTCGGTGCCGCGGACGCGTTCAAGGATGGATTCCGCCAGCCGCACCTCGTCCTCGGTGGGTGCGCCGAAGGAGGTGCCATGCGGAAGCGCTCGCCTGAGCGCCTCCACCACCGCCGGATGCGCGCTGCCTAGCAGGAGCGGCCCCCACGAGCCCACCATGTCGAGGTAGCGGTTCCCGTCCGCGTCGTACAAGTGGCACCCCTCGCCGCGCGCGATGAAGCGCGGGGTACCGCCTACCGAGCCGAAGGCGCGAACGGGGGAGTTGACGCCGCCGGGCGTGACCCTGCGCGCGCGTTCGAAGAGGCGGTCGGATCGAGGCGTGTCCATGGGGGTAGAATCGCACGCCTCACCAGCCGGGGCAACGGTTCCGGGTCACGCCTTCCCGCCCGCGGGGCGGCTGCTACAATCCCGGCAGGCCCTTGCGGGTGCCGCGGCCACGATGCGCGTGCGGCGGGAGGAGCGTATGGAGGTCATCCACGTCCTGCAGTCCGTTGCGAGTCCCACGCCCGACCCGCTGCCGGCGCTCGGTCGCCGCTTCCGGGCGGTGCGTCCGCCGGTCGTAGCCTGAGCCCGGTGCGCCGCGTTCGCCTCACCCTCGAGTACGATGGCACGGCCTTCTTCGGCTGGCAGCGTCAGGCCGCGGGCGAAAGGACGGTGCAGGCCGTGCTCGAGGAGGCGCTGGCGCACCTACCCGGCGAGCACGGCAGCGTGGTCGCGGCCGGTCGGACCGACGCCGGCGTCCACGCCCTGGCGATGACGGCGCACGTCGACACCGGCGTCGGCATACCGGACGAGAAGCTGCGCCTGGCCCTCAACGCGCATCTACCGAGGGACGTGGCGGTCCTGCAGCTCGAAACCTGCGCGGACGACTTCCACGCCCAGTTCGACTGCCTCTACCGGCGCTACCTCTACCGCCTGCGCGTGTTGCGCGACGACCCTCGCGGCCAGGCGTTGCAGCGCCACCGTGTCCTGCCGGTGTTTCGGCACCTGGACGTGGAGGCCATGCAGGCGGCATGCCGGAGGCTGATCGGGACCCACGACTTCAGTACCTTCGCGACCCGCGAGACGCGCAGTCGCGAGCGCACGCTGCTCCTGTGCGAGCTGCGTGCCGAGGCCGAAGAGCTGCGCCTGCACGTCGCGGCGGACGGCTTCCTGCGCGGCATGGTTCGCACCATCGTGGGCACGCTTCTGTGGGTGGGCAAGGGGAAGCTGCCTCCCGAGGACATGCCGGACCTGCTCCAGGCGCGGAACCGCACGCGCGCCGGGCACAACGTGGCGCCCCACGGGCTGTACTTCGTCGAGGCCGGCTACCGGCCGTGGCAGCGCGAGGCGTCGGAGGACGCCGTGGACGGCCTGGTGCTGTAGCGCGGCCGTACAATGGGCGCATGCCGTCGCAGCACTTCGAGGACGGACACCCGACCATGGTGGATGTCGGAGGCAAGCCGCCCACGACACGGCGAGCCATCGCCGAAGCGATCGTGGCGCTACCGCCGGCAGCGGTCGCGTGGTTGGAGGAGGGGGCGCCGAAGGGCGACCCGCTGCAGGTGGCGGAGCTGGCCGGCATCATGGCCGCCAAGCGCACGCCCGACCTCATCCCGCTGGCGCATCCGCTGCCGCTCACCTCGGTGAGTGTGCACGCCCAGCGACAGGACGGACGGGTGCGCTTCGAAGCGTCCTGCGGCACGACAGCTTCGACCGGCGTGGAGATGGAGGCGCTGACGGCCGCCAGCGTGGCGGCATTGACGCTCTACGACATGCTCAAGGGCGCCAGCAAGGACATCGTCATCGAGAGCGTCAGGCTTCTTCACAAGGAGGGGGGTCGGTCCGGCTCATGGACACGCACGCAAGGCCGCTAGAGCCGGAAGACGCTCCGGCGATCGACGAGATCGATGCCGCCTACGCGGCGGCGTACGGACTGGAGCGGCGAACCGGTACGGCGAGCCTGCGCTTCTTCGCCCGCACCGGCCACGCCTTCGTGGCCGAGGGAGAGGGCGGGATCCGGGGCTTCGTGTTGGCGCAGGCGGTGTTCGACGGGGAGCGTCCTACCGTCGTCGCCGGGCGTCTGGCGAGCCCGCCCCCCGGTGACGACGAGGCGCTGCGAGCCCTGCTGCGCGCCTTGACCAAGAGCGCGTACGACGCCGGCGTCTACGATCTGCGGGTGGAGGTGCCTGCCGCGGATGCCGCCGGCGGGGCGGCCCTGGAGGCAGAGCGCTTCGGGGCGGCGCCGGCCACCGTCTACGCGCGCCATCTCGGTTCGCGTGCGGCCGCGGTGGCGGCAGCCGCCGGAGGCGCCGGCTCCGGGTGGGTGGAGGAGGACGACCATGGCTGACGAGGGAGCCGCCCGGGTCCTGCTCGGGGTCCGCGGCATGGACACGGAGGCGAGCCGGGGTCGCGTGGAACAGGCGCTTCGCGCGCTGCGCGGCGTGCGCGACGTGAAGGCCAGCAGCGACCTCCAGGTGGCGGTCGAGTATGACGCGGGTGAAGTGACGGTGATGGACCTCATCCGGGCCCTGCGACGCATCGGGTTTCTCGCCGGCATGGAGTAGCGGTCGTGGCCGGCGGTGCCGTCTACGTGGGCGTGCTGCTCGTGACGCTGGAGTTGCCCGGCGTTCGCAGCCTCAAGGAGAAGCGCTCGCTGATCCTGCCGGTCACCGAGCGCCTGAAGGCGCGGTTCCCGGTGTCGGTGGCGCGCCTCGACGGGCTCGACGCCCATGCCTGGGAGCGGATCGGCGTCAGCGCCATCAGCGCGGACCGCGTTTGGCTGGAACGCACGCTCGGGTCGGCCCTCGCGTTCGTGCAAGGGCGAGGCCTCGGCGTTCGTGCGTCGAGCCTCGACGTCGAGGTGTGGGACGAGGGGTGACCCGCGTGCCGGCGAAGCCACGGGAAAGCCCCTCCCCGCGGGCTAGAATGCTGTGACAGCGTACCGGGACCCTCGGCAGGCCGAGAGACCGAACGGCCGGGAGGCCGTCGGCGAAGCGCGACGGTGCGCGAATGGGAGGGACGTCGGATGGAGGAAGGCAAGGCAGGGCAGAGCGAGCCCCGCCCGCCCAAGCGCAAGCCCAAGGAGCGTGAGATCGATCGCGTGCACGTCTCGGACGACGCCTTGTCGTCGATCCTGGGGCTTGCCGCCCACGAGGTTCCGGGCGTCGTCGGCATGGCGCCCGCCAACATCGGGGAAGGGCTGCGCCGAGTCCTGGGCCTGTCGCAGGTAGACGAGGGCGTGGTCGTGGAGCACCCCAACGGGGAGCTTCGTGCCGACGTCGACATCCACGTGGTGGTGGCCTATGGCATCAACATCCCGGTCGTGGCCGATTCGGTCCGTGAACGCGCCCGCTACGCCGCCAAGCGCTACGCCGGAATCGATCTCGACGCGGTGCGGGTCCACGTGGACGGAGTGAGCCGTGGCTGATGTAGCCACGAGGGAACCCGAGACCCTGAGCGCCCGCCAGCTCAGTCATGCCTTCAGCTACGCCACCGAGTGGCTCGGCGTCTACGTCGACGAGGTCAACGCCCTCAACGTCTACCCGGTGCCCGACGGCGACACCGGCACGAACATGCACCTGACCATGCAGTCGGTTCGCCGCCAGCTCGGCGACGAGAATCCCGGGACCATGAAGGCCTTTGCCCACGCCCTGTCCTACGGATCCCTGCTGGGCGCCCGCGGCAACTCGGGCGTGATCCTGTCGCAGGTGTTGAAGGGCTTCGGCGAGACGGCCAGGCTCCACCCCCGGCTGGGCGGGCCCGAGCTCGCGGCCGGGCTCGCCGCAGGCACCAAGAGCGCCTACGGCGCGGTGATGAAGCCTGTCGAGGGGACCATCCTCAGCGTGGTCAGGAGGGCAGCCGAGGCTGCGGCCGAGGTCGAGGGCCGGCCCCCGCTCGACGTCCTCCGGGCCGCCCTCGAAGCGGCCGAGGTGGCGCTGGAGCGGACGCCCGACCAGCTCGCCATCCTCAAGCAAGCCGGGGTCGTGGACGCCGGTGGCAAGGGCTTCGTGCGGGTCCTGGAGGGGATCATCGCCTACTTCGATGGCGTCGATCTCCCGCCGCCCCCGAAGGTATCGGTGCGCGCGCAGCAGCAGTTCGAGGAGGAGGAGTTCGGCTTCTGCACGGAGTTCCTCCTATCCGGCGTGTCCGTCCCGACGCGCCAGATCCAGAAGCTCGTCCAGCCCTACGGCGACTCCCTGCTGGTGGTCGGTGCGGAGGGCTTCGTGAAGGGCCACATCCACACCGAGGAGCCGGAGAAGTTGCTCGCCGAGGTGGCCCGCTACGGCACCATGGTGCGGTCCAAGGTCGAGGACATGAGCGAGCAGCACCACGAGATCCTCGCCGACGTGGAGCCCGAGGAGGCGACGCCGCCCCGCACCGCGCTCGTGACGGTATCGAGTGGCTACGGCGTGACGCGGGTGTTCCGGAGCCTCGGCGCGCGCGTGGTGGGGGGTGGGCAGAGCGACAACCCCAGCGTCGAGGACATCGCCGATGCGGTCCGGTCGGTCGGCGCTCCCAACGTCATCGTGATGCCGAACAACAAGAACATCGTGATGGCCGCCGAGCGTGTGCGTGAGGTGGTGACCGGCAAGCACGTGGAGGTCCTGCCGACGCGAACCCTCGGCCAGGGGCTGGCGGCCGCGGTGCTGTTCCAGGAGGGTGAGGAGATCGGCCCTCTGATCGAGGTGATGAAGGAGGCGGCCGACGCCTCCCTCACCCTCGAGATCACGACCGCCAGCCGCAGCGCCACCATCGAGGACGTGGCGGTCGCCAAGGGCGACTTCATCGGGCTGGCCGACGGGCAGCTCAAGGTCGCCGACGAGGACGCCGATGCCTGCCTGCTGGCGCTGCTCGAGACGCGAGTGGAAGGCTACGAGATCGCCTCGCTGTTCTACAGCGCGTCGCTGGGCAAGGACCGGGCGGAGGCCGTGGCCGAGCGCATCCGTGAGCGCTTCCCGGACCTGGAGCTGGAGGTCCTTGCCGGCGCGCCCGACCTCTACCCCTACCTGATGTCGTTGGAGTGAGACGCCGAGTGCGCCGGGCCCGTCGCCGGAGCCGCCGCCACGCCGGGGACGGGATCAACGAACTATGAAGGTGTTGGCAACCACGAACCCCGGGCTGCGGCTAGACTTTGCGCAGGAGGCTCCATCATGAGACGACTCGGATTGGTCGCAGCGCTCGTCGTGATCGTGGCAGCGCTGGGGGCATGCTCGATCACCATCACCTACAGCCCTCCCGCCAACTACACACCGGTGACCGCGACAAGTTCCACGTTCACGACCCAGCCCCCTGTCCGCGATACCGTCACCGTCGGCGCGGGCCAGACGGTGTACTAC
The DNA here is from genome assembly GCA_964536935.1 of uncultured bacterium. GTDB lineage: Bacteria > Deinococcota > Deinococci > Deinococcales > Trueperaceae > JASBRS01. The sequence continues at coordinate 755 of CAZIBD010000046.1, read as the reverse complement.
CAGATCAACGTCCCGTCCAACATCCGTAGCACCTACCCGCTGCTCTACGTCGAGCTGTCGCAGAACGTCAACCTCGAGCTCGAGGACGCCGGCGGCGTGCCGATCGCGTCGGCGCACAACTACTACTACTTCACCTCCGGCACGGCCGGCCTGCAGTCGGTCGGGACGGCTTCGCTCAAGCCGTCCGACATCGTCTCCCTGGTGGGCTGCAAGGGGTCGTGCGTGATCGTGCCGGACTCGGCGTCGGTCTATTACGCCGCGATCACCAACACGTCGGGGACCTCGACCTCGGTCGACGTGTACGCGTACGGCTCCGCCTACACCGACAGCTTCGAGCCGCAGAACGACAGCCCCTCGACGACGAGCGCGACCCTGAGTGCGGGCAGTAGTTACAGCGGCGACCTCGAGACGCTCGGCGACAACGACTACTGGTACGCCAACCAGAGCGGGTACTGGTCCTTCACGGCCGGCTCGGCCAACATCACCATCGCCGCCTGCACGGTCGACAACAGCGACCAGTGCGTCTTCGGGCCCACCTACGACGGCGGACGGGTCCGCGTTCTCGGCGGCAGCTACGTGAAGGTGTGGGCCACCAACGGCCGGGCGGGCGCCGCGGATCAGAGCCAGTACACGTTCAGCAGCTTCGGAACGTCACCCTAGGTTCGCTGCGACCAGGCCCCTGCGCGAAGGCGCCGGCTGGCTTGTTCCTCACCGCATGGCCCGATAGACTCGGGCCATGCGGCGTTTGTTGCTGG